>NZ_FMHJ01000009.1:0-270093 GCF_900090125.1 Streptomyces sp. WMMB 714
GGATCACTGTCGAGCGCGTCCTCACCGACAACGGCGCTTGCTACAAGTCCTACGCCTGGCGCAACACGCTGGCCGCGGCCGGCATCTCGCACAAACGCACCCGCGCCTACCGGCCGCAAACCAACGGGAAGGTCGAACGCCTCAACCGCACCCTGCTGGAAGAGTGGGCATACGCCCGCCCTTACCACTCAGAAAGCCAACGACGCGAAGCGTTCCCCAACTGGCTGCACACCTACAATCACCACCGCGCGCACACCGCGCTCGGCGGCCTACCACCCGCCAGCCGCGTTCCTAACCTCACGGGTCAGTACACCTAGGCCGTCTGGCGCTCACCGAGCGAGGCCTTCAGCGCCTGCTTGTCGATCTTGCCCACCGGAGTGCGCGGCAGGTCCGGCACCACGATCAGCTCGTCCGGGAACTTGTAGGACGCCAGGCCGCGTTGGCGGAGGTGCTCCCGGAGGGTGCGCAGGGTGATGTCCGGCGTCGACGTGCTCGCGCTGCTTCCGAGGACGACGAAGACGCAGAGACGTTCGTCGAGTTCTTCGTCCGGGACGCCGATCACGGCGGTGTCCCGGACCAGAGGGTGGGTCAGGACATGGCCCTCGACCTCTTCCGCCGAGACCTTCTCGCCCAGGTGATGGATGATGTCTTTGAGGCGGCCCTCGATGACGACGTTCCCGTCGTCGGTCATCCGGGCGAGGTCACCGGTGCGGTAGAACCCGTCGGCGGTGAACGACCGGCGGTTGACCTCCGGCGCGGCGAAGTACCCCCGGATCGTGTACGGGCCGCGGGTGAGCAGCTCGCCGGTCACATCCGGGCCGACCTCGCGGTCGTCCGCGTCGACGATCCTGATCTCGTCGTCCGGGCACACGGGCCTGCCCTCGGTGCTGAAGACGACCTCCGGCGGGTCGTCGAGCCGCGTGTGGGTGATCAGGCCCTCACCGATGCCGTAGACGTTCATGATCCGGCAGCCCAGGTTCTTGCTCACCCGATCCGCCGCCGCGGGCCCGAACTTGGAACTGCCCACCTGGATGGTCATGCGGCTCATGTCGACCGGCTTGGACGACACCGAGTCCGCCCACAGCAGCGCCAGGGCGGGTACGAGCGTGGTCAGCGTGACACCTTCCTGCTGGATCAGCGGGAAGACGTGGTCGGGACTGGGGTTGGCGGCAAGGACGGCCTTGCCGCCGAGGAGCAAGGCACCCAGCGCTCCGGGGCAGCCGAGTGCGGCGTTGTGCGGCACGGGATTCGCTGCGAGGTAGACACCGCTGTCGTCGAACTCCACGACCTCGGCGCAGGCGCGGATGTTGTACGCGTAGTCGTCATGGGTCCGCGGAATCAGCTTCGGCACACCGGTGGTGCCGCCCGACAGCAGCAGCAGCGCCACCTCCGACGCGTCGACCGGCGGCAGTTCCCGTTCGGCGGCCAGAGCGAGCTCGGACAGCGGCGTGAACTCCTCGGCGTCGCCCGCGACCACGACGTGCCGCAGGCTGCTCGCCTCCCGGCGGACGTCGCGGGCCAGCGCCCGGAAGTCGAACCCCTGTAGCCGGTCCGGGCCGACGTAGGCGACCGCACCCGAAGCGCGCGTCAGGTGGAGGATCTCTTCACGGCGGTGACCGGGCAGGGCGAGAACCGGTATCGCGCCGATGCCGAGCAGCGCGACCACGGTGGTCAGGAAGTCGATCCGGTTCGGCAGATGCACGACCACCCGGTCCCGGGGGCCGATGCCGAGATCGAGCAGACCGGACGCTATCCGGTCGGCCTCCGCGAGCAACTCGCCGTACGTGACCCGGCGTTGCACGTCCACCGCTGCGATCTTGTCCGGGCGGCGTCCCGCGCTGTCGGCGAGCAGCTGCCTCAGGGAGACCCCGTTCCAGTAGCCGGCCCGGCGGTAGCGGTCGGCGAACTCGGGCGGCCAGGGCACGAACCCGT
This sequence comes from Streptomyces sp. WMMB 714, assembly GCF_900090125.1. Taxonomy (NCBI): domain Bacteria; kingdom Bacillati; phylum Actinomycetota; class Actinomycetes; order Kitasatosporales; family Streptomycetaceae; genus Streptomyces; species Streptomyces sp. WMMB 714. The sequence continues at coordinate 1,933 of NZ_FMHJ01000009.1, forward strand.
CCAGCATGCGTCCTCCTTGGTTGCGACGGCATCAGGTTCGGGCAGCCGCGCAGGAGTGACGGAAGATTCGACAGAGCTTTGACAGATTGTCGTAGGTGGGTCACGCGTTCGGTGAAGCTCGACGGTGTGACCTTCAGACGAACGCCTGATCGAGGTTGGGTGCGGTCCCTCAACGGCGTGGAGCGCCCCGCTGACCGGCTGGTCTGCTTTCCCCACTCCGGCGGCTCGGTGGCGACCTACCGTGCCTGGTCGTCGGCGATGCCCGCGCACTCCCAGCTGCTCGCCGTGCAGTACCCGGGGCACGCCGACCGGATCGCCGAAGACCCCGCGAGCAGCATCGCCGAGATGGCCACTTGCGTCGCGACCGAACTGCAGCGCCTCGACCCCGCCCCCTGTGCCTTGTTCGGACACAGCCTGGGCGCCCTGGTCGCGTACGAGACCGCGCGGGAGTTGCAGGAGCGAGGCACACCCGTGGACTGCCTGTTCGTCTCCGGCGCACCGGCCCCGTGGCCGGCCGCCGGCGGGAGCACGCACCTGCTCCCCGACGACGAACTCTGGTCCCTACTGCGGGACATGGGCGGCATCGACCCGGACGTGGCGGACGACGTCGAGCTCAGGGAGCTGCTCCTGCCGGTGCTCCGGTCGGACATCGCGCTCCACGAGACCTACCGGCCGAAGCGGCCCGACGGGTCGCTGAGCAGCCGGGTCCGCGGCTACTTCAACACCGAGGACCCGCTGGTCGACGCTGCCGGGCTGGAGGCCTGGGCCGAGTCCGGAACCGGCCCGTTCAGCGTGCGGGCCTTCCCGGGCGGGCACTTCCGGTTCCTGTCCGACCCGGACGAGCTGATCAGCGACATCCTCTCGGTCCTTGCGGAGAGCGAGGTCGTGGGATGACGCTCGCCGGGAAGTCGGTCGTGGTCACCGGCGCGGCCACCGGTATCGGCCGTGGGATCACGGAGTGCCTGCTGAAGTCGGGCGCGAGCGTCACCGCCGTCGGGCGTAACCCGGAACCCCTGGGGGAGCTGGCGGAACGCTACGGGGACGCTGTCACCGTGGTGGCCCAGGACGTCGGTGCGTCCGGTGCCGCCGAACGGATCGTCACGGCGGCGACCGAGAGTTTCGGCGCACTCGACGCGGTGGTCAACAACGCCGGGCGCGCCCGGTTCGGCCGCCTGGAGGAGATGGATCCCGCGGAGTTCGACGCCATGTTCGCCGTCAACGTCGCCGCGCCGGCCCAGCTCATCCGACGCGCGCTTCCGCAACTGCGGGCCCGCGGCGGCAGCGTCGTCAACATCTCGTCGGTCGGCGGTGCGCTGTCCATGCCGGGGCGTTCCTTCTACGGCGCGACGAAGGCGGCGTTCAACAGCCTCACACGCTCCCTGGCCAGGGAACTCGCACCGGACGTACGCGTGAACGCGATCCTTCCGGGCCCGGTGGACACCCCGATGTGGAACGAGACCGGCCTGGGCGAACAGGCCACCCAGCAGATGCGCCTCGACCTCCTCGCGTCGACCCCGATGGGCCGGTTCGGCGAGGCCACCGAGATCGGCCAGTGGGTCTGCCTGCTGCTCGACCCGCAGCTGTCTGGCTGGATCACCGGCGCGCTGATCCCTGTCGACGGCGGCCGCACCGCATGACACACCTGATGAATCTGACGGTTTCCAACGGGACAGAGGTGGCACGAGCATGAATTCCGAGACGTTGTCCGCCGCCGGATCCATTCCTTCCTCCTGCCTGCACCGCATCTTCCGGGCTGCGGAGCTCAGAGAGAAGGAGGCCGGCGTCGATGTGGTCAAGCTGCATGTAGGCGACCCCTACTTCAACCCGGCCGACAACGTCGCCGAGGCCTTCATCGACGCCGTGCGGCGCGGTGAGACCAAGTACACCGGGGTGGAGGGCCTGCCGGAACTCCGTGCGGCGGTGGTGGACAAGCTCCGCGCGGACAACGGCGTGGACAGCGAGGTCTCCCGGCTGTTGATCTCACCGGGCTCCTGCCAGGGCCTGGCCGCGTTGCTGCAGTCGCTGGCGGAGCCCGGCGCGGAGATCCTGCTGCCGGAGCTGCACTGGCCGGTCCACTTGCAGCAGGCCGTGCTCGCGGGTTTCCGGCCCGTGCTCTACCCGCTCGGCGCGGACCTCCGGCCCGACCCCGAGGCGATCGCGGCCGCGGCGACGCCGCGCACCCGGGTCCTGCTGATCAACTCGCCGGCGAACCCGACCGGTGTGGTCCTGGACCGCTCGGAGATCGGCGCCCTGCTGGACCTGGCGCGCAGCCGGAACTGGCAGGTCATCAGCGACGAGGCCTACGAGCACTTCGTCTACGAGCGCGAGCACGTCTCGGTCGCGTCGTTCGAACGGGACCTCCCCGTCGAAGAGCGCATCGTGCACAGCGTCTTCAGCTTCTCCAAGAGCTTCGCGATGACCGGCTACCGGCTGGGTTACGTCGCGCTGGCGAACGACCGCGCCGCCGATGTCATGAAGGTCGCCCAGGAGGCCAACATCATCGGCACCTCGACCCCGGTCCAGTACGCGGGCATCGCCGCGCTGGACAGCCGCCACGAGTCGACGGCGGCCAACCGCAAGCTGGTTCAGCGCAACCGGGACGTGGCGCTGCCGCCGCTGATCCGGGCCGGGCTGCTGCACGAGCTCCCTGCCGGCGGGTGGTACGCGATGTTGGACGTGGGCCGCACCGGTATGGACGCCGAGACGTTCGCGGCCCGGCTGCTGGAGCGCAAGGGCGTCGCGGTCGTTCCGGGCGAGGGGTTCGCCATGCGCCCAGAGCTCGACGACCGGGGCCGCGTCCGCTCCCACACCTTCGCGCCCTGGGCACGGCAGCTGGTCCGTGTCGCGTTCTGCGTGGATCAGTCCGCGCTGGAGACGGGGGTGCGCAGGATCGTGGAGTTCGTCGACGAGTGCGGTGACGGGGGCCCGACGTCAGCCGCCTGAGACGAGGCCGGTGAGAGGTTCGAAGTCAGTTCGTGCAAAAGGGGTTGAGGAAACGATGGCCAAGAGTGTTGTGATCGTCGGCGGCGGGACCGCCGGCTGGATGACCGCGTCGTATCTGAAGGCGTCGTTCGGCGACCGGCTCGCGGTCACTCTCGTCGAGTCCAGGAATGTGCCCACCATCGGTGTCGGTGAGGCCTCGTTCAGCACGATCCGGCACTTCTTCGCGTACCTCGGACTCGAGGAGCGCGACTGGATGCCGGAGTGTCACGCCACGTACAAGCTGGCGATCCGCTACGACGACTGGCGGGCCGAGGGGCATCACTTCTACCACCCCTTCGAGCGGCCGCGGGTGGTGGAGGGCGTGTCCCTCGCCGACTGGTGGCTGCACAAGAAGCCCAGCGCGGACTACGACCGGGACTGCACGGTGATCGCCGCGCTGTGCGACGCCAAGCGCTCGCCCCGCGGGATGGACGGACAGTGGCTGGGGCCCGAGTTCGGCGAGCACGGGTCGGGTGCGATGGCCCGGTCCACGATGGCCGAGCAGACCACCCAGTTCCCGTACGCGTACCAGTTCGACGCGACCCTGCTGGCGAAGCTGCTCACTCGCTATGGCACCGATCGCGGGGTCCGGCACGTCCTCGACGACGTCGTCGCCGCCGAACTGGACGAGGGCGGCAACATCACGCACGTACGCACCAAGGAGAGCGGCGACCTCGCGGGCGATCTCTTCATCGACTGCACCGGGTTCCGCGGCATGCTGCTCAACAAGAAGCTCGGCGTGCCCTTCGTCTCCTACCAGGACACTCTGCCGAACGACAGCGCGGTCGCGCTCCGCGTGCCCAGGGAGATGGCCGACCAGGGCATGGGCCCCTACACCAGGTCGACCGCGAAGGAGGCGGGCTGGATCTGGACCATCCCGCTCGTCGGGCGGATCGGTACCGGCTATGTCTACGCGAGCGACTACTGCACCCCGGACGAGGCCGAGCGCACGCTCCGGGAGTTCGTCGGCCCTGCCGCGGACGACCTGGAGGCCAACCACATCCGGATGCGCATCGGCCGCAGCGAGAACTCCTGGGTGAACAACTGCGTGGCGATCGGACTGTCCAGCGGGTTCGTCGAGCCGCTCGAGTCGACGGGGATCTTCTTCATCCAGAACGGGATCGAGCAGCTGGTGAAGCACTTCCCGGGCGGCCGGGACGACGATCAGCTGCGCAGGTCCTACAACCGGCAGGTCGCCCATGTGATGGACGGCGTACGGGAGTTCCTCGTCCTGCACTACGTGGCCGCCAAGCGCAACGACAACGACTACTGGCGGGACGCCAAGACCCGGGCGAAGCCCGACGGCCTCGCCGAACGGCTGGAGCAGTGGAAGGTCAAGCTCCCCGACGAGAACACGGTCTACCCCTACTACCACGGATTCGAACCGTACTCGTACACCGCGATGATCCTGGGGCTGGGCGGTCTCGAGGTGCGGTCCCTGCCCGGTCTGGCGATGATGGACGACGTCGCCGCGACGAAGGAGCTGCGGCTCATCAGGGACCAGGCAAAGGCGCAGGTCGAACGGCTGCCGAGCCACTGGGACTACCTGGAGCACGTCCTCGACTCGAAGGCCGCGCGTTCCTGACGGTCAGCCGGTGACGGCAGGCTCCCGTTTCGTTCGCCCTGATGATCCACATCAGCGGAGGCGGACGAGCGGGAGCCCTTCGCGTGACCGCAGGTGGATGTCAACACCCCTGACACGCGTACGTCTTCTTCGCCGGGATGTCCACCGATGAGGCCGCCGCCGGCCGCGGGTGCGGTGCGGCCCTGGGCGCACGACCACGCAGCGTACGACCACGCTGCGCACGGCTGGCGTCGACTTCTCCATTTCTCCGTGTGAAAAATACACAGGGGCGAATGTGGAGTGACACTTTCGTGGCGAGACGTGGATGGTTAAAGTTCTTCCAATTCCAGAGACTGGCTTGCAGGGCGCAGTGACATCCGCAGAGTGGATGTCACTTTCGGTGTTCCGGCCCTGCGCGGCCTCGATTCCTAGAAGGACTCCGATCAGCCTAGGGGATCATCAATCATGCCTGATCTGTTCGAGGATGACAGTCAAGACTTCCTGGCATTGTGCAATGACGAAGAGCAATACTCGCTGTGGCCGAGTGGAATAGCCGTGCCCGATGGCTGGCGAATTGCGTACGGCCCGGCAGCCCGGGGCGAGACGGTCGAATTCATCGAGCAGACCTGGACCGATATGCGGCCCAAGAGCCTGCGGGACGCAATGGACGCGCACAAGGCCTGAACAGCCCGCTTCTTGTATTCAACGGAACAAGGTTAATTGGGGGATACCTGTGAAGATTGACATGAAGAACCGGGTCAAGTTCGTCCGATGGCCGGCCGAGAGCGACAAACGCGAGCAGTGCAAAGTCCGCGGGCATCTGTGTCTTCTGGTCGTCGAGCACGGCGCGGCGCCTCCCGAACACCTGAGCTTCCACGAGGACTGGGTGCGGCCTCCGATAGTCAGGGAGGACCTCCAGGCCCGGGTCCGGCAGCTGGCGGCCCGGGGGGTGCTCAAGTCGAAGCCCGTGCTGGACCCGGCGGGCATCCTCTGCTTCAAGGACTCGTCGGTCACGCTCTCGCTGACGCAGTGCGAGATGCTGGCGCCGCTGGTGGCCCGATACGGACAGATCATTTACCGGGCCGAACTGCGGGACATCCTCGAACGCTCCGGGGCCAGCTCGTCCAGCAACGCGCTCGACCTCCACGTGATGCGGTTGCGCCGGCGCCTGCAGATGGTCGGACTCGCCGTGCGCAACGTCTGGGGGCGTGGCTTCGTCCTCGAGCCCGTCTAGGCGATGCTGAGCCCGACGTGTGCCTGACCACGCAGCTCACGCAGCTCGGAGAACGGCAGCGTGCAGCGGTCGAGCAGGTAGCCGGCCCCCGAGGTGCCGCCGGTTCCGGGCCGGCTGCCCATGATCTTCGTGACGAGGCCGATATGGCACACCTGCCAGCGCCAGTAGGCGTTGCCGATGTCCAGCATGACGTCGATGATCCGGTAGTAGGCGTTCGCTTCGGTGCCCTTCAGCGCGAGTTCGGTGACGGACTGCCCTGACCTGGCCACCCACGCGGTGAACGACTCGTACAGGGGCCCGTCGTGCTCGGCGTTACCGATGAGCTTCGCCAGCCGGTGGAACTGCTGCGACTGCGCTCCGCTGGCGGTCCCGAGCAGCGGACGGAACGCGGCGAAGTCGGACAGGGACAGCCGGTCGAGCGCCGTCAGCTGACTGTGCAGCAGGCGGATCAGTTCCGCCGCACGCTGCAGGAGATCGATGACCCATTCCGCGCGAGACGTGTCGTCGGTCGTCGTGAATGTGTCGATGGAGGCCTCCAGATCGGCGATGATCTGTGTGAGCCACAGTTCGCTCGTCTGGTGCGCGATGATGAAGAACTGCTCCGAAAGAACTGTGGACTTCGTGGCCGCCGACCCTGCGCTGCGGGGTTTCTGGAGGGACAGCAAAGTGTCGAGCTCCAGATAGTTCCGGTAGTTCAGTTCCTCGGTCACTTCGATCCCTCTCCTCGTCACGAACGCAAGCGTGCGGTATGCATGTTCAGACGGCGGCGCGAGCGCCGTTAGGCGAAGACTCATCATGGGCGATCAGTCCGCCCGTGCCCGAGCGGAGAAAGAGTTCTTTCACGGCTTCGGTGACGTATGAAGCCGCGTGACATCGTGGCTTTCTGATCGGCGGCGCATACAGAGGACATAGAGGCCGGTGCGCAATACCTAAGAATCGGCACAGAAGACGTATAGAAGGTCTCGGCAAGAATGTGCCGGGCCGCCAGGGCGCCGAACCATGGTTGTTGTTGGTGTGCGAACCGTGTCGGAGGGGAGTGAAGATGGATACTGTTTCGGATCTGTTCGAGTCCACGGTCGCCCGGTCGGGCGAGGCTCCGGCGATCGCTTTCGAGGACACCGTCGTCGGTTATGCGGAGTTGAACGCGAGCGCGAACCGGCTCGCCAGGCGACTGATCGCAGCCGGCGTGGGGCCCGACTGCCTGGTCGCGGTCGCGATACCACGGTCGCCCCAGCTCATCGTCGCGGTGCTCGCCGTGCTGAAGGCCGGTGGCGCCTACCTGCCGCTCGACCCGCAATATCCGGCCGAGCGGCTTACCCACATGGTCGTGGACGCGCGGCCCGTCCTGCTGCTGCGCACGGAAGACGTCACGTCACTGCGCCTGGACGTGCCGGAGCTCGTGCTCGACGAGGCGGTCTGCAGCCAGGGGAGCGGTGCCGACATCGCCGCGGACGAGCGGCTCGCGCCGCTGAGCCCTGCCCATTTGATGTACGTCATCTATACCTCCGGCTCGACCGGTGCCCCCAAGGGCGTCGCGGTCAGCCACGCCGGCGTCGCGGATCTGGTCGCGACCCAGGCGAAGCTGTATGCGGTCGGCCCCGGCGACCGGGTGCTGCAGTGGGCGTCCTTCAGTTTCGACGCCTGGTTCTGGGACTTCACGCTGGCGCTGCTGCACGGTGCGACTCTCGTGATGGCGTCGCAGGACGACCTGATGCCGGGGGAGTCGCTGCGCGAGACCATGCTGAAGCACGACGTCAACCACGCGGTCCTGCCGCCGGTCGCGCTGGGCGCCACCGACAGCGAGGGCCTGCTGCCGGGCGGCACGATCACCTCCACCGGTGACGTGTGCACCCGGTCCCTGGCCGCGGAGTGGTCCAAGGGCAGGCGTCTGTTCAACGCCTACGGTCCGACCGAGGTGACCGTGGGCGCGTCGATCGGCGGACCGGTCGAGCGCGTCCAGGAGGAGGTCACCATCGGGACGCCGTGGATCGGCGGCGCGGTCCATGTGCTCGACGAGGGACTGCGGGACCTCCGCGACGGCCAGGAGGGCGAGCTGTACCTGGCGGGAAGCGGAGTCGCGCGCGGCTACCTCAACCGCCCGGGCCTGACGGCAGCTCGCTTCGTCGCCGACCCCTACGGCCCGCCCGGGAGCCGGATGTACCGGTCGGGAGACCGCGGACGGTGCGAGCCGGACGGCGAACTCTTCTTCACCGGGCGGATCGACCACCAGGTCAAGGTCCGCGGCTTCCGGATCGAACTCGGCGAGATCGAGGCCCGGTTGGAGAGCCACCCTGCGGTGGAGATGGCCGTCGCCACCGTAGAGGGCGACGACGTGGCCACCGAGTACATCGTCGCGCACGTCAAGGAACCCGCAGGGCACGCCGTTTCCGAGGAGCAGTTGCGCGAGCACGCGCGCGGCACCCTGCCCGAGCACATGGTTCCCTCACGCGTCGTCGTGGTCGAGGAGTTCCCGACCACGCCGAACGGGAAGCTCGACCGGAAGGCTCTCGCCGAGAGGGCCTCGCGGTCCGGGGCCGGCGCGCCCGCTCCCGAGCGGACCGCCGTGGTCGCCGGTCAAGAGGCGGACTCGTACGAGCAGATCCTGTGCGCCATGGTCAGCGAGACACTCAAGATCGGCCCAGTGACTCCTCAGGACAACTTCTTCGGCCTGGGCGGCCATTCGGTGCTCGCAGCGAAGCTGGCCGGCCGGATACGCAAGGACCTCGGGGTGAGCGTGTCGATGCGCTCGATGTTCGCGGCGCGCGACCTCGCCGAACTGGCGCTGGCCGTTGAGGAGGCCCGTCAGGCCTGAGGCCGCGACGTCGTAGATCCCTGCTTCCCGCAAATCATCGATCACTCTCCCGTCGGGCGACTCCACGATGCTTCCCAGGTCGGCCGAAACGTCATGCAGCAAGGGGGCTTGGAAATGTCATCGGAGCACGTTGAAGGGGGCGCGGGGACGCTGGTCGCCGCGCAGTCCGAGAAGGGCCGGGACGCCCTGCGTCGTGCGGTCTCCGAACTGCTGGGCATCGAGCTGACCGTGTCGGACGACGACAGCAACCTGTTCGAACTCGGCCTGCAGTCACTGGAGTTGATGCGCCTCGCCAACCAGCTCAGCGGAGCCGGCGCCGAGGTCAGCTTCACGCAGCTGTCCGACGACCCGCGCCTCGCGGCCTGGTTCGAGCTGATCACGCCCGGCGCGGTCGCGGCACCGGCGGCACAACCCCCCGTTCCCGACGAGGACCCCGGCGAGCGGGTGGAGACGCCCTTCCCGCTCACACCGGTGCAGCAGGCGTATCTGATCGGCCGCGGCGACGAGCAGCCGCTCGGCGGTGTCAGCTGCCACGCCTACCTGGAGTTCGACGCGTCCCACGTGGAGCCGGACCGTCTGGAGAGGGCCGTGCGCGCCCTGATCGAGCGGCATCCCATGCTCCGGGTGCAGTTCGCCGCCGACGCGACGCAGCACATCATGGCGGAGTCCGTATGGCCGGGCGTGACAGTGCACGACCTGCGCGAGCGCACGACCGAGGAGGCGCAGGCGGCGGCGCTCGCCCTGCGGGAGCGGTTGTCGCACCGGCGCCTGGAGGTCACGCGCGGAGAGGTCATCGACGTTCAGGTGACGCGGCTGCCCCAGGGCGTGGAGCGGCTCCACTTCAACGTCGACCTGCTCGCCTCCGACCTGGCCAGCATCCGCGTGCTCCTGGCCGACCTGGCCTTCCTGTACGACGAACCCGGCCACCCCGAGGGCCTCGACGCCCTCACCTACACCTTCGGCCGGTACCTCGCGGATCAGGAAGCGGCGCGCGGCCCGGAACGCGAACGGGCGCGTGCCTACTGGCAGGAGAGGCTGCCGTCGCTGCCGGGCGGGCCGAAGCTGCCACTCGCGGTCGACCCCGAGACGGTCTTCGCCCCCAGGTTCGTCCGCCGCGCGTGCGCGCTCACCGCGGACGAGTGGCTGGTCATGGAGCGCCGGGCGCGCGAGGCGGGCCTGACGCCCTCGGCGGTGCTCGCCACGGCGTTCGCCCTGGTACTCGGACGCTGGAGCGGGGACGAGCACTTCCTGCTCAACCTGCCGCTGTTCGACCGCAACGTCGACGCGCACCCTCAGATCCACCGCGTCGTGGCCGACTTCACCGGCCTCGTGCTGCTCGAAGTCGACCTCGCCGACGGTGACGGCTTCGCCGCATGCGCCCGCGCCGTGCAGAGGCAGATGCACGAGGACATCGGCAACGCCGCCTACTCCGGCGTCGACGTGCTGCGCGACTTCATCCGCGCCGATGTGGACACCCCCCGGACGGCGCCGGTCGTCTTCGCCTGCGACCTGTCCGCGCCGCTCGTTCCGGACGCTTTCGTGGACCGCTTCGGCGAGGCGGCGTGGATGATCTCCCAGACCCCGCAGATCTGGCTCGACCATCAGGTCTACCGCAACCGCGACGGCGGCGTCCTCCTGGTCTGGGACGCCGTCGAGGAGCTCTTCCCGAGCGGTGTGCTGGACGCGATGATGTCGGCCTACGAGAACTTGGTCCGCGGCCTGCTGACCGAGAGCTGGGACGCCACGGCGCCGCAGATCCCCCTGCCGCCCGCGCAGTCGCAGCGCCGCGCGGAGGTCAACTCGTGCACCCGCACGGTCACGGAGAACCTGCTGCACACGCAGTTCTTCGCCCGTTCCGGGCAGCGCGCCGAAGCCCCCGCCCTGCTGTGGGGCGAGGACGAGTCGATGACGCACGGAGAGCTGGCGCGGCGAGCCCTGTGCGTGGCCGGCGCCCTGGCAGAGCGCGGCGTGGGCCGCGGCTCGTACGTCGCCGTGACCGCCCCGAAGGGCGCACAGCAGATCGTGGCCACGCTCGGGGTGCTGGCCGCGGGCGCCGCCTACGTGCCGATCGGCGTCGACCAGCCGGCCGAGCGGCGCGATCGCATCCTGGAGCTCAGCGGCGCCGGCGTGGTGCTCGACGGCTGCGGACTTGCGGACTCCGCCGGTCACGGCGACCGCTCCGGCGTCGACGTTCTGCCCATCGACACGGCGCTGCGGGCGCGCCCGCTGACCGCTCCGGTGGACGCCGACCCCGGCGACACCGCCTACGTGATCTTCACCTCGGGCTCGACGGGCCTGCCCAAGGGGGTCGAGGTCAGCCATCGCGCCGCCGTCAACACGGTCGAGGACATCAACGAGCGGTTCGCGATCGGTGCCGACGACCGGGTCCTCGCGGTGTCCGCGCTCGACTTCGACCTCTCCGTGTGGGACATCTTCGGATTCCTCGCGGTGGGCGGTGCCGCCGTCCTGGTGCCGGAGTCCGGCCGGCGCGACGCCGCCGAGTGGCTGGCGCTGTGCCGGCGGCACGAGGTGACCGTATGGAACACGGTGCCGGCCCTGCTCGACATGGCGCTCAGCGCGAACGGTGAGGAACCGTTCCCCGCCGCGCTGCGCCTTGCCCTCCTCTCCGGCGACTGGATCGGCCTCGACCTGCCCGGGAGACTGGCCCGTGCCGCCGACGGCCGATGCCGGCTGGTCGCCCTCGGCGGCGCCACGGAAGCCGCCATCTGGTCGAACGCGTACGAGGTCACCGAGGTCCCGGACGGCTGGCGCTCCATCCCGTACGGGAAGCCGCTGCGGAATCAGAAGTTCCGAGTGGTGGACGGGCGTGGCCGGGACTGTCCCGACTGGGCGCCCGGCGAGCTGTGGATCGGCGGTACCGGCGTCGCCCTCGGCTATCGGAACGACCCCGGCCTGACCGCGGAGCGCTTCCCCGAGCACGACGGGGAGCGCTGGTACCGCACGGGCGACCTCGGCCGGTACTGGCCCGACGGCAATCTGGAGTTCCTCGGGCGCCAGGACCACCAGGTGAAGATCAACGGATTCCGCGTGGAGCTGGGTGAGATCGAGACCTGTCTTCAGTCGCATCCCGCGGTCGCGCAGTCGGTCGCCGTTGCGTTCACCGAAGGACGCAGCGCGCTGGTCGCCGCCGTTGTGGAACGCACGCCGGACCGGCCGCTGCCGGACGTGGCCGACACGGACGGCGGCACGGCGCAGCGGAACGTATTCCTGCCGCCCCCGGCTGACGCCACGGCGGAGGACGATCCGCACCTGCACGAGCACCGCCTGGTGGAGGTGCTTCTCGCCGGTGTCGTCGAACCGCTGATCGGGCAGGGCGGCGCGGGAGTCCGCGAGTCGGTCTGCGCCGAGCAGCAGCCCGTCGTGGACATCTGGCTCGACTACCTCGCCGAACGCTCCGTCCTGGTACGTCGCGCCGACGGGACGTGCGAACCCGGCCCGCGGTGGGCCGAGGTGAGAGACGACGCCTGGATCGGGCAGGCGCGCGCCGCCACCCGCGGGACGCCCTTCGAGGCGGTCGCCACCGCGCTGGAGTGGGCCGTCCCGCTCTTCGCGGCCGTCATGTCCGGCGACGCCGACGCCGCGGCGCTTCTCGACGACCCTGTCCTCGCGCCGGAGGCCCTCAACGACTTGATGCCGGCGACGGCCGACTGCCTCCGGTCCGTCGCGCACGACCTGCAGGCCCGCGGCGGCGACACCGCGCCGGCCGTCGCCGAGTGGGACGTGGCCGGCGGCCGCGGCGCCGCCCGGTTGCTCGACCAACTCCCCTCTGAAGCAGTCGAGTTCACCCTCCTCGGCGCCGCCGGGCCGACGCTGGCCGAGGCCGGGACGCTGCTGCGGGAGCGCGGGCATCATCCGCACACGGCACTGCAGGGCGGCGCCGCGATCGCTGCCCAGCACGTGCACGCCTTCGACGCCGTCGTGGCGAACAACGTCCTGCACCGGATGCCCGACCCCGAGGCGGCCCTGGCCACCATGTCCCTTCTGCTCGCCCCGGGCGGCCGCCTCTACCTGCTCGAACGCGGCCACCCGACCCCGCTCGCACTGGTGACCGCGCTGCCGCTCGAAGCGCGTGCGGGCCGGTTCGACGAGGGCGGGTCACGCTCCGGGTGGCTCTACAGCAGCGAGCGCTGGGCGGAGGCGTGCGCCACGGCCGGACTGTGCGAGGTGACGGTGGTGCGCACCGAGGCCACCGGCGAGATCCTGCTGCGCGCGGACCGGCCCGAGGCGGTGCGCGGAGTCGACGCGGACGAGCTTCGCCGCTGGGCGGCGGACCGGCTGCCCGAGCACATGGTTCCCGCCCATCTGGCCGTGCTGCCCACGCTGCCGCTCAGCGCCAACGGAAAGGTCGACCGCCGGCAGATCCGCACGTTGCTCGACCACTTCGTCGAGCGGCCCCGGGGCGCGGGAGATCCGCCGGCAGGCGACACCGAGCTCTTCGTCGCCGAACGGTGGATGAAGCTGCTCGGGCTCGACTCGGTGAGCCGGGACGAGAACTTCTTCCGGCTCGGCGGCGACAGTCTGCTCGCGACGCGCTTCGTCGCCGAGGTACGCGAAGCGTGGGGCGTCGTACTGCCCATGCGCGAGGTGATGCGCACACCGACCGTCGCCGGACTCGGCGTGCTGATCGACCAGCTTGTGTCCGCCGACGACGGGTTCGACGGCGACGACTGCGAAGAAGGTGCGGTGTGAACGCCAACGAACTGCTCGGTGAATTCCGCGAGGCCGGCATCCGCCTGTGGCGTGAGGGGGACGCACTGCGCTTCCGCGCCCCCCGTGGCGTGATGGACGACCGGCGCCTGGCAGAGCTGCGGCGTCTCAAGGCGGAGCTTCTGCCCCTCGTGGCCGATGCCGACACGGGCCCCCGGCCGAAGAGGCCGCAGGGCCACGACCCGGTGTGGCAGGACCGGCCCGAGGAGCGTGAACAGCCCTTCCCGCTCACGGACATCCAGTCGGCCTACCTGTTCGGCCGCAACGCAGGTTTCGACTACGGCGGGGTCTCCTGCCACATCTACTTGGAGTTCGACTATCCGGCCGATCTCGACGCGGAGCGGCTGCAGGACGCGTGGGACGGCCTGGTGCGGCGCCACGACACCTTGCGCACTGTCATCAGCGAAGACGGCACCCAGCGTGTGCTGCCCACGCTGAAGGATACGAGTATCGCGGTCGCCGACCTCCGCTCAGCGGCCGACGAGACGGTCGACAAGACGATCGCCGCCGTCCGCGACGAGCTGTCCCACAAGGTGCACCCCGCGGGCGAGCGCCCCATGTACGCCCTGCGCCTGACTCTGACCCCGCAGCGCAGTGTGCTGCACGTGTCGGTCGACTTCATGGCCCTCGACTGGCTCAGCATGCAGCAGGTGCTGTCCGAGCTCGACCGCCGCTACGAGCAGCCGGACTGCGAACTGCCCCCGCTCGACGCCACTTTCCGGGACTACGTGCTCGCCGAACGCAGGCTGCGGGACACGGACCAGTACGCGAGCGACCGTGCGTACTGGTGGGACCGCATCGACGAACTGCCCGGCGCGCCGGCGCTGCCGCTGCGCGACGACCACGACCCGGCGACCGCCCCGCCGCGCTTCCGCAGGCTCACGGCGGCACTGGACAGCCGCGTCTGGCAGTCGCTGAAGAAGCGCGCCGCCGAGCACGGGATCACCCCTGCCGCCGCGGTGGTGGCGGCGTACGCGGAGACGATCGGCCGCTGGAGCAGCACCGAACGCTTCTGTCTCGGGCTGCCCGTGCTCAACCGCATGCCGCTCCACCCCCAGGTCGACCGGCTTCTCGGCGATTTCACCTCGCTGAGCCTGCTGGCCGTCGAGGGCGGGAGCAGGACGGGCTTCGCCGAACGGGCCAGGGCCATCGCTGAGCGCATGTTCGATGACCTCGACCATCGGCTGTTCAGCGGGGTCGAGGTGCTGCGCGAGCTCGCCCGGCGCCGCGGGCGCGAAGCGGCGGTGCTGCCCGTGGTGTTCACCGGCAGCATCGGCGTCGGGGGCGGGACGGCGTCGGCCGCGGGCCGCAATCCGCGCCCGGTGTACGGCATCAGCCAGACACCGCAGGTGTGGATCGACTGCCAGGTGGGCGACCCGTTCGGCGGTCTGGACATCAACTGGGACGTGCGGGAAGGGGTCTTCCCCGACGGCATGGTCGACGCCATGTTCGCCGCCTTCACCGGACTCCTCGGCCGCCTCGCCGGAGGCGACGAGGCGTGGGAGGCCGCGGATCCGCAGCCGTTGCCGGAGCGGCAGCGGAGCGTGCGCGCCTCGGCCAACGCGACCGCGGCACCGGCCCCGCAGTGCCTCCTGCACGAACCGCTCGTGGCCTATGCGCGTGCCCACCCCGACCGGGTCGCGGTCGTCGACGCCGCCGGATCGCTCTCCTACGGGGAGTGGCTCGGGCGCGCGGCCGGCGTGGCCGAGCAGCTGAGGGCCGGAGGCTGCCGCCCCGGCGACCTCGTCGGCGTCCTGATCGACAAGAGCCGGGACCAGGCCGTAGGGGTCCTCGGTGTGCTGCTCGCGGGCGGCGTGTACGTTCCGGTCGACCTCGGCCAGCCCACGGTCCGCCGGGACCGGATCCTCACCGGCAGCGGCGCCCGGTTCGTCGTCGCCGCCGGTACCTCCGGTGACGCGCCACCGCCCGGCGTAAAGGCCGTCGACGTGACGGATGTGCGGTCGGTGCCGCTGGCCGAGATCCCCGAGGGGTCCCCGGCGGCGCCCGAGGACCTCGCGTACGTCATGCACACCTCGGGTTCGACCGGCGTGCCGAAGGGGGTGATGACCAGTCACCTCGCCGCCGCCAACACGGTGCACGACATCAATCAGCGCTTCGTCGTGGCCGAGGACGACCGGGTCCTGGGTCTGGCGGCGCTCAGTTTCGACCTCTCCGTCTACGATCTGTTCGGCCCGCCGGCCGTCGGTGCCACGCTGGTGCTGCCCGATCCGGCGCACCGGGGCAACCCCGCGCACTGGGCCGCGATGGTGGCCGAGCACGGCGTGACGCTGTGGAACTCGGTCCCCGCGCAGCTGCAGATGCTCATGCACTACCTCGACGTAGAGCCCGCCGAGCTCGCCACCATGCGGCTCGCGCTGCTGTCGGGCGACTGGATCCCGCTGTCACTGCCCGGGCACGCGGAACGGCATCTGCCCTTCTGCGAGCTGGTCAGCCTGGGCGGCGCGACGGAAGCGGCGATCTGGTCGATCCACCACCGTATCGGGACGGTCGAACCGCACTGGCGCAGCATCCCGTACGGCGTACCGCTGGCGAACCAGCGTTTCCACGTGCTCGACGGTGCGCTGCGCGACCGCCCGGACCTGGTCGCCGGTGAGCTGTACATCGCGGGAACCGGCCTGGCGGCGGGATACATCAACGACGCCGAGCGCACCGCGGAGCGGTTCTTCGCGCACCCGGAGACAGGGGAGCGGCTCTATCGCACCGGCGACCTCGGCCGCTATCTGCCGGACGGCGAGATCGAGTTCATCGGACGGGCGGACCAGCAGATCAAGATCCGCGGTCACCGGATCGAACTCGGCGAGATCGAGGCGGTACTCGGGGAACACCCCGCGGTGGGCACCTGCGTGGTCCTCGCGGAGGGCGACAACGTGTTCGAGCGCGCGCTGATCGCCTTCGTGATCCCGAGCGAGCCGTCCTCTTCCGCCGACCCCGCGCAGTTCATCAGCTGGGTGGCCGAGCGCCTGCCCTCGCACATGGTTCCCGCACGGGTGCAGCTCATCGAGGCACTGCCGCTGACACCCAACGGAAAGGTCGACCGCAAGCGCCTGCTCGCGTCGGCGCCCGCCCCCCACACCCGGCCGGCCCGGAGCACCGAGCCGCCGCGGCCGGGTGCGGAGCGCGAACTCGCAGAGCTGTGGGCCGAGGTGCTCGGCGGCGGACTGCCCGGACGTGAGCAGGGGTTCTTCGACGCGGGGGGCAACTCGCTGCTCGCGGCGCGGTTCGTAGGGCAGGTGCGTGAGCGCATCCCGGCGGCCGCACACATCACCTTCGATGTACTGCTGCGTGCGCTGCTGAGCACGCCGACGGTCGCGGCGCTCGCCGAGTGGCTGCGCTCCGACGCCGCGTCGGCGGGCGAGCTGGAGGCGGACGCGGCCGTCCGTCGGCCGGCGTTGACCCCGCTGGGCGGCCAGGGGCAGGGGCCTGTGCGGCTGTTCGTGCACGACGTGACGGGAACCCCGGCCGCGTACGGCGCACTGATCGACGAACTCGCCGCAGCGGCCCCGCTGTTCGGGATCTCCCTGCCCGAGGGCGACCTCACTCCCGGTCTCGCGGGCCAGGACCTCGTCGAGGACCTGGCCGCCCGTTACGCGCGCGACGTGCGGGACGCCGGACACGGCGAGGTGGAGCTCATCGGCTACTGCCTCGGCGGCCCGATCGCCCTGGAGCTGGCCCGGGCCCTGGACGAGGCGAACGTGACGGTACGTCAGGTGACGTTGATCTCGGGCCACCGCGCTCCCTGCCCGGCACACGACGCCCTCGTGGCCGAAGGCGCCTCGGCGCGGGTGGCCGAGGCGGTGGCGCAGTACGAGCCGCAGCCGTACGCGGGGGACATCACGTTCCTGCGGCCGGTGGACGCTGCGCAGCCGCAGGACGACCCGGTCCGCTTCTGGCACGAGGTGTGCCTGGGCGAGGTGACGGTGCTCGACGTTCCGGGCGATCACGTCAGCTGTCTTCAGCCGCCCCACGTCAGGGGGTTGGCGGAGGAGATCGCGCAGCCGCGGGGAGGCCGCCCGTGAGCGGCGTGACGCCGGGTCCGAAGCGCGTCGTCGTGTGCGGTACGCGCTTCGGGCAGATCTATCTGTCGGCGCTCGCCCGTGCGCCCGAGCGCTACCGGCTCGCCGGCATCGTGGCACGGGGCAGCGACCGGTCGGTGGCGCTCGCCGAGGAGTACGGCGTCCCGTTGTACGCCGGGGCCGAGGAACTCCCCGACGACATCGACGTGGCCTGCGTCGTGGTGTCGACCGCGGTCGGTGGCGGGCAGGGCGCCGAGCTGGCGCGGGCCCTGCTCGCGCGAGGCATCCACGTGCTTCAGGAACACCCGCTGCACGCCGACGAGTTGGCGGACTGCCTGCGCGCGGCGCGCCGCGCCGGGGTCCAGTACCGCGTGAACACCTTCTATCCGCACCTCGAGCCGGTCCGGCGATTCATCACGGCCGCGCGCCGCCTCGTGGAGCAGCGCCGGCCGGTGTTCGTCGACGCGATGTGCGCGGTGCAGGTCTCCTTCGACCTGCTCGACATCCTGGCCGAGATCTTCGACGGTCTGCGGCCCTGGTCGCTGTCGCCGCCTGCCGGCGGCGCCGGCCGTCCGCTGGTCAGCGTGGACGGGCAGGTCGCGGGTGTACCGCTGACGCTGCGGGTGGAGAACCGGATGCAGGCGGGGGACGACAGCAGCAGTCTGCTGCTGCACCGCATCACCGTCGGCACCGACGCGGGCAACCTGATGCTGGCCAATACCCACGGACCGGTGATCTGGAGCCCGACGCTCAACACCCCGCCGGAGACGACGGGGAGGATCTTCCCGACGGGAGCGGACGCTCAGGAGCGGTGGCCTGCCGGTCTCGGGATCACCGGCGAGTACGTCGGTGCCGCCGCGACGCCGACCTGGCTGGCCGCCTTGGACGAGGTGTGGGGGTGCGGGGTGCTTGCTGCCCTGGACGAGCTGTGCGAGCGCGTCGACAGCGGCGCGGACCCGCTGCACGGCAGTCAGCGTCCTCTCGCCGTGGCACGTGCTTGGACGGAGCTGACACAGGCCCTGGGTTATCCAGAGGTGGTTCGGCCTGACCCCGGGGAGCCGCTGTCAGCCGCTGATCTGTAGGGCGTCCGGCGTGCCGTTGTTGCCGGTGGTCTCGCGGGTCCCGGGGCGGTACATTGATATCGGAACGCGTTTCTAAAAGGATGGGAGACCGATGACCACGATCGACTCTGCTGAACTGAGGGAGCGGTCCAAGCCGTTATCGGGGGCCGATCCCGCGGCGAAGCCGAGCATGGGGAAGATCCTGCGCTCGCATGTGTGGAGTTTCGCGGCCGTCGTGATCCTGCAGGTCGTCGGCGCTCTCGCGGGCCTCGCCCCGCTCCTCGCGGTCGTCGAGCTGGCGCGCACGATGCTGACGCCCGGCCCGGTCGACCACGGCCACGTCTGGAACGTCGTGATCGCGGGCGCGGCCGGCCTCTTCGTCCGGCTGCTGTTCACGGCCGCGTCGTCCGGCATCGGGCATGTCCTCGACGGCAAGGTGCAACTGACGTTCCGTCGGCAACTCGCCGCGCAGCTGGGACGTGTACCGATCGGCTGGTTCTCCCGCCGCAGGACCGGCGAGCTGGCGAAGGTGGTGGGCGAGGACGTCAGCGCTGTACACCCGTTCATCGCCCACACCCCCGGTGAGCTCGTCTCCGCGTTCGTGGTGCCGCTGGCCTCGCTGATCTACCTGTTCACGATCGACTGGCGACTCACGCTGATCACGCTGATCCCGGTGTTCCTCGCCGTCGCGCTCGTGCCCCTGATGATGACGCCGAAGCGCCTGCGCGAGCAGGAGGAGTTCGACACGGCCATGGGACGGATCTCCAACTCCGTCGTCGAGTTCGTGGAGGGCATCTCGGTGGTCAAGGCGTTCGGCGGGTCGCAGCGCGCCCACCGCAAGTTCCTCACGGCCGCGGATGGTTTCGTCACCATCTTCAACCGGTGGGTGCACGGAATCTCCAGGATCGCCGCGGGAATGCAGCTCGCCCTGTCGCCCCCCTTCGTGCTCCTCGTCGTGCTGATCGGCGGAACCACCCTGATCACCGACGGCAGTCTGGCCCCGGCCGACCTGCTGCCCTTCCTGCTTCTCGGCCTCGGTCTGACCGCCCCGGTCGCGGCCCTCGGCCACGGCTTCGACGAGATGCAGGCCGCCGGCCGCGCGGTCGGCCGGATCCGGGAAGTCCTCGAAGTGGATCCGCTGCCCCAGTCGCCGCACCCTGCCGTACCTGAGGGGCACCGGGTGGAGCTGCGCGACGTCCGCTTCGCCTACGACGAGGACCACGAGGTGCTGCGCGGCATCGACCTGGTGCTCGAACCAGGGACGGTCACCGCCGTCGTCGGACCGTCGGGCAGCGGCAAGTCCACACTGGTCCAGCTGTTGCCGCGGTTCTTCGACCCGACCCACGGCTCGGTCACCCTCGGCGGAGTCGATCTGCGCGAGCTGGCCGGCCGGGACCTGTACCGGAACGTCTCTTTCGTCTTTCAGGACGTCCGGCTGCTGCGCGCGAGCGTCGCGGACAACATCGCGCTCGCGGTCCCGCAGGCCGACCTCGAGGACGTGGTACGCGCGGCCAAGCTGGCCAACATCCACGAGCGCATCCTCGAACTGCCCCGCGGATACGACTCGGTGATCGGCGAGGACGCCGGTCTCTCCGGCGGCGAGGCCCAGCGGATCGCGATCGCGCGTGCCCTGCTCGCCGACGCACCGGTCCTGGTGCTCGACGAGGCGACCGCGTTCGCCGACCCGCAGACCGAGCAGGCCGTGCGCCAGGCCCTGGCGACTCTGGGGCGTGACCGGACCGTCCTGGTCATCGCCCACCGTCTGGAGACGATCGCCGACGCCGACACCGTCGTCATGCTGGAGAGCGGTCAGGTCGTGGAGCGTGGCAGGCCGTCCGAACTCCTTGCGGCGAACGGCAAGTTCGCGGCGTTCTGGCAAACCCACCGCTCGGCCGTGGCCGAAGACGGCGACCTGCGAGGAGACGAGTCCCGATGATCCGAGTGCTACTGCGCGTGCTGGGGAGCGAGTACGCCCCGCCCCTGCGCCGTACCGTGACTCTGATGACCCTGACCGCGGCGGTCGAGGGCCTGTCCTACGCATTGGTGGTTCCCGTGCTGCGGGAGCTGCTCGGGGACACCCCCGCGGACGCCTGGCCCTGGGTGATCGCCTTCGGCGGTGCCATCGCGGTGTACGCCGCGCTGCGCTACCTCAGCGACCTGTCCGGATTCCACGTCGGCAGCGCGCTGTTGCGCGGCATGTACCACCGCCTGGGCGACCACCTGGCCCGGCTGCCCCTCGGCTGGTACAACTCGGGACGCCTGGGCGAGGTGTCCGTCATGGCCAGCCGTGGCGTGCTCCAGGCGATGGCCGTGATCGCGCATCTGCTCGCGCCCTTCATCTCAGCCAGCGT
This sequence comes from Streptomyces sp. WMMB 714, assembly GCF_900090125.1. Taxonomy (NCBI): domain Bacteria; kingdom Bacillati; phylum Actinomycetota; class Actinomycetes; order Kitasatosporales; family Streptomycetaceae; genus Streptomyces; species Streptomyces sp. WMMB 714. Next base: position 22,699 of record NZ_FMHJ01000009.1, read on the forward strand.
CACACCGCTGACCATCGTCGCGGTGATGCTCGCCTTCAACTGGCAGATGGGCCTTGCCGCGCTGGTCGCCGTGCCGGTCGTCGCGATGATCCAGATCTGGACGGGACGGACGACGGCCGCGAACGACGAGGAGCGTGACCGGCGCGACGAGGAGGCTGCCGCGCGGGTCATCGAGTACCTCCAGGCCCAGCCCGTTCTCCGGGCCGGCGGCCGGACCGAGGAACGCTTCGGGATGCTCGACGACTCGTTGCAGGAAGTCCAGCTGGCCTCCCGCCGTTCCACGCTGTCGGCGCTGCCCGGTGCGGTGGGTCTGGGCCTCACGGTGCAGGCGATGTTCACCGGCCTGCTGGCCCTGGGCGCCTACCTGGCACTCGGCAACGACATCGGTGTGGCGGAGACCCTGACGATCCTGGTGCTCGCCGCGCGCTGCGCCGATCCGCTGCTGTCGCTGACCGACATCGGCGGCAAACTCCGCGGCGCGCGCTCCGTCCTGTCGAAGCTCGACACGGTGCTGCGCACCGAGCCGCTGCCCGTGGCCCCGGACCCGGTTCAACCGACCGCCCACGACCTGGAGTTCGACGCCGCCACCTTCCGGCACGGCGACCGGACGGTGCTCGACGGCGTGTCCCTCGCGGTGCCCGAAGGCCAGCGTCTCGCCGTCGTCGGACCGTCGGGTGCGGGCAAGAGCACCCTGCTGCAACTGCTCGCGCGGTTCTACGACGTGGAGGCGGGGGCGGTGCGCGTGGGCGGCGTGGACGTGCGCGCCATCGACCCGGAAGTGCTGATGGCGCAGATCGCCATCGTCTTCCAGAACGTCTACCTCTTCGACGGCACGATCGAGGAGAACGTGCGCCTGGGCCGCCCTGACGCCTCCGACGCCGAGGTGCGGGAGGCGGCCGCCGTAGCGCGCCTCGACGAGGTGATCGAGCGGCTGCCCGGCGGCTGGGAGACCAACGTGGGAGAGGGCGGCGCACTCCTGTCGGGCGGTGAGCGCCAGCGCGTATCGATCGCGCGCGCCCTCCTCAAGGACGCGCCGATCGTGCTCCTCGACGAGGTGACCTCCGCGCTGGACCCGGTGAACGAAGCCGCCGTCCAGGAGGGCATCGAGCGTCTGATGGCGGGCCGGACCGTGGTGATGGTGGCGCACCGCATGCGGACCGTACGACGGGCCGACCGCGTCGTCTTCCTCGACGGCGGCCGGATCGCAGAGGAAGGCAGCCACGACGAACTGCTGCGGCAAGAGGGCCGCTACGCCGACTTCTGGAACATCTCCATGGCACCGGTGGCGGGGGAATGAACTGAGATGTCTGCCGATCCCGCGCCGCACGGCCCCCGCGGCGGGGCCGTGCGCCCCCTTGCCCCACGGCCGTACGCCCGAGCCCGGGTTCTGCTCTTCCCCCACGGTGGCGGCAGCGCCAGCTACTACAGGCCGTGGGCCGGCGCCGCACCCTGGGACGTCGAGTTCCTCACGGTCCAGTACCCGGGCCGGGAGGAGCGCTACGGAGAACCAGTTCCGAAGGACATCCAGGGCATGGCCGCCGAGTTGGCGGCTGACCTGCCGACCCGCCCGCAGCCGGTTCCCACCGTTCTGTTCGGGCACAGCATGGGTGCTCTCGTCGCCTACGAGGTGGCCCGCCGGCTCACGGCGGCAGGTGAGTCCCCTGCAGGGCTGGTCGTCTCGGGGCACCCCGCCCCGCAGCTGACTCGTCCCGGCCGTGTCCACCTCAGCAGCGACGACGAGCTGGTCGAGGAACTGCGCCGCACCGAGGCGACGCACCGCGACCTCCTCGACAACCCCACGCTCGTCCAGGCGTTCCTGCCCATCATCAGGGGCGACTACCGGCTGAGCGAGACCTACCGGCCGTCCCCCGGCGAGCGCCTGCGCACGCCGGTCACGGTCCTGTACGGCGACCGGGATCCCGAGGTCCGCTCCTGGGAGGCCGAGGGGTGGCGCGAAGTCACCGACGGCGTCTGCCGGCAGCGCGTCTTCGAGGGCGGCCACTTCTACCTGGAGGAGCAGCGCGCCCCGGTCGTCGAACTCCTCACGGCGCAGGCGCGCACCGCCTCGGACGCGTCGCCGGTGCCGTGGCCGTCTGCTCCTTGAACAGGCAGTCCATACAACCGACAAGTCGACACGAGGGTAGTGAATCGTGACCGCCGAGACCATGGAACACCGCATCGATGTGCGGATGAGTCCGAAGGACGTCATCAACATCGGAATCTTCGCCGCCCTCTACATCGTGACGGTGGGCGTGTTCAACCTGCTCGAATTCATCAATCCGGTGATGACGCTGGTGTCCAGCGCGATCAGCATCGTCGCGGCGGGCGTGCCGTTCATGCTGTTTCTCTGCAAGGTCCGGCACGGCGGCATGGTCACCGTGTTCGCCGTCATCGTCACCGGGTTCATGCTCCTCATCGGCAGCCCTCCCGTCACCCTTCTCGTAGGGGTCGTGGCGGCGCTGGCCGCCGAGGCCGTGCTGTACGTCGGCCAGTACCGGTCGCGGAAGCTGAGCGTCGTCGCCTATGCCGTGTTCAGCACATGGTTCGCCGGGCTGATGCTGCCGATGCTCTACGCACGTGCGGACTTCCTGTCCAGCCCGTACATGAAAGAGATGGGACCGGAGTACGTCTCCCAGCTGGACTCGCTGCTCTCCCCGGCCGTGCTGATCGGATTCGACCTTTCCACGCTGGTGTTCGGCCTGCTCGGCGGTGCGCTCGGGCTGCGGCTCCTCGACAAGCACTTCCGGAAGGCCGGCCTGGTGTGACGAGCGTCGATCCGCGGCCGGGCACGTCCGTGCTGCCGGCGAGGGCCTCCGTCCCGCCGGGGCCCCTCGCGCGGCGGACGCTCGACCCGCGCACCGCGGTGACGATCCTGCTGGCCGCGAGCATCACCATCATGGCGCCCGGCGGCGTGTGGTTCGTTCCCGCGGCGCTGACGGTCGGCCTGCTGCTCGCGCTGTCCGAGGGAGCGTACCGACGCGCCCTCGGACTGCCGCTGGCCGCTGGCTTGGCCGCCGCCGTGACCTACCTGCTGCCGCTGGCCGTCCGGTCGCCGGTGGTCGGCCTGTTCGCGGTCATGGCCGGGTTCACACTGCGCCTCGTCGCAGTCGGGGGCATCGCCGCGCACCTGGTCAACACCATCTCGCCGCCCAGGCTCACCGCGGCGCTTCGGGCGGCGCGGATCCCCTCGGTGTTCACGGTGTCGGGCGCGGTGATGCTGCGTTTCGTGCCCACGATCGTCGCCGAAGCGCAGGCCGTGCGCGACGCCATGCGGCTGCGCGGACTCGGTGGCGTGGTCGCGATGCTGCGGCATCCCGTGCGGAGCATCGAGTACTTCACGGTGCCGCTGATGGCGTCGAGCCTGCGGGCGGCTGAGGACCTCTCGGCCTCGGCGCTGCTGCGCGGTCTCGGCTCGCAGACGCGGCCGACGTCGATGCATCCGCCGCGGTTCGGCGTCGCCGACGCAGTGGCCCTGTCGGTGGTGATACTGCTCGCGGTGGCGACGGTGCTCTGGAGGTCGGCGCGGTGATCCTCCTGAAAGACGTCCGCTGGAGCTACCAGGGCAGCGAAACCACCGCCCTCGACGGTCTCGACCTGCATGTCCGCCGCGGCGAGACCGTGGTCCTCTGCGGCCCGAGCGGCTCCGGCAAGAGCTCGGCGCTGCGGCTGATGAACGGCCTCATCCCGCACTTCCACGACGGGAAGCTGGACGGAGAGGTCCGCGTAGTAGGGGAGCCCGTCACAGAGCTCGCACAGGTCGGACGGGTGACCGGCACGGTTCTCCAGCACCCGCGCCGCCAGTTCTTCACCGACGCCGTCGATACCGAACTGGCCTTCGCCCTGGAGAACTTCGGTACGCCGTCGCAGCGGATCCGCGACCGGGTCGGCGAGGTCGTCGCCGACTTCGGCCTCGCTGAACTCTCCGGCAGGCTGCGGGAGTTGTCGGGTGGCCAGCAGCAGCGGGTGGCCTGCGCCGCGGCCATCACCCATGAGCCGCCGCTGGTGCTGCTCGACGAGCCCACCGCCAACTTGTCGCCGCAGGGCATCGCGGACCTCACTGGGATCCTGCGACATCTCAAGGAACTGGGCGCGACCCTCGTCATCGCCGAACACCGCCTGCACTATCTGCGCACCGTCGCCGACCGCATCGTGGTCCTCCACGGCGGCCGCGCGGAAAAGGAATGGACCAGCGCCGAATTCCCGGGACTGACCGACGAAATTCTGCGCCGGGAGGGTCTGCGCAGCCTGAACGCACCCGAGAGAACCGGGGCGCCGCCGATTTCCGCGCACGGCCCGAGCGTGGCACCGGGAGAAGACCGGCCGGCGGAAGAGGGGGTGGGCGGCGCCGGCGGGAAGGTGGCAGGCGCAGCAGCAGTCACACCCTCAGCGGACGCTTCCGGCGTGGCTCTGCGCGGCATTCGCTGCGTAATGCGCGGGCGCACCGTCCTCGACATCGCGGAGGCACATCTGCCCAGCGGCGCCATCACCGCGGTCACCGGTCCCAACGGCGTGGGCAAGACGACCCTGGCCCGCGTCCTCGCCGGGCTGCAGCGCCATGCGGGCCGGGTCCTCCTCGGCGGCCGCCCGGTGTACCGCTCGCGCAGGCAGCGGGAGACCGCGATCGTCATGCAGGATGTGCAGCGGCAGTTGTTCACGGACAGCGTCAGGACCGAACTGCGTCTGGGAGCCGTCCCCGAACAGGCCGAGCGCGCCGCCACCGTCCTCGACGACCTGGGGCTGGACGGCCTCGGGGACCGGCATCCCCTGGCGCTCTCCGGCGGGCAGCAGCAGCGCCTGGTCGTGGCCGCCGCCCGGCTGAGTGGGCGCCGGGTCGTCATCTTCGACGAGCCGAGTTCTGGCGTGGACCGCCGCCACCTGCGGTCGATGACGCGCACCATGCGCGAGGTCGCCGAGGGCGGTGCGGTGGTCGTCCTCATCAGCCACGACGCCGACCTCCTCGCACTCGCCGCCGACCGGGAGCTGCGCCTGCGTCCCGCCTGCTGAACCTTCCCTCCCGTGCAGAATTCACGGGAGGGAAGGTGAAAGAAACATTGTAGTGCCCGTGAATCGATTGCTAGCCTGACTCGATTCGTGCAGTTCCATGCGTCTGCGTTTCTGCTCTTTCGTGCATTCTTCAGTCCGATGAATCCGGCAGTCCGTTCTGCGAGAAGTCCGCCGATGGGTATTGAGTATTTTGCTGGCTCTGGAAAAGAAATGAGGTCGTGAGATGTGCGGCATTGCAGGATGGGTGTCCTTCGACAGCGATCTGACGCGCTGCAGTCACGCGCTGGACTCCATGACCGGGACGATGGCCTGCCGGGGACCGGACGACCGCGGTGTGTATGTGCGTACGCACGCCGGCCTCGGACACAGGCGCCTCTCCATCATCGATCTGCCCGGCGGGACGCAGCCGATGAGCGCCAACACCCCGGCCGGCGAGGTCGCTCTGGTGTACTCCGGCGAGGTCTACAACTTCCAGGAGCTGCGGGAGCGCCTCAAGGCGCGCGGACACGTCTTCCGCACGGACAGCGACACCGAAGTGGTGCTCCGCTGCTATCTGGAGTGGGGCGAGAGCCTCGTCGACCACCTCGACGGCATGTACGCCTTCGCGATCTGGGACGAGCGCGACGAGAAGCTGCTGCTCGTGCGCGACCGCATGGGCATCAAACCGCTCTTCTACTACCCGACGCGCGACGGTGTGCTCTTCGGCTCCGAGCCGAAGGCGATCCTGGCGAACCCGTCGGTGCCCAAGGCGGTCGACACGGACGGGCTGCGGGAGCTGTTCGCGCAGACCAAGACCCCGGGCTGGGCGCTGTGGAAGGGCATGCGCGAGATGGTGCCCGGCACGCTGATCACCGTGGACCGGCAAGGGCTGCGGGAGCGTACCTACTGGCGCCTGCGCGCGACAGAGCACGCCGAAAGCCAGGACGACACCGTGGCGAGGGTCCGGGAGATGCTCACGGGCATCGTCGACCGGCAGTTGATCTCGGATGTGCCGCAGGGCGTTCTGCTCTCGGGCGGCCTCGACTCCAGTGCGATCACCGGTCTCGCGGCCGAGCGCCTCGGTCTGCGGGGCGAGCAAGTGCGCACGTTCTCCGTGGATTTCGCCGGCCAGGAGGAGAACTTCGTCCCGGACGAGATGCGCGACACCCCCGACTCGCCTTTTGTCCGTGACGTCGCCGCGCACGTGCGGTCCGCGCATCAGAACGTGGTGCTCAACCCCGCGGACATCTCGGATCCCGCGGTGCGCCGCGCGGCCGTCGGCGCCCGCGACATACCGAACGGGTTCGGAGACCTCGACAACTCGCTGTACCTGCTCTTCAAGGCGATCAGGGAACAGTCGACGGTAGCCCTGTCCGGGGAGTCGGCCGACGAGGTGTTCGGCGGATACCCCTGGTTCCACAGCGAAGCGGCCCTGCGTGCCGGCACTTTCCCGTGGATGACGGTCATCCCCCCGATGAGCCTGGCGGCCCGGACCGATCACATCGAGCCGGGGCTGCGCAAGCTGCTCGATGTGGAGACCTACACCGCCGACCAGTACGCGGCGGCGCTCGCTGAGGTCGAGTACCTCGACGGGGAGTCCGAGCGGGACCGGCTCATGCGCACCATGTGCCATCTGCATCTGACGCGCTTCGTGCGTACGCTCCTCGACCGCAAGGACCGCCTGTCGATGGCGGTCGGGCTCGAAGTGCGGGTGCCCTTCTGCAATCACGAGCTCGTCGAGTACGTCTACAACACCCCCTGGGCGATGAAGACGTTCGACGGCCGCGAAAAGAGCCTGCTTCGGCAGGCCACGGCCCATGTGATGCCGCAGTCGGTGGTGGAGCGCGTGAAGAGCCCCTACCCGTCACCGCAGAACCCCAACTACGCGGCGAACCTGCAGCGACAGGTCAAGGAGGTCGTAGGGGAACCGGACGCGCAGGTTTTCGCGCTGGTCGACCGGGCCTGGGCGCAGGACGTGGTGTCTCAGGACCCGGCACGTATGTCGATCGCCGTCAGAGCAGGGCTGGAGCGCGTGCTCGACCTGCACACCTGGCTGGAGCTGCATACGCCTGAGCTGATTCTGGACTGACCGGGTCAAGCCGCTCGCGGAGCCCTCCCTCTCCCGAGCGGCTGTGTTCCCTCCCGGCGGTGCCCTACCCCCCGGGGCGCCGCCGGGAGGCTGGGGGATTCCAGGGCTTCGCCTGCGACCATGAAACGCAAACGGTGCCGGCCGAACCTCGGCCAGCACCGTGGGCGTAATGGATGTGTCGGGAGGGGGACTTGAACCCCCACGCCCTGTAAAGGGCACTAGCACCTCAAGCTAGCGCGTCTGCCATTCCGCCACCCCGACAAGGTGCGCCGCCCGCTCGGCGTGCGGCGACCACAACTTTAACACCCGATCGGAGCCCGCCGATCACGGTGCTCTCGTGCCCCTTGGGACCCCGCCCGGGAAGCGGGAGTATGGGAAGCGGACCCGTGCTACGAGGAGGCAGTGTGAACCAGTCGAGCCCTTCCCCGACCGGTGGCGGTGGGAACGCGGAGAGCGAGGTCGTCGACCTCTGCCGCGATCTCATCAGGATCGACACCAGCAACTACGGCGGAAACGAGGGCCCGGGCGAGCGTGCCGCCGCCGAGTACGTGGCCGAGAAGCTTGCCGAGGTGGGCCTGGAGCCGGAGATCTTCGAGTCCAGTCCGGGCCGCGCCTCGACGGTCGCGCGTATCGCCGGTGAGGACTCCTCCCGCCCCGCCCTGCTGATCCACGGCCACACCGATGTCGTGCCCGCCAACGCGGACGACTGGACGCACCACCCCTTCTCCGGCGAGATCGCCGACGGCTGCGTCTGGGGCCGCGGCGCCGTCGACATGAAGGACATGGACGCGATGACGCTCGCGGTCGTGCGCGACCGGCTGCGCAGCGGACGCCGTCCGCCTCGCGACGTGGTGCTCGCCTTCCTCGCGGACGAGGAGGCCGGCGGCATCCACGGGGCCCGGCACCTCGTCGACAACCACCGCGACCTCTTCGAGGGCGTGACCGAGGCGATCGGCGAGGTCGGGGGCTTCTCGTTCACCGTGAACGAGAACCTGCGGCTCTACTTGGTGGAGACCGCCCAGAAGGGCATGCACTGGATGCGTCTGACCGTGGACGGCACCGCGGGCCACGGTTCGATGACGAACAACGACAACGCCATCACCGAGCTCTGCGAGGCGGTCGGCCGGCTGGGCCGCCACAAGTTCCCGGTGCGCGTGACGAAGACAGTGCGGTCCTTCCTCGACGAACTCTCCGACGCGCTCGGGACAGAGCTCGACCCCGAGGACATGGAGGAGACTCTCGCGAAGCTCGGCGGAATCGCGAAGATCATCGGCGCGACGCTGCAGAACACGGCGGCGCCCACGCAGCTCGGCGCCGGTTACAAGGTCAACGTGATCCCCGGCCAGGCCACCGCGCACGTCGACGGACGGTTCCTGCCCGGGCACGAGGAGGAGTTCCTCGCCGACCTCGACCGTGTCCTCGGGCCACGGGTGCGGCGTGAGGACGTGCACGCGGACAAGGCCCTGGAGACGAGCTTCGACGGTGCCCTCGTCGATGCGATGCAGACGTCCCTCAAGGCCGAGGACCCCGCCGCGCGTGCCGTGCCGTACATGCTCTCCGGCGGCACGGACGCCAAGTCCTTCGACGACCTCGGAATCCGCTGCTTCGGGTTCGCTCCCCTGAAGCTGCCGCCGGAGCTCGACTTCGCGGGAATGTTCCACGGTGTTGACGAGCGGGTGCCCGTGGACGGACTGAAGTTCGGTGTGCGCGTGCTGGACCGATTCCTGGACCAGTGCTGAAATACGCCCGCCGATAAGGAAGTTGAACGGCACGCCCCGTGTGGGGCGTGCCGTTCCGCCTTTCCGCGGAGTATTCGTGCGGCTGTGCGTAAGTGACCGGAAAGAGTGAATGGCTGCGTCCACTCGTACCCGCGTTACTCCGTCCTCGTTACAAGTGATGCGGTTCGCGGCTTGAACCGCGATGCCAACGAGGAGGAATCATGATCAAGAAGGTCGCCGCAGTCGCGGCTGCCGCCGGGGGCCTGATGCTCGCCGGAGCAGGTGTGGCCGTAGCGGACGGCGCCCAGGTCGCGAGCGGGGGCGGCGGTGTGGCCAGCGGCAACAACGTGCAGGTCCCCGTGGACGTCCCGATCGAACTGTGTGGCAACACGATCTCGGTGCTCGGAGACATGAATCGGTCGGCCTGCGTCTGAACCGATTCCTCGACGCGGGAGAACGAAGCCGCAGCGCCGGAGTGTGTGAGCACCTCCGGCATGAAGGCTTTTTCCGGCGGCGTACTGAGAAGCCGCCCCCGTTGAGCGTCCTCGAACACCCACTGGCAGAAAGCAAGGCAGGGAAGAAAGACATGCGACAGGTCACAAGGAAAGGCCTGATCACCGTGGCCGCGGCGGGCGGAGTGCTCGCCGCGTTCTCGGGCGGTACGGCTTACGCGGACGGCGGCCAGGTGGCCTCCGGCTCGGGGATCGGCTCCGGCAACAACGTGCAGGCCCCCATCGACGTCCCCGTGAACGTGTGCGGCAACACGATCACCGTTCTCGGCGCCCTCAACTCGGCGGCCGGCAGCTGCGCCGGCGCGGGTGACAGCGGCTCCGGGCAGGTGAGCACCTCCGGCAGCCGTACCGGCGTCGCCTCCGGCAACAACGTGCAGGCCCCGGTCAGCGTGCCGGTCAACGTCTGCGGCAACACCGTCAGCGCTCTCGGCAGCGGCAACGGTGCCGGGGACTGCGGCGGCGGCTCGGGTGAGGTCCCCGTGGACCCGCCGGAGATCCCGGACGTCCCCGGGGACCCGGATGAGCCGGGCACCCCGGACGAGCCGGGTACGCCCGACGAGCCGGGTACGCCGGATGAGCCGGGTACGCCCGACGAGCCCGGCGACGAGGGCGGCATCACGCCGGACGCCGAGACGGACGTCCGTGCGCAGTCGGAGCCGGTCGGAGAGCTGGCGGAGACGGGGTCGGACAACCTCGGCATCGCCGCGTCGGCGAGCGCGGGTCTGCTGATCGGCGGATTCGTCCTCTACCGGCGGGCCCGGGTCGCGTCCCGGCGCTGATCCCGAACGTCCGGACAAGGCGGAGCGGGCACCCCACGGGTGGTGCCCGCTCCGCTGCTTGTTCTCTTGTCCGCTCCTGCGCTCACCAGGTGGCGCGGAGCTGGCGGATGATCCGGCGGCGCAGCCGCACCCTGCGGCTGCCGTCGGGGTAGAGCCGCGTACGGGCCAACTCCCAGTGCCCGTACTCGGCATGCTCGGTCAGCAGTCTGGTCGCCGCCTTGCGGGAGACCCCGCGAGGAACGTACACGTCACGAAATTCGTATTCCGGCATCCCATCTATTGTGCGGGCAGAGGACGGATGCGGATAGCGTCTGCACTATGTCTGATGCTGCGCAGCCCACCGCTGCCGACGTACGTGCCGCCGCCGATGCAGTGAAAGCCGCGCTCGACCGGCATCTGGAGGCGGTCGAGCGACGCGCGGAAGGTGCCACGGACGGCGGTGAGGAAGGCGCCCTCGACACCGCCGTCTACGCGGCCTTCGACGATCTCGCCGCTGCCGGTGAGGCCTACGACGAGCTGCTGTACGAGAAGTACGACGAAGTCACTCCGTTCGAGATCCCGGGCGGAGACTCGATGCCGGCCTACACCGGCCCCGAGGTGCCCAGCGCCCTGACGGTGCTGATCCGCCGGGACTACACCGTCGTGGAGCCGCACCGGCTGCTCGCCCAGGCGCAGCGCGTCACCGATCTCGATCCCGACTCGGCCGACGACGAGACGGCGGGTTCCTCCGCGGGCAGCAGCGTCCACGCGGCGCTCGGTGTGCTCTTCGGGGAGTACGAGGCGGACGAGATCGCCACGCGGCACAAGGAGTTCGGCCTGGACGAGGGCGACTCGACGCTGTGGGTCTCGGCGGCCGACGAACCGAGCGAGCCGGGGGAGTGGCTCAGCGCGCCGTTCGACCAGGCGGACCCCGAGCGTGTCATCTGCCGCTTCGACGTCAGCTCCGTCTTCGACGAGACGGACTTCGAGGCGTTCGACGAGGACTGACACGCGGCGGGAAGCGACGTCCGACGGCCCCGGAGCGGCCCTTCGTATCAGCGACCGGGGCCGCGGGAGCCGGCCGGATGGCGGGCCGGCTCCCGCGGCAGGGAGCCGCTGGTGTGCGGGCCTTGGGGCCCTTCAGGCGCCCGGCCCTGCGCCCCCGTCGCTCTCCCGCACCGGCGTCTCCGAGGACGCCGCTGCGGCAGCCGCCTGCTGTGCGGACTGCTTGAGCAGCTTCCGCAGCCGTGTCGTCCGGTCGGGGGCCGTGACCGAGGCGACCGCCCGCGGCAGAGCGTCCTCGGCGCCGTGGACCACGGAGAGGTGCCGTTCACCCCGGCCGAAGGCCGTGTAGACCCACTCGCGCGTGAGCGCTCCCGTGGCGTCACCCGGCAGCACCACCACCGCCGCGGGCCAGCGCATCCCGACCGCCTGGTGGGCCGTGACCGCCCAGCCGTGGCGGACGGTGCCCGCAACCCGCTCGCGCGCCACGAGGACGCTCTCACCGGTGCCCGTGTACTCCAGGCGCAGCCCCTCGTCGTCGCCGGAGACGACGGTCGCGGGCGCCGTCCGACCGGGAGCGGGGGTGTGGACCACCCGGTCACCCGGGTCGAAGCCGCCGAAACGCCCCGGGCCCGGATGCAGCCGTTCCTTCAGGGCGGCGTTCAGCGCCCTGGTGCCGGCCGCGCCGCCGTGCCCGGGAGTGATGACCTGCGTGTCGCCCGCGGGGACGCCAAGAGCGCGGGGAACCGAGTCGGCGACGAGCTGGACAGTGCGGTGGACTGCCTCGGGGGCGTCCCGCACCGGGACGATCACGACCTCCTTCCCCGGGGCCTCGACCTGGGTCAGCTCTCCGATCCCGATGCCCGAGACGAGCTCGCCGACGGGGCCTGGATCCGGCGTGCGGGAGGCCACGCGGGGGCACGCGCCGGAGGACAGCACGTCCGCGAAGACCTGGCCCGGGCCCGCGGAACCGAGTACATGCGGATCGCCGCTGAGCACGAGGCGCGCCCCGTCGGGCAGGGACTCCACGAGCGCGGCCGCCGTCTCGGCGTCCAGTTGGGGAGCGTCGCAGACGATCAGCAGATCGAGTGACCATGCTCCGTCCTCGTCCCTCGCGGGGCCCTCGCGGCCTTCGAGGAGTCCGGCGACGGTGACGACGCAGGACTCCGCGTCCCCCGCGCCGGAGACCTCTCCGTCCGGGCCGCCGTCTCCGCCGTCCGGGCCCTCGCAAGTGGCCACGAGCCGTGCCAGACGGGCCCGCCCGTCGTGGCTGTGCGCCGCCGCGTACGCCCGCAGCCCCGCGCGCACGGCGGTGGCCAGGAGCGCGGCGGGCTCGGCACGCGCGGCGTCGCCGCCGGTGTGCACCGTCAGCCCGTGCCCGGCGACCGCGCGGATCAGTTCGGCGGCAGAGGGGGAGGGAGCGGAGGCCGCGGCGACCTCCCAAGCCTCCGGACTGCCGGGCCGGACCCCGGAGGGCCCGTCACCGCGAGGTCCGTCACCGGCGGGCTCGCCGCCGCCCGCGTCGCCCGGTGCCTGCTGGTGGGCCCCGATCACCCGGGCCAGACCGTCCGCGAGGCTCTCCTCCGCGAGGGCGTAGCGGTCGAGCCCGAGCAGCAGTTCGACGGGGCGCTCCGCGACCTCGTCCCCAGGCTCTCCGTCCGCCCCGGCGGCCTCCGCGGGGGCGGTGCGGCCGCCGCCGGGCATGGCGTCGAGCGAGTCCTCGAAGACGAGGACGGCGCCCGAGTCGACCGCGGTGCGGACCGCCTCGTCCGGCTCGGGAACCCCGTGCTGAGAGAGGCCCTTGGCGAGTGCCGCCGGCTCCAGCGCCGTGTGCCCCGCGAGTGCGGCACGCTCCAGCAGCCACACGACGAGCGCCTGGGCACGGCGCTCGTCCCCCGGGCCGCACTCGCCGCCCAGCAGTGTGCGGGCGAATCCGTCCGCCTGCTCCGGACGGACGCCCGGTGTCGCCAGCAGCTGCCACGGGTCGGCGCGCAGGAGCTCCGCCGCCGACTCGCCCAGAGCCTCGGCGGCGGGTGCCGCCAGCTCCTCCGGCGCCCCGCCTTCCGCGAGCACCGCACGCAGCTCCTCCGGCACGGTCACCGGACCGCTCGCGCGCCCGGCCGCGCCGGGGCCTCCGGCGGGGGAGGGGCCCGGTGCCGGGCGGGGTGCGCGAGGCCCCGGCGCGGCCTGCGGCGCGGGTTCGGCGAAGAAGGACGCGGCGGAGCGCTCGCCGCTCTCCACCGCCCTTACGGCCGCGAGGAGTTCGGCTGTCTTGGCGTCCCCTGTCTTGGCGTCCGTCACAGCTCGCTCCAGTCCTGGTCGGGGTAGCGGTGCACCGGCGCCGACACGTCGTCGAGCGCTCGGCAGATCTCGTCGGGAAGGCTAAGCCCTTCCACTGACAAGACCTCCGTGAGCTGCTGCGACGTACGCGCGCCGACGATCGGCGCCGTGACCCCGGGGCGGTCCCGCACCCAGGCGAGCGCGACCTGCAGAGGGGAGACCGCCAGGCCGTCGGCAGCCGTGGAGACGGCGTCGACGATGCGGTCGGCGGTCTCGTCGAGATACGGGGCGACGAACGCCGCCAGTTGCTCCGAGGCGCCGCGGGACCCGGGCGGCGGGTCGGCACCGCGGTACTTGCCCGTCAGCACCCCGCGGCCCAGCGGGGAGGAGGGCAGCAGCCCCAGGCCCAAGTCCGCGGCGGCGGGGAGGAGTTCACGTTCGACGCCGCGCTGGAGCAGGGAGTACTCCATCTGCGTGCTGGCCAGCGTCGTGCGGGTTCCGGGGGCGGCGAGCTGCCAGGTGGCGGCCTTCGCGAGCTGCCAGCCGCTGAAGTTCGAGACGCCCACGTAGCGTGCGCGCCCGCTGCTGACCGCGATGTCCAGTGCCTGCAGCGTCTCTTCGAGCGGTGTGTCCGGGTCGAAGGCGTGCACCTGCCACAGGTCGACGTAGTCGGTGCGCAGCCGTTCCAGGGAGGCGTCGAGAGCGGCGAGCAAGTGGCCGCGTGAGCAGTCGAACCGTCGGTCGGGATCGGGGACGCTGCCCGCCTTGGTGGCGATGACGAGGTCGCGGCGCGGCACCAGGCCCTCCACGAGTCTGCCCAGGAGGTACTCGGCGCCGCCGTCCGCGTAGACGTCCGCCGTGTCGACGAGTGAGCCTCCCGCCTCCCAGAACGTCTTGAGCTGATCCGCGGCGTCCCGCTCCCCGGTGTCCCGGGCCCAGGTGAGGGTGCCGAGGCCGAGTCGGGATACGCGCAGGCCGGTGCGGCCCAGATGCCTTGCCTCCATGGGCGTTGAGGTTACTTGCGGGCGCACGCTACAGTCCCTCGGACAGAGACGTTACTGATCAGTAAGGGGACCATATGCGGCTCGGTATCAACCTCGGCTACTGGGGCGCGGGGATGGACGCGGACAATCTCGCCGTCGCCAAGGAGGCCGACCGCCTCGGCTACGACGTGTGCTGGGCCGCCGAGGCGTACGGGTCGGACGCCCCCACGGTCCTCTCCTGGGTGGCCGCGCAGACGGAGAACATCGACGTCGGCTCCGGCATCTTCCAGATCCCCGCCCGCACGCCCGCGATGACGGCGATGACCGCCGCCACCCTCGACTCCCTCTCGGGCGGGCGCTTCCGGCTCGGCCTCGGCGTCTCCGGACCGCAGGTCTCCGAGGGCTGGTACGGCGTGAAGTTCGACAAGCCGCTCTCGCGCACCCGCGAGTACGTGGAGATCATCCGCAAGGCCATGTCGCGCGAGCGCCTCAGCCACGAGGGCGAGCACTGGACGCTGCCGCTGCCCGGCGGGCCGGGCAAGCCCATCAAGCTCACCGTCCACCCCGTACGCGAGGAGATCCCGCTCTACATCGCGGCGATCGGCCCGAAGAACCTGGAGCAGACCGGGGAGATAGCCGACGGCGCGCTGCTGATCTTCTTCTCCCCGGAGCACGCGGAGGAGACGACGCTGCAGCACCTGCGCGCCGGCCGCGAGAAGGCGGGCAAGGGGCCGGGGCTCTCGGGCTTCGACGTCTGCCCGACGGTGCCCATGGCGGTCGGCGAGGACGTGCGGGCACTGGCCGACCAGTTCCGTCCGTACACCGCGCTGTACGTCGGAGGAATGGGCAGCCGCAAGCAGAACTTCTACAACCGCCTCGCGCAGCGCATGGGTTACGAGAAGGAGGCCGCCGAGATCCAGGAGAAGTACCTGTCCGGCGACAAGGAGGGGGCGGCGGCGGCCGTGCCGCACGAACTCATCGACTCCACCACCCTCGTCGGCCCGGTCGAGCGCATCGCCGAGCGCATGCGCGCCTACGCGGACGCGGGCGTGACGACGCTCTCGCTCGCGCCGGCCGGTTTCGGTCTCGAGGAGCGGCTGAGCGGGCTGCGGGCGGGTGTCGAGGCGCTGGAGCGCGCCGGCGTGGCCTCCTGAGAGGGCGGCCCGGACGGCGTCCTGAAGCGCCGTCCCGGGTCCCGTGCCCGGACATGCCTACGGCCGTGGTGGGGGCTCGGGGTCTTCCCCGCCACGGCCGTTACGCAACTCAACGCCCCGCGTGGTGAAACGGTTACGCCCCGGCCGCGGACGCCCCCTCACCGGAGCATCCCCGTGACCGGCCCTCCCGTTCCCGGCGCCGCCGGGCGCCCGGTCACAGCCAGCCGCGGTGCTTGAAGAAGCGGAAGAGCATCAGGCACGCCGTCGCGATCAGTGCGATGACGGCCGGATACGCCCACACCCAGTTCAGCTCCGGCATGTGATCGAAGTTCATGCCGTACACCCCGGCGATGGCCGTCGGAATGGCGAACATGGCCGCCCACGCGGAGATCTTGCGCATGTTGTCGTTCTGCCGGACGCTCATCTGCGCGAGGTTCGCCGACAGCATGTCCGACAGCAGCCGGTCGAGGCCGTCGACCTGGTCGTGCACGCGGGAGAGGTGGTCGCTGACGTCGCGGAAGAAGGGGCGGGACTCCTCGGGCACGAAGGGCACTCCTGAGCGCGTCAGCCGCTCCAGGGGCTCGGCGAGCGGCCCCGTCGCACGCCGGAAGCCCAGTACCTGCCGCTTGAAGCCGTAGATGCGGCCCGCCGTGTCCCGTGCGGACTGGCCGTCGGGGGCGAAGACGTCCTCCTCCAGACCCTCCAGGCTCACCTGGAGGTCGGCCGCCACTTCCATGTACTGGTCCACGACGGCGTCGCTGACGACGTACATCACCGCGGTCGGACCGTGCCGGAGCACCTTCGGGTCCTGCTCCAGCCGCTCCCGTACCTCACCGAGCGGATTGGTCTCGCCGTGCCGCACGGTGACGACGAAGGAGTCGCCGATGAAGAGCATGACCTCGCCCGCGGAGACCGTCGCGGTGGACTGGTCGTAGGAGACGGGCTTCAGGACGAGGAAGAGGGAGTCGGAGTAGACCTCCAGCTTGGGCCGCTGATGCGCGTGGAGGGCGTCCTCGACGGCGAGCGGATGGAGCCCGAACTCCTCGGCGACGCGGCCGAATTCGGCTTCGGTGGGCTCGTGCAGGCCTATCCACAGGAAGGCGTTCCCCGCCTCCCTCGCCTCCGCCAGGGCGTCGGAGTAGTCGGACGGGCGCTCCATGCGCTGTCCGTCCCTGTAGATGGCGCAGTCCACGATCACGACAGGTCATTGTGCCCCGTCGCCGCAGCTCCAACCACCGCGGCCGCCCCCGGCCGGCGGTGGGGGACGGCGGCGCGAGCCGCTCGCTTACGCTGGCAGGCATGCCCACGCTGATCCTCGTACGGCACGGCCGCTCCACCGCCAACACCTCCGGACTCCTCGCGGGCCGCACTCCGGGGGTGGCCCTCGACGAGTACGGGCAGACGCAGGCCGAATCGCTCCCCGACCGGCTCGGTGCCCTGCCGCTCGCCGCCGTCGTCAGCAGTCCCATGCAGCGCTGCCAGGAGACGCTGGCGCCGCTCACCCGCGCACGCCCCGGCCTGCCGGTGCACACCGACGAGCGGATCTCCGAGTGCGACTACGGGGACTGGAGCGGGCGCAAGCTGGCCGAACTCCTCGAAGAGCCGCTGATGACCACGGTCCAGCAGCATCCCTCCGCCGCGGCGTTCCCCGGCGGGGAGTCGATGCGGGACATGCAGGCCCGGGCGGTCGAGGCGGTACGCGAGTGGAACGGCCGTATCGAGGAGGAGCACGGGGCCGGAGCGCTGTACGCGATGTGCTCGCACGGGGACATCATCAAGTCCGTCGTGGCCGACGCCCTCGGCATGCATCTGGACCTCTTCCAGCGCATCTCCGTCGGCCCGTGCTCGCTGACCGTCATCCGTTACACGGCGCTGCGGCCGTTCCTGCTGCGGCTGGGGGAGACCGGGGAACTCGACTCGCTCGTACCGCCGGAGCGTCCCGCCGAGGAGGCGGAGCCGGCCGCTGCGGGAGAAGGCGCGGCGGACGGGGCGGAAGACGCTTCGCGCAAGCCCGGCGGGGAAGACAGAAGCCGCGAGCAGGGGAGCAACGCCACTGTGGGAGGCGGCGCTTAAGCGCGAAGATCGGCAATCGCAGTAGGGTGCCCATTGACCGAGTAGACGTCGACGACAACGGAGCAGGACGTGTCCCGTCAGGTGTTCCTCTACGACCCTCCGGACCGATTCATCGCCGGTACGGTCGGGCTGCCAGGACGGCGCACCTTCTACCTCCAGGCCTCCGCTTCGGGCCGTACGACGAGCGTCGCGCTGGAGAAGGCTCAGGTCGAGGCGCTGGCCGAGCGGATCGACGAACTGCTCGACGAGGTGGTCCGGCGCTCCGGCGGCAACGCGCCCGTCCCCGCTGTCGCCCCCTCGGAGATCGACGACAAGGAGCCGCTGGAGACGCCCGTAGAGGAGGAGTTCCGCGTCGGGACGATGGCACTCGCCTGGGACGGCGACGGCGAGCGCATGGTGGTCGAGGCACAGGCCATCGTCGAGCTGGAGGCGGACTCCGACGAGGATCTCGCGGACGCCGAGGAGCGGCTGCTCCAGGACGACGAGAACGGCCCCCCGATGCTGCGGGTGCGGCTCGACGGGGCCATGGCCCGCGCGTTCGCCAAGCGGGCCATGGAGGTCGTCAACGCCGGACGTCCGCCCTGCCCGCTGTGCAGCCTGCCGCTCGACCCGGAAGGGCACGTGTGCCCGCGGCAGAACGGTTACCGGCGGGGCGAATGAGCAAGCAGGCCGAGTCAGCTTCGCCGCCGCGGCCGGGCCCGCCGTCCGGTTCCCCGGCGGACGAGGAGACGCGTCTCCACCTGGAGCGCGGCTCGCTGACGGTGCTGGGGCAGATCCGGGAGGCGTCGAACGCGGTGCTCTTCGGGCGGGTCGAACACGAGGGCCGCGGCATGCCGTGCGTCTACAAGCCGGTGGCGGGCGAGCGTCCGCTGTGGGACTTCCCCGACGGCACGCTCGCGCAGCGCGAGGTGGCGGCGTACGAGATCTCGCGCGCGCTGGGCTGGGACCTGATCCCCGCCACGGTCCTGCGTGAGGGCCCCTACGGCCCCGGGATGTGCCAGGCGTGGGTGGGGCCGCTGCCCGGCGCGGAGGACGACGACGGCGTTGAAGCGGGCGGCGAGGGTCACGCGGGCGCCCAGGGCGGCGGCAGCGCCGGCGAAGCCGGTGGCACGGGTCCGGGAGAGTCCGCGTACGAGGCTGCGCAGGACGGCGACGGGCGCGTCGAAGGCGCGGACGAGGCCGCCGGCCCGCCCCCGGGCGAGGCGCTCGGAGACCTGCTCGCCGTGGTCGAGGGCGACGAGCCGGGCGCGGGCTGGAAGACCGTCGGGCATGTGGACACCGGCGGAGTGCGCCCCGCCCTGCTCGTACACGCCGACGACACCCGGCTTCGGCGCCTCGCCGTCGTCGACGCCGTGATCAACAACGCGGACCGGAAAGGGGGCCACCTCCTGCCGGCCCCCGGCGGACGGCTCTACGCCATCGACCACGGAGTCACCTTCCACGTGGACGGCAAGCTGCGGACCCTCCTGTGGGGGTGGGCCGGTGAGGAACTCACCGCGGAGGCCTGCGCGGCACTGCGCGAACTGGCCGCGAGGCTGGCCGAGGGCACTCCGCTCGCGGTCCGGCTCTCCGAACTGATCACTCCCGAGGAGATCGACGCCCTGCGCAAGCGCGTCGACGCACTGCGCACGTCCGGACGGCACCCGATGCCCGGCGGCGACTGGCCCGCCATTCCCTGGCCGCCCCTGTAGAGCGGTCCCATGCGGAGCCTTCGGCGGCTGCTCCCGCGGCTGCGGCAGCGCGGCACCGGCGCATGTCCCGACACCACGCAACCGCTGCCGAGTCGCCGTCAAGGCCGCGTATCCGGTCATTCACACAACTTGCCCATCTCTCGCCCCGTTCGCCCGAGATGCCGAACGGCTGTCCGGGTTAGGCTCGTGGAATGCATGCCTGGCCCGCCCCCGAAGTCCCCGCCCTGCCTGGTCAGGGCCGCGATCTGGAGATCCACGACACCGCGACCGACGGGCGGGTGACCCTCGCCCCAGGTCCCGTCGCCCGCCTCTACGTCTGCGGCATCACGCCCTACGACGCCACCCACCTGGGGCACGCGGCGACGTACAACGCCTTCGACCTCGTACAGCGCGTGTGGCTCGACACGAAGCGGCAGGTGCACTACATCCAGAACGTCACCGACATCGACGACCCGCTGCTGGAGAGGGCCCAACTCACCGGTGAGGACTGGACGGCGCTGGCGGAGCGTGAGACCGCGCTGTTCCGCGAGGACATGACGGCGCTGCGGATGCTGCCCCCGAGGCACTTCGTCGGGGCTGTCGAATCGATTCCTCACATCGTGCCGATGGTCGAGCGGCTGCTGGAGCTCGGCGCGGCGTACGAACTGCAGGGCGACGTCTACTTCTCCGTCGACGCGGACGCCCACTTCGGCGAGGTGTCGCGACTCGACGCCGAGACGATGCGGCTGCTCTCCGCCGAGCGGGGCGGCGATCCCGAGCGTCCCGGAAAGAAGAGCCCGCTGGACCCCATGCTGTGGCGCGGCGCGCGGGACGGCGAACCCCGGTGGGACGGCGCCTCCCTGGGCCCCGGGCGCCCCGGCTGGCACATCGAGTGCGTGGCCATCGCACTGGAACACCTCGGGATGGGCTTCGAGGTGCAGGGCGGAGGCTCCGACCTGGCCTTCCCGCACCACGAGATGGGCGCCTCGCACGCCCAGGCGCTCACCGGCGAGCACCCCTTCGCGCAGACGTACGTGCACGCCGGCATGGTCGCCCTGAACGGCGAGAAGATGTCCAAGTCGAAGGGCAACCTCGTCTTCGTCTCGCAGCTGCGGCGCGAGGGCGTCGACCCTGCCGCGATCCGTCTCGTGCTGCTTTCGCGCCACTACCGGGACGACTGGGAGTACGCCGAGGAAGTGCTGGACGAGGCCCGCTCGCGGCTCGCACGGTGGCGTGCCGCCGTCTCACGGCCCGACGGTCCGCCCGCCGAGACCGTGGTGGCTCAGGTACGGGCAGCGCTGGCCGACGACCTGAACACGCCTGGCGCCCTGGCCGCCGTCGACCGGTGGGCCGAGACGCAGGAGTCCGAGGGCGGCACGGACACGGGCGCGCCGGGTCTGGTCTCGCGGGCGGTCGACGCGCTCCTGGGAGTCGCGCTGTAGCGAAGTGGCGGCAACTCCCGGGCGACCCCGAGGAGTTCGCGCCGAAGACGGAAGAAGGGCCGGACCGCGCCGCTGGCGGGGTCCGGCCCTTCCGCTCGGTTCGGGGTGTCGGGGCTCTTCGGCCGGTGGCGTTCCGCCTGTGCGGTCCGACCGCCGCGGTGCCAGGACGGTCCGACGCCGTACGCCCGGGCCCGCGGGCCTCACTTCTCGCCGGAGTCCTCGCCGGACTCGTCCCGCGAGGAGGGCTCCGGCTCACCCGGCGACTGCTTCCGCGGCGACTGCTTCCGCGGGGTCTGCTTCTTCTGCGGGGTCTGCTTCTTCTGCGCCCGCTTCTCGGGCGTCTCCTTCTCGGCGGCGGGCTTCCCGGGCTTCTTCTGCGCCTGCTTCCTCGGGGTCCGCTTCTTGGGCTTCTCGCCGGCCGCGCCGCCGGAGCCCTCGCCCTCGCCCTCGGGAGGCTCCGCCCCGTCCCCGGACTTCTTCCCCGCCGTCCTGCCGCCCTTGGCGCCCTTGGCGGTGCCGGTGCTCTTCGAACTCCCGCTGCTCTTCCTGCCCTTGGCGGCCGCACCGCCGCCGGTGCTCCGCGAGCCCCCGGTGCTGCGGCCGGAGGTGCCCTTGCCGCTGCTCCGGCCGCCCGCCCCGCTGCCGGTCTGCTTCCCGGACGTGGCTCCCTCGTCGCTCTCCGGGGCGTCCGTCTGCCCCGCGTCCCCGCCGTCCTGCGGGGTCTCGTGGGTCTTGCCGTCCGTGCCGCCGTCGTCTGCCTGTTCGCCGCCGTCCTCGGTGCCGGAGGGGGGCCTGTCCTCCGTCGTCGAGGGCTGCCGCCGCCGCGACGTGCCACCCGTGCCGCGGCGGAACGAACTCGACCCGGACTCACGGGCGCTGTCGCCCGTGCCGCCTCCGGCGGGCCCGTCGTCGCGGCGCCGCAGATAGCGCTCGAACTCCTTGGCGATGGCTTCCCCGGACGCCTCGGGCAGTTCGGCGGTGTCCCGGGCCTCCTCCAGCGACTGCACGTACTCCGCGACCTCGCTGTCCTCCGCTGCCAGCTGGTCCACGCCCAGCTGCCAGGCGCGGGCGTCCTCCGGCAGGTCGCCGAGCGGCACGCTCAGCTCCAGCAGGTCCTCCAGCCGGTTGAGCAGCGCCAGTGTGGCCTTCGGGTTGGGAGGCTGCGAGACGTAGTGCGGGACGGACGCCCACAGGCTCACCGCCGGAACCCCGGCGTGGGTGCACGCCTCCTGGAGGATGCCGACGATCCCGGTCGGGCCCTCGTACCGGGACTCCTCCAGGTTCATCGTCCGCGCCAGGTCCGGATCGGACGTCATGCCGGTCACGGGCACCGGACGGCTGTGCGGGGTGTCGCCGAGCAGCGCCCCCAGCACGACGACCATCTCGACGCCCAACTCGTGCGCGAAACCCAGGATCTCGTTGCAGAAGGAACGCCAGCGCATGCTCGGCTCGATGCCGCGTACCAGCACCAGGTCGCGGGGGCCGCCCTTGCCGCCGGCGTTGTCGACCCGGACCACCGAGAGCCGCGTCGTCGGCCACGTGACCTTGCGTACGCCGCCGTCGAGCCACACATGGGGCCTGTTGACCTGGAAGTCGTAGTAGTCCTCGGCGTCGAGAGCGGCGAAGACCTCGCCCTTCCACTCCTTCTCCAGGTGCCCGACCGCGGTGGAGGCGGCGTCGCCGGCGTCGTTCCAGCCTTCGAACGCGGCCACCATGACCGGGTCGACCAGCTCGGGAACTCCCTCGAGCTCGATCACCCAGCGCCTCCTTCCGGCCGGGACGGAGCACGCGCTCCATGCCCGGCAGCAGATCCAGTTCCGTGCGGCAACCAGCCTACGGCGTGTGCAGGCCACTGCCGCAGCCTTGGCCGCCCCAACTGCCTGACCAGAGCCGGTGGAGCACGTGCCGTGCGCCGCTCCGTGCCCACCGCGTCACGCGGAAGCGAGGCCGCCGCACCCTCCGGTGCCGCTCATCCGGCGCGCGATCCGCCGCCCGGCCTGCTCGTCGTCCCCCGGGTGACCAGCCGCGTCTCCAACCGGACGCGCGAGCCGCCGTGGCGGCCCCGCTGTACGGCGTCGAGCAGCAACCGGCCCGCGACCAGGCCCTGTTCACGGACGGACTGGCCGACCGTGGTCAGGTCCAGCAGCTCCGCGACGGGACTGTCGTCGAAGCCGACCACCGACATGCCCGCCGGTACGTCCACACCGGACCGCCGCAGTGTGCGCAGCGCCCCGACCGCCACGTCGTCCGCCTCGGCGAAGACGGCGGTCGGTGGCTCGCGCAGCGACAGCAGTTCGCCCATGGCCCTGGCGCCGCCGTCCGCGCCCCAGGGTGCGGAGACCACGGCGCCGGCGGCCACCTCGAGTCCGCGTTCGCCCATGGCCGAACGGAAGCCGGCGAGGCGGCGCCTGGAGACGCCCTGGTGGACGCCCTCGTCGTCGGTGGTGCGGATCATGCCGATCCGCTCGTGCCCGAGGTTCGCCAGATGGTGCACCGCTTTGGCGGCGCCCTCGGCGTCGTCGATGCCGGCCTCGGGAAGGCCGCCGGGCAGGCGGGTACCGGCACCCACGACGGGCATGCCCAGCCCGTCGAGCCGCCGCGCCTCCCGCTCGGTGAGGGAGAGGGCGATCACGACCAGCCCGTCGGCCCGGCGCCGCACCGGGAGCGTCTCGAAGAACTCGCGGCGTTCCGCGGTGCCTTCGACGTGGTACAGGACGATCTCGAACCCGGCGCCCCGCAGCACCTCGTGCACGGCGGCCAGCGCCTGCGCGTGGAACCAGCGGGCGATGAACGGGACGAGGACGGCCACCGAGCCGGTACGTCCCGTGACGAGCCCCGAGGCGGCGGGCGAGACGACGTAGTCGAGGTTCTCCGCCGCGCGCAGGATGCGCCGCCGCAGGGCGTCGGAGACGCCGGGCAGGCCGCGCAGCGCGCGGGAGACGGTGCCGCTGGAGACGCCCACGGCGTGCGCGACGTCCGCCATCGTCGTCGCCGGGTGCTGCTGCTCGGAGCTCACCGCGGCAGATTAACAGCCGGTGACGCAACCGATTCAGTATGTGGAAGACCACTCTCACCTTGACCTCGGCGGAGATGCTGGACAGGATTGCGCAAGCGTTTTAGTAACCGGCCCGGCCGCGCACGGCGACGGCGGGCGAGCGCTCCGGCCGGACGCTCCGGGCCGGCGGCCCGGAACGGAGTGCGACGCAGGAGGAGGCCGCAGTGCAGGTGAACCCGTCCAGCCCGGGCGACGTGAAGGAGACCGGGGACTGGTGGCGTGAAGCCGCCGTCTACCAGGTGTACGTGCCGAGCTTCGCCGACTCCGACGGCGACGGCATGGGGGACCTCCGCGGCGTCAGCGGGCGCCTGGACCATCTCGCGGCACTCGGCGTCGACGCGCTGTGGCTGACGCCCTTCTACCCCTCGCCCTGGGCCGACGGCGGTTACGACGTCTCGGACTACCGCGACGTCGACCCGCGCCACGGCACGCTCGACGACTTCCGCGAACTGCTGGACCGCGCCCACGGGCACGGGCTGAAGGTCATCGTCGACATCGTTCCCAACCACTGCTCTGACCAGCACCCCTGGTTCGCCGAGGCGCTCGCCGCCGCACCCGGCTCTCCTGCCCGCGACCGCTTCCACTTCCGGGACGGCGAAGGCCCCGACGGCAGCGAACCTCCCGCCGACTGGCAGTCCAAGTTCGGCGGCGGAGCCTGGACGCGTACGGCGGACGGCCAGTGGTACATGCACATCTTCGCCGCCGAGCAGCCCGACCTGAACTGGGAGAACCCCGAGGTCGCGGCCGACTTCGAGCGCACCCTGCGGTTCTGGCTCGACCTCGGTGCGGACGGCTTCCGGGTCGACGTCGCCCACGGGCTGCGCAAGGACCTGGAGCCCCCGCTGCGGCACACCCGCGGCAACGACGCCGCACCGCTCAACTCCCCGCCCCAGGGCGACGACCACCCCTTCTGGGACCGCGACGAGGTGCACGGGATCTACCGCTCCTGGCGCGAGATCCTCGACGCCTACGAGCCGCCCCGTATCGCGGTGGCGGAGGCCGGGGTCAGCGCCACCCGGCTCCCCCTGTACACCAGGCCCGACGAGCTCCACCAGGCGTTCAACTTCTTCCACCTGCGCTGCCCCTGGGACGCCCGTTCCTTCCGGGACGTCATCGACACCTCCCTCGAAGGCGCCCGCTCCGTGGGGACGCTGCCGACCTGGGTCCTCTCCAACCACGACGTCGTACGCCACGTCACCCGCTACGGCCTGCCGGAGGGCACCGACCCGGCCGCCTGGCTGATGTCGGACGGCACGGAACCCGCCGCGGACCTGGACCTCGGACGCCGCCGGGCCCGCGCGTCCGCGCTGCTGACCCTGGCACTGCCCGGGACGGCGTACCTGTACCAGGGCGAGGAGCTGGGCCTGCCGGAGGTGCCGGACCTGCCCGCCGAGGCGCTGCGCGACCCGATGTGGGAGCGCACGGGCCGCACCCTCAAGGGCCGTGACGGCTGCCGCGTACCGCTGCCCTGGCAGGAGGACGGGCCCTCGTACGGCTTCGGGCCCGGCGGCGGATGGCTGCCGCAGCCCAAGGGGTGGGGGGAGTACTCGGCCGCGTCGCAGTCCGGGGACCCGGAGTCGTTCCTGGAGCTGTACCGCACGGCTCTGCGGCTGCGCGCGGACGTGCGGGGGAGCGGCGACCTGGAATGGCTGCCGTCGGAGCAGGACGAGCTGGCCTTCCGCCGGGGACGGGCGCTGGAATGCCGGGTCAACCTGGGCGGGCGGCCGGTGCCGCTGCCCGCCGGGGCCGACGTCCTGGTGGCCAGCGATGCTCCCGAGCCGGGTGGCCTGCTCGCACCGGACACGGCGGTCTGGCTCAGGCCCTCGGGGTGAACCACGGCCGCGCAGGCGGGACTCGGCCGGAGGCGGGACCTGGCGCCGGCTTCGGCCAAGGGGGTCGGGCTACGGCGCACCGGCCCGGCCCGCAGAGCCGTCCGTACGGAGGGGCCCACCAGCTTCGCGATCGCCGATCGGCGGTCTCGGGGCGCCGACGTCGGTCCAAGAGGTGGGTTAAGGGGCGCCGAGCGGCGGGTGGTCGAGCACGCGGGGCTTGTACTCGACCATCTGGATGCGGCCGTCGAAGGTTCGGTGCTCGGTCATCTCGAGGGCGACGTCCGGGTAGCCGTCGTAGATGCGTTCTGCGCCCGTGGCCCCGGTGATCACGGGGAACATCCCGACCCGGAAGCGGTCGACGAGTCCGGCCCGAAGCAGGGACCGGCACAGGCTGAGGCTGCCGATCGTGCTGAGGAGCCCCGAGCCACTCGACTTCATGGCGCGGACCGTCTTGACGGCGTCGTCGCGGACGAGTGTGGAGTTGGCCCACGTCAGTGGCTCCTCGAGTGAGGAGGAGAACACCACCTTGGACGCTCGCGTGAGCTCGTCGACGGACGCCTCTTCTTCGGGCCTGAACTCGTCCTGGCCATCCGGGACCTCGCCGGCCGCGAAGCCTGACATCTGGCGGTAGGTGTTCGCTCCCATGAGGTAGGTGACCTCGGGCTGTTCGCCGAGCCAAGCGAGGTACTCCGGGCCCTCCAGGCCCCAGAACCCGGGCCAGCCCTCTCCCGATGCGTTGCCGTCGAGGGAGGTGATGAAGTCGACGAGAAGCTCTGACATGGCGGCGCCCTTCCCTTCGGGTGTCACGACCTGGACCAGCCCGGAGCCGGAAATTCATCGGCCGCGCGGTGGGTGACGCGGAAACCCGTGTGCTGAAGCCGATCAAGTCGTCCTAGGAGTGGAGGCAGCGGCGAACGCTGCTGGCCGAAGATACGTCGAGTCGCTGCACGTGCCGATCCGCCGGCTCCCCGCTCAACTCGCGGCCGTCTGCCTGCTGCTGCGACAGCTTCAGGCGACGATGACGCTCAACTCGGACTGTCTTCGGCGCCTTCCATGGCTTCTTCCTTTGCCGAGGGCGGCGAGGTGCCTCAGGGTCTCGACTTCGCCCCGGGCGTTGCCTGTCCTCCGGGACAGGAGCCGCTGGTCCACCTGGGCAAGGCGCGGCGCGTCCGGCAGGACGGTGCGTCCGGCTGAGAGGCCCGCCGTCCACGCCCCCTGGGAGGCCGGGGGACTCGGCGCCGTGCCGCCGCCGGGAGAGCGGCGGCCGCACGGCGCCGAGAGGCCGCCCGCGCGTCAGGCGGGACGCTGCGCCAGCAGCATGCCGACCCGCTCGCGCACCTCGTCGGTGTCCAGGCCCCGGATCGTGAGAGTCGTACGGCGCCGCAGCACGTCGTCGACGGTCTCGGCCCACTCGTGGTCGCGTGCGTGGACGACCTGTGCCCAGATCTCCGGCCCGTCCGGGTGGATGCGCTCGCCCAGCGACGGGTCCTCGTTGACCAGACGCGCGATGTCGAAGGCCAGCGAGCCGTAGTGGGTGGCCAGATGACGGGCGGTCATCGGGTCCATGCGCGGGCCGGGCTCGCGCTCACGGTCCACCAGCAGCCGGTGGGCGACGGCGTTGGGGTTGCTGATGCCGGGCAGCGGCGTGCGCCTGACCAGCTCCCGCACGGGCTCCATGTCCTGCGCGAGCGAACCGCCCGGCAACTTGGCCAGCTTGTTCATCACCGCGCGGCCGATGTGCCTGTACGTCGTCCACTTGCCGCCGGCGACGGAGAGCATCCCGCCGATGCCCTCGCTCACCACGGTCTCCCGCTTGGCGGCCGTCACGCCGCCGGGTCCGCCCGGCAGCACGCGCAGCCCCGCGAAGGCGTACGTGATCAGGTCGCGGGAGAGGTGCTCGTCGCGTACGGAGAACGCCGCCTCGTCGAGGATCTGATCGATGTCGGCGTCGGTGGCCGACACGTCCGCGGGGTCGCCCTCGTACGCCTCGTCGGTGGTGCCCAGCAGCAGCTGGTCCTCCCAGGGGAGAGCGAAGGTGATGCGGTACTTGTCGATGGGCGTGGCCATGGCGGCCCGCCACGGCGACCTGCGCCGGAGCACCAGATGCGCGCCCTTGGACAGCCGGACGCTCGGCGCGGCGCCCTTGTCCTCCAGCCTGCGCAGATGGTCAACCCAGGGGCCGGTCGCGTTGAGCACCAGGCGGGCGTCGACCCCGAACTCGCTCCCGTCCGTACGGTCGCGCAGTTCGGCGCCGGTGACGCGGCCGCAGGTGCGGCGCAGGCCGACGACCTCGGCGTGGTTGAGCACCACGGCACCGGAGTCGACGGCTGCGCGCACCGTCATCACAGCCATGCGGGAGTCGTTCATCTGGTGGTCGCGGTAGAGCGCGACCGCCCTGAGGCCGTCCGTGCGCAGCCCCGGGTTGTCCGCGGCGGCACGCGAGGGGGAGATGAGGCGCCCCACGCCGTCGCCGAACGCCGAGAGCGCGCTGTAGGCGAAGACGCCCGCACCCAGCTTCGCCGCACCGTGCGGACCGCCCTTGTAGACGGGCAGGTAGAACGTGAGCGGGTTGACCAGGTGCGGGGCGACGTCCTTCGCGAGTACCCGGCGTTCGTGGTGATTCTCCGCCACCAGCTTGACCGCGCCGGTCTGCAGGTAACGCAGGCCGCCGTGGACCAGCTTGGAGGAGGCGGAGGAGGTGGCGCCGGCGAAGTCGCCGGCGTCCACCATCGCCACCCGCAGACCCGACTGCGCGGCGTGCCATGCCACCGAGGTGCCCAGGATGCCGCCGCCGATCACGAGCAGGTCGTACGTCGCGTTGGCGAGCAGCCCCCTGGTCTCGGCGCGGCTCGGATTGCCGCCGGCAGCCGGGCGCGTCCCGAGGGTGGGGACGCTCTGCAGGGTGTTCATGTCGTTCAGTTCTCCTCTTCGATCCAGCCCATGGTCCGCTGGACGGCCTTGAGCCAGTTCTTGTACTCGCGGTCGCGGTCGGCCGCGTCCATGCTGGGCGTCCACTCGGCCGCCCTCTTCCAGTTGGCGCGCAACTCGTCGGTGTCGGACCAGAATCCGACGGCGAGCCCTGCCGCGTAGGCCGCGCCGAGGCAGGTGGTCTCGGCGACCATCGGACGGACGACGGGAGCGTCGAGGAAGTCCGACATGGTCTGCATGAGCAGGTTGTTGGAGGTCATGCCGCCGTCGACCTTCAACGCGGTCAGCTCGACCCCGGAGTCCTTCTGCATCGCGTCGACGATCTCGCGGGTCTGCCAGGCGGTCGCCTCCAGAACGGCCCGGGCCAGGTGCGCCTTGGTGACGTAGCGGGTCAGGCCGGCTATGACGCCGCGGGCGTCGTCCCGCCAGTACGGGGCGAAGAGACCCGAGAAGGCGGGTACGAAGTACGCGCCGCCGTTGTCGTCCACGGAGCTGGCGAGCGTCTCGATCTCGGCCGCGGAGTTGATCAGGCCCATCTGGTCGCGCATCCACTGCACCAGCGAACCGGTGACGGCGATGGCGCCTTCCAGCGCGTAGACGGGGCGCTCGTCGCCGATCTGGTAACCGACCGTCGTCAGCAGCCCGTTGTAGGAGTTGACGGCCTCGTGGCCGGTGTTGAGCAGCAGGAAGGTGCCCGTCCCGTAGGTGGACTTGGCCTCGCCTTCGGAGTAGCAGGTCTGCCCGAACAGGGCCGCCTGCTGGTCGCCCAGAGCGGACGCGACGGGAACGCCGGCGAGCGCGCCGGTCGCCTCCCCGTACACCTCGGCGGAGGAACGGATCTCGGGGAGCACCGACATCGGGACGCCCATGGACTCGCAGATCTTCTCGTCCCAGGCCATGGTGCGCAGGTTCATCAGCATGGTGCGGGACGCGTTGGTCACGTCGGTGACGTGACGGCCGCCGTCGGGGCCGCCGGTGAGGTTCCAGATGACCCAGGAGTCCATGGTGCCGAAGAGCAGTTCGCCGCGGTCGGCGCGCTCGCGCAGGCCGTCGACGTTGTCGAGCAGCCAGCGGATCTTCGGGCCCGCGAAGTAGGAGGCGAGCGGCAGGCCGGTCTCGCGGCGGAAGCGGTCCTGGCCCACGTTGCGGCCGAGCTCGCGGCACAGGGCGTCGGTGCGGGTGTCCTGCCAGACCAGGGCGTTGTGCACGGGCTCGCCGGTGGCCTTGTCCCACAGCAGCGTCGTCTCACGCTGGTTGGTGATGCCCAGGGCCTTCACGTCGGCCTTGGTGATGCCGGCCTGGTCCAGGGCGCCGGTCACCACTTCCTGGACGTTGGTCCAGATCTCCGAGGCGTCGTGCTCGACCCAGCCGGGCTTCGGGAAGATCTGCTCGTGCTCCTTCTGGTCGACCGAGACGATGCGGCCGTCCTTGTCGAAGACGATGCAGCGGCTGGAGGTGGTGCCCTGGTCGATGGCGGCGATGAAGGGGCCCTCGCCGTGGGAGGAGGCGCCGGTGGACCGGTTGTCGGTGTCGCTCATGTCCTGCTCTCCAAGTTGTTCGGTGGGAAGGGCTCAAGCCCTCTCCGTGGCAGCCGGCCTGCGCGGACGAGGCCGGGCCACGGAGCGGGCGCCGAGCGGAGCGGGCCTTTGTCTCAGGCGAAGGCGATGTGGTGGACGCCTGCGGCGAGCGCCGCGCCGACGAGGGGGCCGACGATCGGGACCCAGGAGTAGGACCAGTCGGAGCCGCCCTTGTTGGGCAGGGGGAGCAGCGCGTGGACGATGCGGGGGCCGAAGTCGCGGACGGGGTTGATGGCGTATCCCGTCGGGCCACCGAGCGACAGGCCGATGCCGAGGACGACCAGCGCCACGAGCAGCACCCCGATACCGGAGAGGCCGACGCCCTTGTTCAGGCCCTGCGTGAGGATCGCGATGATCAGCACGAACGTGCCGATGATCTCCGTCGCCAGGTTCTGCGCGGCGTTGCGGATCTCGGGGGAGGTGAAGAAGACGCCGTGCACGGGGCCGGGGTTCTCGCCCTTGCGCTCAGCCATCGCCGGTTCCTTGAGGTCGGCGTGGAACTGGCCGTAGTAGGCCAGCCACACCAGCACGGCGCCGATCATCGCGCCGAGAAGTTCGGAGGCGAAGTAGAGCGGGACGTCGCCCCACTTGGTCGTGCCCTCGATGGCCAGGGCCAGCGTGACCGCCGGGTTGAGGTGTGCGCCGGAGACGCCCGCGGCCACGTAGCCGCCGGTCAGAACGGCCATACCCCAGCCGAAGGTGATGACGATCCAGCCGGAGTTGTGCGCCTTCGAGCGCTTGAAGGTGACGGCTGCGCACACGCCGCCACCGAGCAGGATGAGCATGGCCGTGCCTATGACTTCACCGAAGAAGATGTCGGAGCTGGACACCCGCGACTCCTTTGTCTTGTCCAGATGGGGAGGGCGGGCCGGTCCCGTCCGGTGTTCGACAATGCCGACCGCCGACTGGGCAGTTTTGTCCCTGGTGAAGGTCCCGTCAAGAGGTGTGACTCAGGTCTCTCCGGAGCATCTCCGCGCGGAGGCGGCGAGCTGGCCGGACGCGGCTCTCCGCACACCTCACGGGAGTGCGTCCGCGCCGTTGCGGCGGCGCGTCTCCGGTGCCGCCGTCCCGCTCAGAACCGCGAGGCCCCCAGGTCCCGTGAGACCGCCCGCGCGCAGTCCCGCACGGCCGCGACCAGCAGCGGACGCAGTTCGGCCTCCCCGCCCGCCCCGCCCCCGGAGCTGCCCGGGCCGGGCGCGGCCGCCGGGCCCGCTCCGCCCGCCGGCGCCCCGACCGGCACCTCCTCGCACAGCCGCTCCACGGCGCCGGTGACGCCCACCGCGCCCACCGGCATGCGCCGCCTGTCCCGGATGGGAGCCGCGATCGAGGCGAGGCCCTCCCAGGTCTCCTCGACGTCGGCCGCCCAGCCGCGGGCGCGCGTCAGCTCGAGGACTTCCTCGAAGGCGTCGAGGGCGGTGACCGTGCGCTCCGTGAAGCGCTGCCGCTCGCCGTCCACCGCCTCGCTGTGCGCCACCGGGTCGTAGGCGGCCAGGACCTTGCCCAGGGCGGTGCTGTGCAGCGGCTGCATCACGCCGACCTCCAGCACCTGGCGGCTGTTGTCGGGCCGGAAGACGTGGTGCACGATCAGCACGCCCCGCTTGTGCAGGACGCCCAGGTAGACGCTCTCCCCGCTGGAACGTGCCAGGTCGTCGGCCCAGACCAGCGCACGCGAGCGCAGCTCGTGGACGTCGAGGTAGCTGGTGCCCAGCCGGAGCAGTTCGGCGCCGAGCTGGTACTTGCCCGTGGCCCCGTCCTGCTCGACGAAGCCCTCCTGCTGGAGGGTGCGCAGCAGGCCGTGCGCGGTGGCCTTCGGCAGTTCCATGGACGCGGCGATGTCGGAGAGGCCCAGCCGGCGCTCTCCGCCCGCCAGGACGCGCAGCACGGCTGCCGCACGTTCGAGCGACTGGATGGTCCGGGCCACCTGGCACCTCCCTGACCTGCTCTCCGCGAGCCGCTCTAGTACGGGTTCGACAATGCCGAACGGTAGCGCTTGATCCCCTGCTGCGGTAGCCCGGTCTCCGGCGGTCCTCCGTTCGGGGTAACTCGGGGTACGGAGATCCGGTTCCGGCGCTCCGGCGGTCCGCTGTGTGGAATGTCCGGCTGCGCTCTTGTGCTCGCCCGATACCCTGATCAGGTGCGCCGTCTCTCCGGGGCGGCCGCATAGCCGACAGCCGTCGCATCCTAGGGAGAACCCTTCATGGCCTCGCCGAGCAGTACGCCCGCATCCGCCTTCCCCCGGGCAGCCGCCCTGCGAAAGGCGCTCAAGGAGCGCGTGATCGTCGCTGACGGCGCGATGGGCACGATGATCCAGGCGCAGGACCCCAGCCTCGACGACTTCCAGCAGCTCGAAGGCTGCAACGAGATCCTGAACGTCACCCGGCCCGACATCGTCCGCTCGGTCCACGAGGAGTACTTCGCCGCCGGCGTCGACTGCGTCGAGACCAACACCTTCGGCGCCAACCACGCGGCACTCGGCGAGTACGACATCGTCGAGCGCGTCCACGAGCTGTCCGAGAAGGGCGCCCGCCTCGCCCGGGAGGTCGCCGACGAGTTCGAGGCGGACGGCCGCCCCCGCTGGGTGCTGGGCTCCATGGGCCCCGGCACCAAGCTGCCCACTCTCGGCCACGCCCCGTACGCCACGCTCCGCGACGCCTACCAGCGCAACGCGGAGGGCATGATCGCCGGTGGCGCCGACGCGCTGCTGGTGGAGACCACGCAGGACCTGCTCCAGACGAAGGCCTCCGTCATCGGGGCCCGCCGGGCCATGGACGCGCTCGGCGCGCACGAGCTGCCGCTGATCTGCTCGGTGACGGTCGAGACCACCGGCACGATGCTGCTGGGCTCGGAGATCGGCGCCGCCCTCAACGCCCTCGAACCGCTCGGCATCGACATGATCGGCCTCAACTGCGCCACGGGGCCCGCCGAGATGAGCGAGCACCTGCGCTACCTCGCGCAGCACGCCCAGGTGCCGATCTCCTGCATGCCCAACGCGGGCCTCCCCGTACTCGGCAAGGACGGGGCCCACTACCCGCTGACCCCCGAGGAGCTGTGCGACGCCCACGAGGGCTTCGTCCGCGACTACGGCCTCTCCCTGGTCGGCGGCTGCTGCGGTACGACCCCGGAGCACCTGCGCCAGCTCGTGGAGCGCGTACGGGGCAAGGAACCGGCCACGCGCACCCCGGCCCCCGAACCCGGCGCCTCGTCCCTGTACCAGCTCGTTCCCTTCCGGCAGGACACCTCGTACCTCGCGATCGGCGAGCGCACGAACGCCAACGGGTCGAAGAAGTTCCGCGAGGCCATGCTGGACGGCCGCTGGGACGACTGCGTCGAGATCGCGCGCGACCAGATCCGCGAAGGCGCCCACATGCTCGACCTGTGCGTCGACTACGTGGGCCGCGACGGGGTCGCCGACATGAAGGAGCTGGCGGGGCGCTTCGCCACGTCCTCCACCCTGCCCATCGTCCTGGACTCCACCGAGGTGGACGTCATCAAGGCCGGCCTGGAGATGCTCGGCGGCCGGGCGGTGATCAACTCCGTGAACTACGAGGACGGCGACGGGCCCGAGTCCCGCTTCGCGCGCGTCTCGGCGCTGGCCAGGGAGCACGGTGCCGCCCTGATGGCCCTGACCATCGACGAGGAGGGCCAGGCCCGCACGGCCGAGCACAAGGTCGCCATTGCCGAACGGCTCATCGAGGACCTCACCACCAACTGGGACATCCCCGAGTCGAGCATCCTCATCGACTGTCTGACGTTCACCATCTGCACCGGCCAGGAGGAGTCCCGCAAGGACGGCATCAACACCATCGAGGCGATCCGGGAGCTCAAGCGGCGCCACCCGGACGTGCAGACCACGCTGGGCCTGTCCAACATCTCCTTCGGGCTCAACCCGGCGGCGCGGATCGTCCTCAACTCCGTCTTCCTCGACGAGTGCGTGAAGGCCGGCCTCGACTCCGCGATCGTGCACGCCAGCAAGATCCTCCCGATCGCACGGCTGGAGGAGGAGCAGGTCAACACGGCCCTGGACCTCGTCTACGACCGCCGCCGCGAGGGCTACGACCCGCTGCAGCACCTGCTGGAGCTCTTCGAGGGCGTCGACACCAAGGCGATGAAGGCCGGCAAGGCCGAGGAACTGGCCGCCCTGCCCCTGGACGAGCGGCTGCAGCGGCGCATCATCGACGGCGAGCGCAACGGCCTGGAGGCGGACCTCGACGAGGCGCTGCGGGAGCGTCCCGCGCTGGACATCGTCAACGACACGCTGCTCGCGGGCATGAAGGTGGTCGGCGAGCTCTTCGGCTCGGGCCAGATGCAGCTGCCGTTCGTGCTCCAGTCGGCGGAGGTGATGAAGACCGCCGTCGCCCATCTCGAGCCGCACATGGAGAAGTCCGACGACGAGGGCAAGGGCACGATCGTGCTGGCCACCGTCCGCGGCGACGTGCACGACATCGGCAAGAACCTCGTCGACATCATCCTCTCCAACAACGGCTACAACGTCGTCAATCTGGGCATCAAGCAGCCCGTCAGCGCGATCCTCGACGCCGCCGAGGAGAACAAGGCCGACGTCATCGGCATGTCCGGCCTCCTGGTGAAGTCCACGGTGATCATGAAGGAGAACCTGGAGGAGCTGAACCAGCGCAGGATGGCCGCCGACTTCCCCGTCATCCTCGGCGGTGCGGCCCTGACCCGCGCGTACGTGGAGCAGGACCTGCACGAGATCTACGAGGGCGAAGTCCGCTACGCGCGGGACGCGTTCGAAGGGCTGCGGCTGATGGACGCCCTCA
Source organism: Streptomyces sp. WMMB 714 (assembly GCF_900090125.1). NCBI lineage: Bacteria > Bacillati > Actinomycetota > Actinomycetes > Kitasatosporales > Streptomycetaceae > Streptomyces > Streptomyces sp. WMMB 714. The sequence continues at coordinate 57,533 of NZ_FMHJ01000009.1, forward strand.
TCGGCATCAAGCGGGGCGTCCCCGGCGCGGAGCTGCCGCCGCTGAAGCAGCGGCGCGTGCCCAAGCGGCCCTCGTCCGAGGAGGGCCAGGTGCCGGAGGCCGAGGTCAACGACGGCTCCGTGCGCTCGGACGTGTCCACCGACAACCCGCTGCCGTCCCCGCCGTTCTGGGGGAGCCGCGTCGTGAAGGGCATCGGCCTCAAGGACTACGCGTCCTGGATCGACGAGGGCGCCCTCTTCAAGGGCCAGTGGGGGCTGAAGGAGTCCCGCAAGGGCGACGGCCCCAGCTACGAGGAGCTGGTCGAGTCCGAGGGGCGTCCCCGGCTGCGCGGCCTGCTGGAGAAGCTGCACACCGAGAACCTGCTCGAGGCGGCCGTCGTCTACGGCTACTACCCCTGCGTCTCCAAGGGCGACGACCTGATCCTGCTGAACGAGGACGGCAGCGAGCGCACCCGCTTCACCTTCCCCCGCCAGCGGCGTGGGCGGCGGCTGTGCCTGGCGGACTTCTTCCGTCCCGAGGAATCCGGCGAGCAGGACGTCGTCGGGCTCCAGGTGGTCACCGTGGGATCCAAGATCGGCGAGAAGACGGCGGAGCTCTTCGCCTCCGACGCCTACCGGGACTACCTGGAGCTGCACGGCCTCTCCGTGCAGCTCGCGGAGGCCCTGGCGGAGTACTGGCACGCCCGGGTCCGCTCCGAGCTGGGATTCGCGGGGGAGGACCCGGAGGCGATGACGGACATGTTCGACCTGAAGTACCGCGGGGCGCGCTTCTCCCTCGGCTACGGGGCCTGCCCGAACCTCGAGGACAGGGCGAAGATCGCCGATCTGCTGCAGCCGGAGCGCATCGGGGTGGAGCTCTCCGAGGAGTTCCAGCTGCACCCCGAGCAGTCCACGGACGCCATCGTCATCCACCATCCGGAGGCCAAGTACTTCAACGCCCGATAACGGGTATGAGCGAACCATCGTAGAATGGTCGGTCCGGTAGAGGCCGGTCGTCCGCTCCCCCGAGCGGCCGACCGGCCTTGTTGTCCCTTACGGAGGTGTACGCGGATGACCAGTTCCACCCCCGCGCTCGGCACTCTGACGGCCGAAGGCTCGTCCCTGCAGGCAGTGCTCCTCGACATGGACGGCACCCTTGTCGACACGGAGGACTTCTGGTGGGACGCCGAGAGTGAGGCATTCGCGGAACTGGGACACGTCCTGAAGGACGAATGGCGGCAGGTCGTGGTCGGCGGCCCCATGACCCGCAGCGCCGGCTTCCTCATCGAAGCCACGCAGGCCGACATCACGGTGGAGGAGCTGACCGGGCTGCTCAACGCCAAGTTCACCGAGCGGCTCCGGCGCGGCGTGCCGCTCGCCCCCGGGGCCCGGCGGCTCCTCACGGAGCTGCGCCTGCACGGCGTCCCGACGGCGCTGGTCTCCGCGTCGCACCGCGCGATCGTCGACGAGATGCTCAAGTCCCTGGGCCCGGAGCACTTCGACGTCACCATCGCCGGTGACGAACTGTCGCGCACCAAGCCGCACCCCGATCCGTATCTGACGGCCGCGAGGCGGCTGGGCGCCGATCCCGCCCGCTGCGCCGTCATCGAGGACACGGTGACCGGAGTGGCCGCGGGGGAGGCGGCGGGGTGCCAGGTGGTCGCCGTGCCGTCCGTGTCGCCGATCGAGGCCGCCGAGGGACGCACTGTCGTGAAGTCCCTCGAGGAAGTGAATCTGGCTTTTCTGCGGTCGCTCGTCATGGTGCCCCACTAGGCATTTCCCGCCGACTGCCAACTTTTCAGCGGTGATTCGCGAACTGGCCCCCTTGACGCGGCGCGTAGGGGACAGTGGCATACACCACGCACCGCTCGCCGCCGCCGGTTTCGGTGTGCGGCATGTCCCCTGAAGTGCGACGCAAATGCCGCTGTGTCCACATTGACCGACTGTTCGGACAGTTCGTTTCGGGCTATCCGTGCAATGGATCGGAGGTGATCCCCACGGGCCCCGAGTCCGTTGGCAGAACGAGCCTTCCGGATTTCTTTCTGTCGATGTTCCAGCTTTCCCTCCCGGCCTTCCGCCGCGTGGAGAATCCGGCCGGAGGAGAGGACCGCCGTTCATGATCCGCAAAACCATCGCGCTGCCCGCGGCAGCCGCTCTTCTGACGTCCCTGCTCGCCGGCTGCGGCGTGGAGCCCGCTGACGGAGAGGGGATCGTCGTGGGTACGACGGATTCCTTCGCAGTCACCGACTCCACCCCGGCGCCCTTCGACCCGGCGGCCTCCTACGACGTCAGCGCGTGGAACGTCATGCGCAACACGTTCCAGACGCTGCTGCGAATACCCCGCTCCGGCACCCGCCCCGTGACCGACGCGGCCGAGCGCTGCGGCTTCGTCGACAAGCAGAACGTCCACTACACCTGCACGCTGCGCAAGGGGCTCACCTTCTCGAACGGGCACAAGCTCGACGCCCGCGACGTCGAGTACTCGGTGCGACGGATACTGAACATCCGTTACGCCAACGGGCCCGTCTCGCTGCTCAGCGGCATCAAGAAGGTCAAGGCCACCAGCTCCCACGACATCGAGTTCCGGCTGAAGAAGTCGGACGCGACCTTCCCGTACAAGCTCGCCACCCCGGCCGCTGCCATCGTCGACAGCGAGACGTATCCCGACGACGGCTTCATCAAGAGCTTCAAGATCACGGGATCGGGCCCCTACCTGCTGGAGAGCCTCGACGACAAGGCGGGCAAGGCGGTCTTCACCCGCAACCCGGACTACAAGGGCGGGCTCAAGATCCGCAACGAGCGGATCGAACTGCGTTTCTACCCGAGCTCCAAGGCCATGGAGAAGGCGCTCCGCGACGGCGACATCGATCTGATGAACCGTACGATCTCGCCGAAGCAGGTGGCCGATCTGGAGGCGGCCGGCGACGACCGCGTCGACCTGGTCGAGCAGCCCGGCCAGGAGATCCGCTACCTCGTCTTCAACACCGAGGACGAGACGATGGGCCGGCGTTCGGTGCGGCGGGCGATGGCCGAGGTCATCGACCGCAAGGAACTCGTACGGGACGTCTACTCGCGCACCGCCGAACCGCTCTACTCGCTGGTCCCCTCCGGCGTGACGGGCCACCGCAACTCCTTCTTCAACGAGTACGGCGAGCCGGGGAAGGGCGCCGCGCGCGACATCCTGGAGGAGGCGGGCGTCGAGATCCCCGTGAAGATGGAGCTCGCCTACACCACGGACCACTACGGCAGTGTCACCGAGAAGGAGTTCGACAACCTCGAGAAGCAGCTGGACGACAGCGGGCTCTTCGAAGTGAAGACCAAGGGCGTGCCCTGGGCGAAGTACCGCACCGCGGCGCTGGAGGGCAAGTACGAGGTCTACGGCTATGGCTGGTTCCCCGACTTCCCGGACGCCGACAACTACATCGCCCCGTTCTTCGAGAAGAACAACTTCCTCGGCAGCTCCTACACGAACCCGGAGATCCGGGACCAGCTGATTCCGCTGACGCGCCGCGTGGCCGACCGGGTCCGCACCGCCGACGGCTTCGGACGCGCGCAGGACATCGTGGCCGAAGAGGTGCCGGTACTGCCGCTGTGGCAGGGCAAGCAGTTCATCGCCGCGCGGGACGACATCACGGGCGTGGAGTGGGCGCTCAACTCCTCATCCGTGCTGCAGCTGTGGGAACTGGGCCGCAGCACCGACGCGGGCTGAACCTTCGTCAGCAGGATTCCGCGGGCCGAAGGGTCCGAGCGGCCTGAGGAGCGGTCAGACGGCCTCGTCCGTCCCGGCGGTCACGTGCCGGGGCGGACGAGGCCGCTCTCGTAGGCGTAGACGGCGGCCTGCACGCGGTCGCGCAGCCCCAGCTTCGTCAGCACGTGACCGACGTGCGTCTTCACCGTCGTCTCGGAGACGAAGAGGTCGGCGGCGATCTCCGAGTTCGACAGGCCGCGTGCCACCAGCTTCAGCACCTCCACCTCACGGTCCGTCAGCTGGTTGAGGGCATCGGGCACCGGCTCCTCGCCGGAGGGGAGCTTCCCCGCGTACTTGTCCAGCAGGCGCCGGGTGATGCTGGGGGCCAGCATGGCCTCGCCGTCGGCGACCACGCGGATCGCCTGCACCAGTTCGGCCGCGGGCGCGTCCTTCAGCAGGAAGCCGCTGGCGCCTGCGCGCAGGGCCTCCACCACGTACTCGTCCAGGTCGAACGTGGTCAGCACCAGCACCTTCGCGGGGCCGTCCTTCGCGGGGCCGGTGATGCGGCGGGTCGCCTCGACGCCGTCCATCCTCGGCATCCGGATGTCCATCAGCACCACGTCCGGCTGCAGCGCCCGCACCTGGTCCAGGGCCTGGAGGCCGTCGCCCGCCTCGCCGACGACGGCGATGTCCTGCTCCGCCTCGAGGATCATCCGGAAGCCGGTGCGCAGCAGCGGCTGATCGTCTACCAGCAGAACGCGGACAGCCACGGAATCTCCTCCAGCAAGCGGCAGGTCATGTGGCCCCATTCTCGCTCAAGCCTGCGCGGGCGACTCCCGGGACCCTTCGGTGCGCGGCTCGGGCAGCCGGGGCTGGACGGTGAGCGGGTAGGGCGGGGGAGAGCCCCCGAACTCCGGGCAGTGCGCCTGATGGTCGCACCAGTCGCACAGCTTGCCCCGCCGGGGGCGCCAGTCACCCGTCTCCGTCGCACGGGTGATGGCCTCCCAGAGGGCGAGCAGCTTGCGCTCGACACGCAGCAGGTCGTTCTCGTCCGGGTCGTACGTCAGCACGTCGCCGCTGCCGAGGAAGACGAGCTGCAGACGCCTGGGCACCACGCCGCGCAGCCGCCACACGACCAGCGCGTAGAACTTCATCTGGAACAGCGGACCGTCGGCGAACTGCGGAGGCGGCGCCTTGCCCGTCTTGTAGTCGACGATCCGAACCTCCCCGGTGGGAGCGACGTCGACGCGGTCGATGATGCCGCGCAGCCGCAGCCCGGAGTCGAGCTTCGTCTCCACGAACAGCTCGCGCTCCGCCGGTTCCAGACGGGTCGGATCCTCCAGCGAGAACCACCGCTCGACCAGTGCTTCCGCCTCGGCGAGCCACAGGGCGAGCTGCTCCCCGTCGAGCGGAACCTCTCCGTCCTCTCCCTCCTCGCCGTCCGCGCTGCCACCCTCCGGGGTGAACAGCTGCCGCAGCTCGGGCCGTTTGGCCAGCAGCCGCTCCCACTCGCCCGCGACCAGGGACCGCGCCCGCCGCACGTCGCGGTGCTCGGCCGGCGCGTCGAAGAGCCGTTCCAGCACCGCGTGGACGACGGTTCCCCGCGTGGCGGCGGCTGAAGGTTTCTCAGGCAGTTTGTCGATCACCCGGAAGCGGTAGAGCAGCGGGCACTGCATGAAGTCGCTGGCGCGGGAAGGCGAAAGGGAGTTGGGCGGCGAGGCGACTCGGGTCTTCATGGGGTACGACCCTAGGGCCCCGCACCGACAGCGGACGCATACCATCGAGGACGACGCACAGCACTGCACGATCATGGGACCGGCAGCGCTGCGGAGTGCGAGGAAGCGGCAGAGGGGAACCCGTGGCGGACACGGACAACGGCGGCGGGCCGCACGACGGCTCCGGCGAACCGGAAAGGGAGGGAGCGGACATGGACCGTGCCCCCGACCGTCCCGGCAGCCGGACGCACCCCGAAGGGCAGCCGGAGCGCGGCGCGACGCCGGAGCCGGATCGAGATCGTGCAGGCGCTTCCCCCGGCGACGAGCCCGCAGACGGCGGCCCCGAATCCGGTGACTCCCGGCCCGGCGGCCCCCCGCCCGGCGCCGAGGAGGACGCGCGGGACGCGAAGGGCCCCGAGCAGCGCCCCGGTCAGGACGCCACGGCGCCCGGACGCGGCCCCGGCACCGGGAACGAGCCGCCACCCGCCGCGGGCCCGCGCCCGCCCGGCCCGGAGGCCGGGAGCTCGCAGCGCCCCACCCCCCTCGCCACCGACAGGGCCCGGCGCAACGGCCCTTTCGGCGGCGGCATCCTGATGGGCCGTCCCTTCGGCGTCCCCGTCTACGTGGCGCCCAGCTGGTTCCTCGTCGCGGCGCTCATCACATGGGTCTTCGGAGGCCAGCTCGACCGCGTCCTGCCCGAGCTGGGCGCCCTGCGCTACCTCATCGCGCTCTTCTTCGCGGTCGCCTTCTACGCCTCCGTCCTCGTGCACGAACTCGCCCACACCGTCGTGGCGCTCCGCTTCAAGCTGCCGGTCCGCCGCATCCAGCTCCAGTTCTTCGGCGGCGTCTCCGAGATCGAGAAGGAGGCCGAGAACCCCGGACGCGAGTTCTGGCTCGCGTTCGTCGGCCCGCTGCTCTCCCTGGTGCTCGCGGCGCTCTTCTACGGCGGGATGCAGGTCGTGCGGCCCGGCACCGTCCCCGGCGTGCTACTGGCCGGCCTGATGGTCTCCAACCTCATCGTGGCGGCCTTCAACCTGCTCCCCGGGCTGCCGCTGGACGGCGGACGCATGCTGCGCGCGCTGGTGTGGAAGCTCAGCGGACGCCCCATGACCGGAACCGTCTTCGCCGCCTGGACGGGCCGCGCCCTCGCCGTCGCCGTGCTGATCGGCCTGCCGCTGGCCACGTACGCGGGCGGCTTCACGCAGCAGAGCATCGGCGGCGTCGACTCGCTCATGGACGCGCTGCTCGCCGCCATCCTCGCGGCGATCATCTGGACCGGCGCCGGCAACAGCCTCCGCATGGCGCGGCTGCGCGAACACCTGCCGGACCTGCGGGCCCGGGCGCTCACCAGGCGTGCCGTCCCGGTGACGGCCGACACCCCGCTCTCGGAGGCGCTGCGCCGCGCGAACGAGGCCGGAGCACGGGCCCTCGTCGTCGTCGACGCCCTGGGCGCTCCGCTGTCGCTCGTACGGGAGGCCGCCATCGCCGGGGTCCCCGAGCACCGCCGCCCCTGGGTGGCCGTCTCGACCCTCGCCCAGGAGCTGAAGGAGGGCATGCGCGTCCCCGCGGAGCTGGCCGGGGAGGAGCTGCTGGAGTACCTGCGGGCCACCCCCGCCACCGAGTACCTGGTCGTCGAGGAGACCGGCGAGATCTACGGCGTCCTCGCCACGGGCGATGTCGAGCGGGCCTTCGTCGCGGCCATGGCGAAGCCCTCGGCGTGAACCGCGCAGGACACACCCGTTAGTCTGTGCGCATGTCCGAACCGACCGGTGCCGCCCGCCGTCGCGGGCCCTTCAAGGTCGGGGACCAGGTCCAGCTCACCGATCCCAAGGGACGCCACTACACGTTCACGCTCGAAGCGGGGAAGAGCTTCCACACCCACAAGGGAGCCTTCCCCCACGACGAGCTGATCGGCGCCCCCGAGGGCAGTGTCGTCCGTACCACGGGAAACGTCGCCTATCTCGCGCTGCGCCCCCTGCTCCCCGACTACGTCCTGTCCATGCCGCGCGGAGCCGCCGTCGTCTATCCCAAGGACGCGGGTCAAGTCCTTGCGATGGCCGACATCTTCCCCGGTGCGCGCATCGTCGAGGCCGGCGTCGGCTCCGGCTCCCTGAGCACCTTCCTGCTGCGCGCCATCGGCGACCAGGGCATGCTGCACAGCTACGAGCGCCGCGCCGACTTCGCCGAGATCGCGCAGCAGAACGTCGAGCGCTACTTCGGCGAGCCGCACCCCGCCTGGACGCTCACCGTCGGAGACCTCCAGGACCACCTCTCGGACACCGAGGTCGACCGCGTCATCCTCGACATGCTCGCCCCCTGGGAGTGCCTGGAGGCGGTCTCCAAGGCGCTCGTCCCCGGCGGCATCGTCTGCTGCTACGTCGCGACCACGACGCAGCTTGCGCGCATGGTCGAATCCATCCGCGAGCACGGCACGTTCAACGAGCCGCAGGCATGGGAGACCATGGTCCGCAACTGGCACGTCGAGGGTCTCGCCGTACGCCCCGACCACCGCATGATCGGCCACACGGGCTTCCTGCTCACCGCCCGCCGCCTCGCCGACGGCGTGGAGCCGCCGCTGCGCCGCCGCCGCCCCGCCAAGGGCGCCTACGGCGAGGACTACACAGGTCCGGGCAGCGCCTCCGGCGGCGCGAAGAAGGACTCCGGCGGCTCCTCGCCCGCGAGCTGAGCCGCCCCCGCGTACACCTGGACGCCCTGCCCCGCGGTTCTGAACTCGGGGGCGGGGCGCGGGTGTTGACGCACCGCCAGAGTTGCCGCGCCAAAGTGCGGACCCGGCCGTTCCGATGCGGTGTGACCTGTGGCACGATGCTGGGCATCCCCCGGCACACACTTCACAGGAGTCACCCGGCGTGACGGAACTGCCGCACACCCGTACCCGCATGGTGCACTGGCTGAGCACGGCTGTGGCCCTCGCCGCCGTCGTCGGCGCCTCGTCGTTCATCCAGCCCGCCGGCGCCAGCGCCCAGGCCCCGCTCACGACCAAGGCGGCCGGCCCCGCCCCGGATCCGGAGGCGGCGCGCTATCCCGTCGACTGCGGAAGAGGTCCCGGAGTCAAGGTCGATGTCGTGGACCAGGGTTCGGCGGACTTCGACGGGGACGGACAGAGCGAGACGGTCGCCTCCGTCCGCTGCCACTCGGGCACCGGCACGCCTCCCAACGCGCTGTACGTACTGGCCGCGGCGGCCGAACCGGATGCTCCGCCGCGGATAGTGGCCACGATGCTGCGCACCAAGGAGCGCATGACGGTCCAGGACCTGAAGGTCCGCGGCACCACGGTCTCCGCGAAGCTCCTCGGCTACTCGTCACCGTCCGTGCCCAGCTGCTGCCCCGACAAGCAGCGGAAGGTGAAGTGGGAGTGGAAGGACGGGAAGTTCGCCCTCAGGGCAGCGCCCGTCCCCGGAGCTCCGGAGAGCGTCTGAGAGCAACGGGCCGGTGCTGCCAGCCTTCTTCGATGACGCCGAGTGCCGGGCCGGTCACTCCGCGGAGTCGTCGGCGTCGGGGCCGTAGACCTCAACGCTGTCCGAAACCCTGCGTACATGGATGCAGTCGCCGGGGCACTCCTTGGCGGAGTCCACGACGTCGTTGAGGAGCGGAAGCGGCACCGGCGTCGCGGCGCCCTTCTCCTGAAGCAGCTCGTCCTGGGCGTCTTTCACGTAGGCCAAGCCATCGATGTCCAGCTCGAACACCTCTGGTGCGTACTGCGCGCAGATGCCGTCGCCGGTGCACAGGTCCTGGTCGATCCAGACCTCGAGTGCGTCGTTCCCGGTGCTCATCCTGTCGCCTGCCGTTCCTGCGGTCGTGAGGGAAGCTGCCGCCCATCAAGGGCTGTTGACCACCTCGACCCTACAACCGGCTGCTTCCGGATGATGATGGGTGGGTATCCCCCCTGTGGTGAGGGAGCGCGCAAGGGTGAAGATCAGACACACCGCGAGAGTCTTTCTGATCTAGGGTTTCAACCCGTACCGGTACAGGTAGGGTCAGGAAGCGTCCAGCTCCCCCTGGAGGAGGTGAGGACCGTGGCAGCCCACGACGACGACATCAACCGCGGCATCCGGCCCGGGCGGGGTTCCGAAGACCCCTCCGGCCAGGTCGCGTATCTCGAGCAGGAAATCGCCGTCCTGCGCCGCAAGCTCGCCGACTCTCCGCGGCACACTCGCATTCTCGAGGAGCGGATCGTCGAGCTGCAGACCAACCTGGCAGGCGTCTCGGCACAGAACGAGCGGCTCTCCAACACTCTCCGTGAGGCGCGCGATCAGATCGTGGCCCTCAAGGAAGAGGTGGACCGTCTCGCCCAGCCGCCCGCCGGATTCGGTGTCTTCCTGCAGGCCAACGACGACGGCACGGCGGACATCTTCACCGGCGGCCGCAAGCTCCGCGTGAACGTCAGCCCCAGCGTCGAACTCGAAGAGCTCCGGCGCGGCCAGGAAGTGATGCTCAACGAAGCGCTCAACGTGGTCGACGCGATGAAGTTCGAGAGCGCCGGCGACATCGTCACGCTCAAGGAGGTCCTCGAGGACGGCGAGCGCGCCCTGGTCGTCGGCCACACCGACGAGGAGCGCGTGGTGCGCCTCGCGGAGCCGCTGCTCGAAGCGACGCTCCGTGCCGGTGACGCACTGCTGCTGGAGCCGCGCTCCGGTTACGTCTTCGAGGTCGTTCCGAAGAGCGAGGTCGAGGAGCTCGTCCTCGAAGAGGTCCCGGACATCGACTACGCCAAGATCGGCGGTCTGCGCGGGCAGATCGAGCAGATTCGCGACGCGGTGGAGCTCCCGTACCTGCACCCCGACCTCTTCAAGGAGCACGAACTCCGGCCGCCCAAGGGCGTCCTGCTCTACGGCCCGCCCGGCTGCGGCAAGACGCTGATCGCCAAGGCCGTCGCCAACTCGCTGGCGAAGAAGGTCGCGGAAGTCACCGGGAAGCCCCAGGGGAAGAGCTACTTCCTCAACATCAAGGGCCCCGAGCTGCTCAACAAGTACGTGGGCGAGACCGAGCGGCACATCCGCCTGGTCTTCCAGCGGGCCAGGGAGAAGGCGAGCGAGGGCACTCCCGTCATCGTCTTCTTCGACGAGATGGACTCCCTCTTCCGCACCCGCGGCTCGGGTGTCAGCTCGGACGTCGAGAACACGATCGTCCCGCAGCTGCTCTCCGAGATCGACGGTGTGGAGGGCCTGGAGAACGTCATCGTCATCGGCGCCTCGAACCGCGAGGACATGATCGACCCGGCGATCCTGCGTCCCGGCCGTCTCGACGTGAAGATCAAGATCGAGCGTCCCGACGCCGAGGCCGCGAAGGACATCTTCTCGAAGTACCTGACCGCGAACCTTCCGCTGCACGCGGACGACGTGGCCGAGCACGGCGGGAACACGAACGCCGCAGTCGACGCCATGATCCAGTCCGTCGTGGAGCAGATGTACGCGGAGTCGGAGGAGAACCGCTTCCTGGAGGTCACGTACGCCAACGGAGACAAGGAAGTCCTCTACTTCAAGGACTTCAACTCCGGCGCCATGATCGAGAACATCGTCGGCCGTGCGAAGAAGATGGCGATCAAGGCGTTCCTCGACCAGAACCAGAAGGGTCTGCGCGTCGCCCATCTGCTCGCCGCCTGCGTCGACGAGTTCAAGGAGAACGAGGACCTTCCCAACACCACCAACCCCGACGACTGGGCCCGCATCTCCGGCAAGAAGGGCGAGCGGATCGTCTACATCCGTACGCTCGTCACCGGAAAGCAGGGTGCGGACACGGGCCGTTCCATCGACACCGTGGCCAATACCGGTCAGTACTTGTAAGCAGACAGCGATCCGGCTGCGGACGCCCCGGGTGGACCCCCGCCGAGAGCAGGGGGGCGGGGGCGGCCGTGGCCGGATCGTTTTGAGCAGACTGAGGAAGTCCGCTGAGTGATGTCCCGGCTTCAGTCCGTGCGTTCTAGGCTCGTGCGTAGTGCCGCTGCGTGCGGTGCCCAGGAGCGGAGCGCACGCGGGCAGATCGCGCAGCGGGACTTGAGCGGAGGCCCATCGGCGGGCCGTCGCCGGGCAAGGAGGGCCGCATGACCGTACGGCGAGTAATGGGCATCGAGACCGAGTACGGAATCTCCGTGCCCGGCCACCCCAACGCCAATGCCATGCTCACCTCGTCCCAGATCGTCAACGCCTACGCCGCGGCGATGCACCGGGCGCGCCGCGCCCGCTGGGACTTCGAGGAGGAGAACCCGCTGCGGGACGCGCGGGGATTCGACCTGGCACGGGAGTCCGCCGACGCGAGCCAGCTCACGGACGAGGACATCGGCCTGGCGAACGTGATCCTCACCAACGGCGCGCGCCTCTACGTCGACCACGCCCACCCCGAGTACAGCTCGCCCGAGATCACCAACCCTCTCGACGCCGTGCTGTGGGACAAGGCGGGGGAGAGGATCATGGCGGAGGCCGCAGAGCGCGCCGCCGAGGTCCCCGGCACCCAGGCGATCCATCTGTACAAGAACAACACCGACAACAAGGGCGCCTCCTACGGCACCCACGAGAACTACCTGATGAAGCGGGAGACGGCGTTCTCCGACATCGTGCGGCACCTGACGCCGTTCTTCGTCTCCCGCCAGGTGGTCTGCGGGGCCGGCCGCGTGGGGCTGGGCCAGGACGGCAGCGAGCACGGCTTCCAGCTCAGCCAGCGCGCGGACTACTTCGAGGTCGAGGTCGGCCTCGAGACGACGCTGAAGCGGCCCATCATCAACACGCGGGACGAGCCGCACGCGGACGCCGAGAAGTACCGCCGCCTGCACGTGATCATCGGTGACGCCAACCTCTCGGAGATCTCCACCTACCTCAAGCTCGGCACCACGGCTCTGGTGCTCTCCATGATCGAGGACGGGTTCATCGCCGTCGACCTGGCCGTCGACCAGCCCGTACGCACCCTGCACCAGGTCTCGCACGATCCGACGTTGCGGAAGCTGATCACGCTCCGCAGCGGCCGTACGCTCACGGGCGTCCAGCTCCAGATGGAGTACTGCGAGCTCGCGCGCAAGTACGTCGAGGAGCGCTGGGGGGCCGACGCCGACGAGCAGACGAAGGACGTGCTGACCCGCTGGGAGGACGTGCTCTCCAGGCTGGAGACGGATCCGATGAGTCTCTCCGGCGAGCTGGACTGGGTCGCCAAGCGGGAGCTCATGGAGGGCTACCGGCGCCGCGACGGCCTGGGCTGGGACGCGGCCCGGCTGCACCTCGTGGACCTGCAGTACGCGGACGTGCGCCTGGACAAGGGCCTGTACAACCGGCTCGCGAACCGCGGCAGCATCCAGCGGCTCCTGGAGGAGGACGACATCCGGCGGGCGGTGGGGAAGCCCCCGGAGGACACCAGGGCCTACTTCCGCGGCCGCTGCCTGGAGCAGTACGCGGACGACGTGGCCGCCGCCTCCTGGGACTCGGTGATCTTCGATCTGCCCGGCCGTGACTCTCTGCAGCGGGTGCCCACACTCGAGCCGCTGCGGGGTACCCGGGACCACGTCAAGGAGCTCCTGGACCGCTGCGGCTCGGCGGAGGAGCTGGTGAGAGTGCTTTCCGGACGTTGAAAAGGGCTATTCCGCGCCGGATACGGGAATCACCGGGGTGGTCCTCCGACGTTGGGAGAAGTGAAGGGCCGATGTCAGTCCCTGCTTGTAGGGTCTGATCTTGTACGTCACGCGTACACCGAACCGAGCGGGGTGAGGGATATGGCGACCAAGGACACCGGCGGCGGGCAGCAGAAGGCCTCCCGTCAGACCGAGGAGACCGAGGAGCAGGCCGAGGAGACGCAGGTCTCCGAGGATCTCAAGGAGCGCCAGGAGGCACTCTCCGAGGACGTCGACTCCGTTCTGGACGAGATCGACGACGTCCTCGAGGAGAACGCCGAGGACTTCGTGCGGTCCTTCGTTCAGAAGGGCGGAGAGTAAGGCGCGTGAGTCACCGTCCTGCGTCCCCGAAGCCCGGGGGCGCAGGACGGATGACATTCGAGCCTCCGGGTATGGTCCGATCAGCATTCCAAGATCCGTCTGATTCGACTTCCGACTCGTGGAAGGAAACGTGTGGAAGCCAACACTCGTGACACGGGGCGTCTGCCGGCAGCCTTCCTGACGCCCGGCTCGTCCTCGTTCATGGACTTCCTGTCCGATCACGCCCCGGACGTGCTGCCCGGCAACCGGCCGCTGCCGGCTGTCGAGGGCGCCGTACAGGCTCCGCACGGCACCACCATCGTCGCGGCGACGTATGCCGGCGGTGTGGTGCTCGCGGGCGACCGGCGCGCGACGATGGGCAACGTCATCGCGCAGCGGGACATCGAGAAGGTCTTTCCGGCCGACGAGTTCTCCGCGGTCGGCATCGCCGGCACGGCCGGCCTCGCGGTGGAGATGGTCAAGCTCTTCCAGCTGGAGCTGGAGCACTTCGAGAAGGTGGAGGGGTCCGCACTCTCCCTGGAGGGCAAGGCCAACAGGCTCTCCACGATGATCCGCAGCAACCTGGGCATGGCGCTGCAGGGCCTCGCCGTGGTCCCGGTGTTCGCCGGGTACGACGTGGACCGCGAGAAGGGCCGCATCTTCTCCTACGACGTGACGGGCGGCCGTTCCGAAGAGGTCGGCTTCACCGCCGTCGGTTCCGGATCCGTCTTCGCGCGCGGCTCTTTGAAGAAGCTGCACCGCGACGACCTGACGGAAGAGCAGGTCGCCACTGTCGCGTTGCAGGCGCTGTACGACGCGGCGGACGACGACTCGGCCACCGGCGGCCCCGACATGGCCCGGCGGATCTACCCGACCCTGACGGCCATCTCCGACGAAGGCTGCCGCAAGCTCCCCGAGGACGAGGTCTCCGGGCTCGTCCGCGCGATGCACGAGGGCAGGCTCGAGCAGCCCAACGGGCCGAAGGCCCCGCTCTCCTAATGGCCACGGGGCCTTCGGTGCCCTCTTACAGGACAGGAAGGGACGGATAGCCGGTGTCGACGCCGTTCTACGTCTCACCCCAGCAGGCCATGGCGGACCGCGCCGAGTATGCCCGCAAGGGCATCGCGCGGGGACGCAGCGTGGTCGTGCTGCAATACGCCGACGGCATCGTGTTCGTCGCCGAGAACCCCTCGAGGTCGCTGCACAAGATCAGTGAGATCTACGACCGCATCGCCTTCGCGGCGGTCGGCAAGTACAACGAGTTCGAGAATCTGCGCATCGGCGGTGTGCGGTACGCGGACCTGCGGGGCTTCACCTACGACCGGGCCGATGTGACGGCACGGGGCCTTGCGAACGTCTACGCCCAGACCCTCGGCACGATCTTCTCGAGCGCCGCGGAGAAGCCGTACGAGGTGGAGCTGATCGTCGCGGAGGTCGGTCCGGCCCCCGAGGACGACCAGATCTACCGGCTGCCGCACGACGGTTCGATCGTGGACGAGCACGGTTCGCTCGCCGTCGGCGGCAACTCGGACCAGATCAACAGCTTCCTGGAGGAGCGCCACCGCGACGACATGACGCTGGCCGAGGCCGTGAAGCTCGGCAAGGAGTCCCTCGCACGGGACAACAACGGCGGTGAACGAGAGCTGACCGCCGACCAGTTGGAGGTCGCCCTGCTGGACCGCAGCCGCGTGCAGCAGCGGAAGTTCAAGCGCGTGCTCGGCCCGCAGTTGCGGCGGTTGCTCGGCGAGGACTCCTCGTCCGGCGGTTCCTCCGCGACGTCGGGGAGCGGCGCTTCGGACAGCTCGTCGGAGGGCGACTCGGAGGAGTAGCGACAGCGAGGGTGCTGCCGGGTGTGCCCGGCGCATCCGGATCCGTATCCGCGCGGTGCCCTGGCGGGTTGCGACCTGCCGGGGCACCGCGCGTTGCGTGAGGGCCGGACGCAGGGGTGTCCTCGTCGCCTGGGCGGCTCCTGACGGTCAGGGGCGCTCTTCGTGCGGGGGGCGGGCCGTCGAGCCCCTGCGGACCAGTTCGACGGGGAGGACGGGCGTGCTGGCCGTACGCCCGTCGAGCACGGCCAGCAGAGCGCGCATACCTTCCGCGCCGACTTCCTCCGCGGGCAGCCGAACAGTCGTCAGCTCCGGTTCCAGCGCGGTGGCGAGGCTCAGGTCGTCGAAGCCGGTGACGGACAGATCTTCCGGCACCCGGAGCCCGAGCCGCCGCGCCGCCTTGCACGCACCGGCCGCCAGCAGGTCGTCGTCGCAGACCAGCGCGGTGGGCCGGGGGCCGGCCGCCTCGAGGATGCGCGTGGCGGCGTGCAGGGCGTCCTCCACGCTCAGGGGCGAGCGTTCCGTCCGGACGACCGTTCCGGCGGTTCCGGCGACCGCCTCGTGGAGCGCACGCGCCCGTACGCCGAACGTCCAGGTGTCGATCTCTGCGGCCAGGTGCGCGAGGCGCCGGTGGCCCAGCTCCAGCAGGTGGTCGGCGGCCTGCCGCATGCCGTCGGCGATGTCGAGGTTGACGGTAGCGGGGGAGTGGCCGGCGTCGGGGTCGCTGTCGAGCATGACCAGGGGCAGCTGGCCGCCGTCGCGCAGGGCGGCGAGGGCCTCGGGGGCCATCGAGGAGGCGATCACGCCGTCGAGGGCGGCGCGGGCGGACCCGAAGGGGTCGACGGCGGGGCCCGTCCCCTCGGGGGAGGGGTAGAGCACCACGCCGAAGTCGTGCTCTGCGGCGACGCGTGACGCGCCGGTGTGCACGCGGGCGAAGTAGTCGTGGGTCAGTGCGGGGACGACGAGCAGCGCGGTGCGGGTGCGCCCCAGCCGGAGGCTGCGTGCCGCGAGGTTGGGCCGGTACCCGAGAGCGCGCGCGGAGGACCGTACGTTTTCGGCCGTACGCGGAGAGACCCTCCCCTGCCACTTGCCGCCCAGGACGAGGGAGACGGTGGCCTGCGAGACGTCGGCGTGGCGGGCCACGTCACGGCTGGTGGGGCGGGCGCCGGCAGGGGTGCCGCCCTGGGAGGGGGGACCGTCCGCGGGCGGCTCCGCACGGGAAGGGGCAGCGGTGCCGGGCCGCCTGCTGCTGGCCATCCGTGCGCTCCCTCCCGCTGTCGGCGATGTCCCCCAGGTGGACCGCGGGTCAGCGACATGGTACGTATGACGCGGCTAGTTATACGTACAACGTTTCCGAGTGACGCGGAGAGAGGGGCCACGGATGGCCACGGGCTATGCCGAACTGCTCAGGGCCCGGCACGCGGTGCGGCTGCTCACCGGCACTCTGGTCGGGCGGCTGCCCAATGCCACGGCCGCGCTGATCATCGTCCTCTTCACGCGAGCGGAGGGCGGCAGCTACACGCTCGCCGGCGTCCTCTCCGCGGTCTACGGACTCGCGACGGCGGTCGGGCAGCCAATGCTGGGTCGTCTCGTCGACCTCTACGGGCAGCCGCGCGTGATGTTCCCGGCCGCGCTGCTCTCCGCGCTGGGCATGGCGCTGTTCGCCTGGACCGGAATCGGCGTGGTGGCGGTGGCCGTCGCGGCGGTGTTCGTCGCCGGGATCGCCACGCCTCCGCTGGAGGGCGGGCTGCGCGCGCTGTGGCCCGGCGTCCTCGACGGGCCCGGGAAGGTGCACAGGGCGTATGCGCTGGACGCCGTGGCGCAGGAAGTGATGTTCGCGGTGGGGCCCCTGCTCGTCACGCTCCTCGTCGCGTTCTGGAACGAGGCCGTCGCGCTGCTGGTCATCAACGTGTTCGGACTGGCGGGGGCCGTCTCGGTCCTCGTCTCGCCCCCGTCCCGGGCATGGCGGTCCGAGCCGAGGGAGGCGCACTGGCTGGGGGCGCTCCGCTCGGCGGGGCTGCTCGTGCTGCTGGGGGCCTTCTTCTTCGTGGGGTTCGCCCTCGGCGGCATCGCCGTCGCGGCGGTGAGTTACGCGGACGACCACGGCGAGGCGCTCATCTCCAGCTACCTCCTCTCGGCGCTGGGATTCGGGGCGCTCGTCGGCGGCGTCGTGTACGGGGCGCGGCACTGGCCGGGGGCTCCCGAGCGGCGCCTGAGGTGGCTGGTTCTCGCTCTTGCGCTGGGCTATGTGCCGCTGGTGCTGGTGCCCGGTGTGGTCGCGATGACGGCGCTGGCGGGCCTCGCGGGGGTCTTCCTCGCCCCGGCACTCGCGTGCGCCTTCGTCGTCGTGGACCGGCACGCTCCCGCGGGCACCGTCACCGAGGCCTTCTCCTGGCTCGTCACCACCTTCGGAGTGGGCGCCGCGGCGGGGACCGCCGTGGTGGGCCCGGTGATCGAACGCGGGGGACCGGCCGCGGGCTTCGCGGTCGTCGCCGCCGGAGGCGCCGCCGCGCTGCTGGTGCTGCTGCTGACCGGACGGGCTCTTTCGGTGGACGCCGGATCGTCGCGCGGCGGACCGCGGACCCGCCTCGCCGCAGGTCCCGGCCGTGCTCAGGAGCCGGTCGCGGCGGTGGAAAATGATCGGAACGGTGCCGCCGAACCCGGTTTCAGAACAGGCCGTCAGGCGTAATGTTCAGTCATGGACCGCCGAATCTTCGGGCTTGAGAACGAGTACGGCGTCACGTGTACGTTCCGGGGACAGCGCAGGCTCTCCCCCGACGAGGTGGCGCGGTACCTCTTCCGCCGGGTCGTGTCATGGGGCCGCAGCAGCAACGTCTTCCTCCGCAACGGCGCACGCCTCTATCTGGACGTGGGCTCCCACCCCGAGTACGCGACCCCCGAGTGCGACAACGTGACCGAACTGGTCACTCACGACAAGGCGGGCGAGCGCATCCTCGAGGGCCTCCTCGTCGACGCCGAACGCCGCCTGCACGAGGAGGGGATCGCGGGCGACGTCTACCTCTTCAAGAACAACACCGACTCGGCCGGCAACTCCTACGGCTGCCACGAGAACTACCTCGTGGCGCGGCACGGGGAGTTCTCCCGTCTCGCGGACGTGCTCATCCCCTTCCTCGTCACGCGCCAACTCGTGTGCGGCGCGGGCAAGGTGCTGCAGACGCCGCGCGGCGCCGTGTACTGCGTCAGCCAGCGGGCCGAGCACATCTGGGAGGGGGTCAGCTCGGCGACGACGCGCTCCCGGCCGATCATCAACACCCGGGACGAGCCGCACGCGGACGCCGAGCGCTACCGCCGCCTGCACGTGATCGTCGGCGACTCCAACATGTCGGAGACGACGATGCTGCTGAAGGTCGGCGCCACCGACCTGGTGCTGCGGATGATCGAAGCCGGCACCGTGATGCGCGACCTGACCCTGGAGAACCCGATCCGGGCCATCCGCGAGGTCAGCCACGACATCACCGGGCAGCGCAAGGTGCGGCTCGCCAGCGGCCGGGAGGCCTCCGCGCTGGAGGTGCAGCAGGAGTACTACGAGAAGGCGCTGGACTTCTGCGAGCGCCGCGGCATCCGCACCGGCCGGGTGGAGCGCGTGCTGGAACTGTGGGGCAGATCACTCGACGCCATCCGCTCCGGGGAGCTCGACAAGATCAACACCGAGATCGACTGGGTCATGAAGTACCAGTTGATCGAGCGCTACCGCGCCAAGAACAACATCACCATGTCGCACCCCCGGATCGCGCAGATAGACCTCGCGTACCACGACATCCACCGCCGTCGCGGCCTGTACTACCTGCTGGAGCGGAACGGTCAGGCGGCCCGCATCTGCAACGATCTCAAGATCTTCGAGGGCAAGTCGGTGCCCCCGCAGACGACGCGGGCCCGGCTGCGCGGAGACTTCATCAGGCGGGCGCAGGAGCAGCGGCGGGACTTCACCGTCGACTGGGTCCACCTGAAGCTCAACGACCAGGCACAGCGCACCGTGTTGTGCAAAGACCCCTTCCGGTCGGTCGACGAGCGGGTGGAGAAACTGATCGCTGGTATGTGAGTCGCGTCGAGTGGTGGCAGGGACGGGCGGGAGGGGCCGTAGGGTTGCCCCGACCGTCCGGACATCCCCTAGACCGCGAGTTGGACACATGCTGCAGACTCCCGGGGGAACAACCCCCCACCCCAGGAAGCCCTACACGCGCCGTTTCGCGACGGCGCTGGCTGTATCCGTCATGGCCGTGTCCCTCGCGGCATGCGGGAGCGAGGACGGCTCCAAGTCCGAGGACGGAGCCGTCCCGAAGGTCACCGGGGCCGCCGACAAGAAGCCCAAGGTCGAGAAGGGCAAGGGCAAGCCGCCGAAGGACCTCAAGGTCGACGTCCTCAAGGAGGGCAAGGGCCAGAAGGTCGAGAAGGGCGACTCGCTGAACGCGCACTACCTCGGCCAGCTCTGGAACGGCAAGGAGTTCGACAGCAGCTGGAAGCGCGGTCAGACCGCCACCTTCCAGATCGGCACCAAGAAGGTCATCAAGGGCTGGGACGAGGCCCTGGTGGGCAAGAGCGTCGGCAGCCGCGTCGAGATCGTCGTCCCGCCGTCGAAGGGCTACGGCAAGCAGGGCCAGCCGCCGACGATCCCGAAGAACGCGACGCTGGTCTTCGTCGTCGACCTGAAGAAGATTCTGCCGAGCACGATCGACGGCAAGCCCGTCGAGGGCGAGCACAACCCCGACCTGCCCGAGGTCAGCTCGAAGGTCGTGAAGAACGAGGCCCCCGAGATCAAGATGCCCAAGGGCGTCGACAAGGCGCCGGACGAGCTTCTGGACGAGACCGTCGTCGAGGGCGACGGCAAGAAGATCACGAAGAAGAGCACCGTCCTGACCAACTTCACCGCGAAGATGTGGAAGGACGGCAAGCAGCTGGACGACACGTGGGCGCAGAGCGGCCCGCAGGAGATCCCCGTCTCCAAGATCCCCGGCTGGGCCGACGCGCTGGACGGCAAGAAGGCCGGAAGCCGCGTGGTGATCTCCGTGCCCAAGAAGGAGTTCCCGAAGGAGCAGCAGAAGCAGTTCTCCTCCGGCGTCGTCTTCTCGGTGGACGTGCTCAGCGTGAAGTGAGACCTCCGCGACGTGAAACACTGGCGCGGTTGTCCGAATGATTCGTTGGTAGGAGCCATTTCGTGAGCATCGAGAAGCCCGAGGTCGACTTCCCCGAGGGCGCGCCGCCTGCCGACCTGGAGATCGTGGATCTCTGGGAGGGCGACGGGCCCGAGGCCAAGGCCGGCGACAACGTCTCCGTCCACTACGTGGGCGTCTCCTTCTCCAGTGGCGAGGAGTTCGACGCCAGCTGGAACCGCGGCAAGCCGCTGCAGTTCCAGCTCGGCGCCGGCCAGGTCATCCCCGGCTGGGACCGGGGAGTCCAGGGCATGAAGGTTGGCGGGCGCCGCCGGCTGACGATCCCGCCCCACCTCGCCTACGGCGAGCAGGGCGCGGGCGGCGGCCGTATCAAGCCGAACGAGACGCTGATCTTCGTCTGCGATCTGGTCTCCGTCTGACGCGGCTCCGCAGAGCGGCATCCGAGGACCTCGCCCTGGGGCGGGGTCCTCGGTCTTTGCTTTGGCGGGGCAGGCGAGGAGCGGTACGGTCAAGTGCCCGGCATCACACCGGGCGATCCCTGAACAGCACAGAGCAGCACGAGAAGAGGCACGAGGAGCCCATGGCGATTGCCAAGGCCGAGCGGCTGATGAATCTGGCGCTGTGCCTGCTCGGAACCCGGCGCCCGCTGACGAAGCGTGAGCTGCGTACCTCGATCGAGGCATACATGGAGGCGGGCAGCGACGAGTCCTTCAACCGGATGTTCGAGCGCGACAAGGACGATCTGCGTGAACTCGGCCTCGTCATCGACACGGTGGAGAACCTCGACGGAGACATCGGCTACCGCGCCCAGCACGACAACAACAGGCTCCCGCCCATCGCGCTCGACGCCGAGGAGGCCACCGCTCTGGGCCTGGCGGCGCGCGTATGGCAGCAGGCCCGTCTCGCCGGGGCGGCCAGCGGTGCCCTGCAGAAGCTGCACGCCGCCGGCGGCATGCCGCAGCAGGACGGCGGGTCCGACGGCGCCGAGCCGCCCATCCCGCACAGCACGCTGGAACCGCACATCCCCGCCCGCGAGGCCGCGTTCGAGCCGCTGATGCTCGCCTGCCGCGACCGGCGTCCCGTCGTCTTCGACTACCGCAAGTCCAACGCCGTACGGGCCGAGCGGCGCCACGTCGAGCCCTGGACGCTGGAGTGCTGGCGGGGCCACTGGTACCTGGCCGGCTACGACAGGGAGCGGCAGGCCGAACGCGTCTTCCGGCTCTCCCGCATCACGGGGGCCGTGCGCTCGCGTGCCGGAGCCTTCACCGCGCCCGTACCGGACCAGGTGACGGTGCGGGAGGCCGTCGAGCGCTGGGCGGGGGAGAGCGCGTCACGCACCGCGCTCATCAGGCTGCGTGCCGGATCGGGGTACCCGCTGCGGGCCCGTGCCACGCAGGTACGTGAACTCCCCGACGGCTGGGAGGAGTTGGAGATCCCGTACGGACACGGGCTGGACGCCTGGCTCGTGGAGTTCGGGCCCGACGTGATCGTTCTGGAACCGGCCGAACTGCGGGCCGAAGTGGTCGACCGGCTGCGCGCCGTCGCCAAGGGCTGAGGGGGAGAGCGACTCCGTGGCATCGAACGCCATCGACCAGACGCGGCGGATGCTGTCGCTGGTGACATACCTGCGGGACCGCCCCGGGGCCAGGATCGACGACGTGGCCCGTGCGTTCGGCATCTCCGCGGACGAACTGATCTCGGACCTCGACGTGCTGCCGATGTGCGGCACCAGCTTCCGCGGCGGCGACCTGCTGGAGATCGACACCGACGGTGAGCGGATCTGGTGGCGCAACGCCGACGCGCTGGGCAGCGACACGGCACAGCCGCTCCGGCTGGCCTCCGACGAGGCCACGGCGCTGCTCGTGGCCGCCCGTGCGGTCGCCACGCTGCCGGGCCTGCGCGAGAGCGACAGGGACGCACTGCAGCGCGCGACCGCCAAGCTGGAGGCGGCCGCGGGGGAGAACGCGGGGGCGAGCTCGCGGCTGTCGGTCACCTTCGAGGCGGAGGGCGGCGTCTTCGCCGACGTCGACAGGGCCATCGCCGAGCGGCGCAGGCTCTGGCTGCGCTACTACTCGCCCGCCCGGGACGAGCTGACCGAGCGCGAGGTCGACCCCATCCGGCTCTTCGCGGTGGGGCACACCTACCTGGAGGCGTGGTGCCGCCTCTCCGAGGCCCGCCGTACCTTCCGGCTCGACCGGGTCGCCGAGATCAAGCTGCTGGACGAGCCGGCCGATCCGCCGCCGGTCGAGCTGCGGGACCTGAGCGAGGGGCTCGTACAGCCGTCCGCCGAGGACCCCGAGGTCGTCGTGGAAGTCGGTCCCGGCGGCCGCTGGGTCGCGGAGTACTACCCGTACGACAGCGCCGAGGAACTGCCCGACGGCGGATTGCGCGTCACGCTGCGCACCCCCGATCCCGCGTCACTGCGCCGGCTGGCGCTCCGGCTCGGACGGGACGGCCGGATCGTGGAGCCGCGCGAGCTGGCGGACAGTGCGCGCGAGGCGGCGAGGCTCGCCCTGGCGGCATACGGGGAGTGAGCCCGCGGGGAGCGGACCGGGCGCCGGTCCGCCTCCGGCTCGTGCCGGGCCGCACGGCGGGGGGAGGCGGAGGTTCCGATCGGCGCCGAGCCACTAGGCTCGGCTCATGCTCTGGCCCATGTTCTTCCTCGCGCTCGCCTTCTGCGGCATCGCCGTGCTCGGTGTGCTGGCCGTCCGGGTCGGGCTGGAGGTGCGCCGTTTCACAAAGGCCGTCGGCGACAGCTCGGAGCGGATCACCCGGGCCGCAGAGGACCTGGAGCGCGCGGCCGGACCGCTGGCGGGACGGGCGGGCGCAGCGGGCGCCTCCGGTGGTGCCCGTGGTGGCGGTGCGGCTCAGGAGGGCCGTGTGACCGGGGGTTCGCACGAGCCCGGGCGTCCGTGAGGACGTGGTCCTTACGTGTACTGCCTGGCCCGTACCTTTGAACGGTAAGCTGCTTGGTGCCGCGTCCGCGGTGAAAGGGGACCGCAATCCGGAGTGGGAACGGGCATTGCCCGTCCTTCACTCCTCAGGGTTACGATCGCTGGCAGCACGCGCTTCACGCAGCCCGTCCGATTCACACGGCAGGCAAGGACTCACGCCGGCCCCGGCGAGAAGGTAGTGGCACATGATCGGCAATTTGAAGCCCCTGGAGATCGTCCTGATCGTCCTGGTCATCCTGCTGCTGTTCGGCGCCAAGAAGCTCCCGGACATGGCTCGTTCGCTGGGCAAGTCGGCCCGCATCCTCAAGAGCGAAGCCAAGCAGATGAAGAAGGACGGCGGCGACGACAACGACGCCGGCACCACCGCCGACTCCCAGCAGGCCGCTCCGCGCACCATCCAGGCGGCGCCCGGGGACGTGGCCAGCTCACGGCCCGTCGCGGAGCCGAGCGAGCAGCAGCAGAAGCAGTCCTGAATGCCGTCCGGCCACGGAGAGCCGGACATGTGAGGCACTTCCGACAACTCAGACAATGAGGACGAGGGTTGCTGAAGTCAGCCCGTAAAGAGGGCAAAAGGGAGAAGGACCCCGAGGGGCGGATGCCCCTCGCGGAGCATCTGAGGGAGCTGCGCAACCGCCTGATGAAGGCGGTGCTGGCGATTCTCGTGGTGACGATCGTGGCGCTGGTCTACTACGAGCCCATCGCCGCTTTCCTCACCGATCCCGTCGCCGCGTCCGTGGGCTGCGAGAAGGGCTTCGGGCGTGCGGCGTCCGAGGGCGAGACGTGCGCGGAGATCACCCTCAACGGCCTCATCGCGCCCTTCACCGTCATGCTCAAGGTCGGGCTCATGGTCGGTGTCGTCGTGGCGTCCCCGATCTGGCTGTACCAGCTCTGGGCCTTCCTCGCGCCGGGGCTCCACAGCCACGAGAAGAAGTACGCGCGCAGCTTCGTCGCCGCCGGCGTGCCGCTCTTCGTCGGCGGCGCCTACCTGGCGTACCTCATCCTCCCGAAGGCCGCCAAGACGCTGCTGGACTTCAGCCCCGAGGGCGTCGGCAACCTGATCCCGCTGGACGACTTCCTCGACATCGTCACCCGGCTCGTGATCGTCTTCGGCCTCGCCTTCGAGCTGCCGCTGCTGCTGGTGATGCTGAACTTCACGGGCATCCTCGGCGGACGCCAACTGCTGGGCTGGTGGCGGATCATGGTGCTGTGCATCACCGTCTTCTCCGCCGTGGCGACACCGACGGGCGACCCGCTGACGATGGGCGCCCTCGCGGCACCGATCGTCCTCCTCTACTTCGGTGCCGTGGCGATCTGCCTCCTCAACGACCGGCGGCGGGCCAAGAAGGACCCCTATGCCGGACTGGACGACGACGAGGCGTCGCAGATCGACCGGCCCGAGGCCCTGGACGAGGGCGAGACGGTGCCCTCGCAGCGTGCCCTCGCCGACGGTGAGGGAGAGGCCAGGCCGCGGGGCGAGACCAGGGGCTCAGGAGGCCCGGTGCGGCAGGACGGTTTCGACGACGCGACCTGACCCTGTAGGGTCCGCGCGTGACCAGCGAGATCACTCTTTTCGTCAACCCCACGGCCGGCCGCGGACGCGGCGCCGGAGCCGCACAGCCGGCTGCCCAAGCGCTGCGCGAGGCCGGATTCGCCGTGCGCACCGTCGTCGGGAACGACGCCCCCGACGCCCTTGAACGCGCCCGCGAGGCGGTCGGCGCGGGCACCGGAGCACTGATCGCGGTCGGCGGTGACGGAATGGTCTCCCTGGCCCTCCAGGCCGTCGCGGGGACGGACACCCCTCTCGGCGTCGTCGCCGTCGGGACCGGAAACGACTTCGCGCGGGCGACGGGACTTCCCGTACGGGCTCCCGCCGAGGCGGGACGGGTGGTCGCCGAGGCGCTCAAGGGCGGGCGCCACCGCACGCTCGACCTGGGGCGGGTGGGGGAGCGGTGGTTCGGCTCGGTGCTCGCCTCCGGCTTCGACTCCCGGGTGAACGACCGCGGCAACCGGATGCGCTGGCCGGCCGGACGCCTGAAGTACGACCTGGCGATCCTCGCGGAGCTGGCCGCCTTCCGTACGATCCCCTACCGGCTGACGCTCGACGACGGGGAGCCGCGGGACATCGAGGCCACCCTCGTGGCCGTGGGCAACGGGCCCTCGTACGGCGGTGGCATGCGCATCTGCCACGGGGCGGAGATGAACGACGGGCTCCTCGACGTGACGGTGGTCGGGGACTGCAGCCGGGGCACGCTGCTGCGCGTCTTCCCGCGCGTCTACAAGGGCACGCATCTCAGCCATCCGGCCGTCACCACGTACAAGGCGCGCAGCGTGCGCCTGGAGGCGGACGGCGTGACGGGGTACGCCGACGGGGAGCCCTTCGGGCGGCTTCCGCTGACCGCGCGGGTGGTGCCGGGGGCGGTGCGGCTTCTCGCTGCGGAGTAACGACCGTGAGCGGTGTCGGGGGTGGCCGGTAGGCTCGTAGTCACGATGACCGAGGACCTGTCCCCCGCGGAGCGATATGCCGAGGCGCGGAAACGCGCCCAAGAGCAGGCCACCGCTCTCGCCCCTTTCCGTGACCTCTACGACTTCGATCTCGACGATTTCCAGATCGAGGCGTGCCAAGCTCTCGAAGCCGGGAAGGGCGTGCTGGTTGCGGCACCGACCGGTTCCGGCAAGACGATCGTCGGCGAGTTCGCCGTGCACCTGGCGCTCACCCGCGGCCGCAAGTGCTTCTACACCACGCCCATCAAGGCCCTCTCGAACCAGAAGTACAACGACCTGGCCAAGAGGTACGGCGCCGACCGCGTGGGGCTGCTGACCGGTGACAACTCGGTCAACGCCGACGCACCCGTGATCGTGATGACGACCGAGGTGCTGCGGAACATGCTCTACGCGGGCTCCCAGGCCCTCGTGGGGCTGGGACACGTGGTGATGGACGAGGTGCACTACCTCTCCGACCGCTTCCGCGGCGCCGTCTGGGAGGAGGTCATCATCCACCTCCCGGAGTCCGTCACCCTCGTCTCGCTGTCGGCGACCGTCTCCAACGCCGAGGAGTTCGGCGACTGGCTGGACACGGTGCGCGGCGACACCCGGGTGATCGTCTCCGAGCACCGGCCCGTGCCGCTGTGGCAGCACGTCCTCGCCGGACGGCGGATGTACGACCTCTTCGAGGAGAAGGCCGACAAGCGGGAGGTCAACCCGGACCTGGTGCGGATGGCCCGGATGGAGAACAGCCGGGTCACCTCGCCCCGCGACCGCCGCCGCGGCAATCCACGCCGCGAGGCGGACCGGGAGCGCGAGCGCCGCCGCCGCGCCCGGGTGTGGACGCCGAGCCGGCCGGAGGTCATCGACCGGCTCGATTCCGAGGGGCTGCTCCCCGCCATCACCTTCATCTTCAGCCGCGCGGGCTGCGAGTCGGCGGTGCAGCAGTGCCTGTACGCGGGTCTGCGGCTCAACGACAACGCCGCGCGGGCCCGTGTGCGCGAGATCGTCGAGGCGCGCACCGCCGACATCCCGGACGCCGACCTGCACGTCCTGGGCTACTTCGAGTGGCTGGAGGGCCTGGAGCGGGGCATCGCCGCGCACCACGCCGGGATGCTGCCGACCTTCAAGGAGGTCGTCGAGGAGCTGTTCGTACGCGGCCTCGTCAAGGCCGTCTTCGCGACGGAGACGCTCGCCCTGGGCATCAACATGCCCGCCCGTTCCGTGGTGCTGGAGAAGCTGGTCAAGTGGAACGGCGAGCAGCACGCGGACATCACGCCCGGGGAGTTCACGCAGCTGACGGGCCGTGCCGGACGGCGCGGTATCGACATCGAGGGCCATGCCGTCGTGCTGTGGCAGCGCGGCATGGATCCTGCCGCGCTGGCGGGCCTGGCCGGCACGCGTACGTATCCGCTGCGCTCGTCCTTCAAGCCCTCGTACAACATGGCCGTCAACCTGGTCGGCCAGTTCGGGCGGCACCGCTCGCGCGAACTGCTGGAGACCTCCTTCGCGCAGTTCCAGGCGGACCGGTCCGTGGTGGGCATCTCCCGGCAGGTGCAGCGCAACGAGGAGGGGCTGGAGGGCTACCGCGACTCCATGACCTGCCACCTCGGCGACTTCGAGGAGTACTCGCGGCTGCGCCGGCAGCTGAAGGACCGTGAGACGGAGCTCGCGAAGCAGGGCGCCGTGCAGCGCAGGGCGCAGGCCGCGGCGGCGCTGGAGAAGCTCCGGCCAGGGGACGTCATCCACGTCCCGACCGGCAAGTTCGCCGGTCTCGCGCTCGTGCTGGACCCGGGGACGGGCGGGGGGCGCGGCCCGTCGCACCACAGGGGCTGGCAGCAGAACGACGGCCCCCGTCCGCTCGTACTGACCGCGCAGCGTCAGGTGAAGCGGCTCGGGTCGATCGACTTCCCGGTGCCGGTGGAGCCGCTGGAGCGGATGCGCATCCCCAGGTCGTTCAACGCCCGCAGCCCCGAGTCGCGCCGCGACCTGGCCTCGGCGCTGCGGACGAAGGCGGGCCACCACGCGCCGCCCCGGCACCGCAAGCAGCGTTCGGCCGCCGCCGACGACGGCGAGATCGCGCGGCTGCGCGCCGAGATCCGCCGTCACCCCTGCCACGGCTGCGACGAGCGGGAGAACCACGCCCGCTGGGCGGAGCGCTACCACCGGCTCCGCCGGGACACGAGGCAGCTCGAGCGCAAGATCGAGGGCAGGACGAACACCATCGCCCGCACCTTCGACCGCGTCTCCGCGCTGCTGACGGAGCTGGGCTATCTGCGCGGCGACGAAGTGACCGACGACGGGCGGCGGTTGGGACGTCTCTACGGCGAGCTGGACCTGCTGGCGAGCGAATGCCTGCGGGACAAGGTGTGGGACGGCCTCCCGCCGTCCGAACTGGCCGCGTGCGTCTCGGCGTTGGTGTACGAGTCGCGTGCCGCCGACGACGCGCTGCCGCCCAAGCTGCCCGGCGGCGGTGCCCGGGGTGCCCTGGAGGAGATGGTCCGCATCTGGGGCCGCCTGGACGCCCTGGAGGAGGAGCACCGCATCAGCCAGACGGAGGGCGTGGGCCAGCGCGAACCGGATCTGGGCTTCGCCTGGGCCGCGTACCGCTGGGCCGAGGGGCACGGCCTCGACGCCGTGCTCCGCGAGGCCGACATGCCCGCGGGCGACTTCGTCCGCTGGTGCAAGCAGTGCATCGACGTGCTCGGCCAGATCGCCGTCGCGGCGCCGGAGGGCGACAGCGTCGCGAAGAACGCGCGCAAGGCGGTCGAGGCGATGCGTCGCGGGGTCGTGGCGTACACGAGCGTGGGCTGACGGCGCGGCGGGCGGGGCGGCCACGGGGAGCGCCGTGGCCGGCTGTCCCGTCGCGGGTCAGGGAGCGTTAGGGGGCCGCCGGGCCCCGCTCCGCGCGAGGTGCGCAAGAGCGGTGCGGGTACCGGGTGTTGAGCACTGGCTCGGCCGGGGCATGTTCACCCCGGCGCCGCTGCGGACGGTACGCCGGAGTATTCGCCAGAGGGTGCGCTGTGCCGGAGCCCGTGCGGCACTGCGCGCGTCGGCGCGAGCCTCCGGCTCTGTCGTGACCGGGCTGTGGGCGCCGTCCTGTCCCCGTGTTCCTTGCCGCAACGGAGGTCGATGTGCGCACCACGATCAGATCCGGGGTCCGACGCTGGGCCGCCACGGCCGCCGCCCTCGCCGCCGTCGCGGCGCTGACCTCGGCGACGCCGGCGCCCTCCTCCCTCTCCGGGGAGGCCCACGACCCCGCGGGCAGGCTGCGGCTCACGCAGCTCCAGGCCATGGCGACACACAACAGCTACCACCGTGAAGTCTCCTTCGCCGAACAGAAGTTGATGGGTGAGCACGACCCCGGCTTCGGAACGCTGCTCTACAGCCACGCCTCGCTGCCCGTACAGCTCTCCCGCCAGCAGGTCCGGGGGATCGAGCTGGACGTCTTCCCCGACCCGGACGGCGGCCTGTACGCGGACCCGCTCATCCGGAAGGACGCCGGGCTTCCTCCGCTGGACGAACCGGAGTTGCGCGGGCCCGGCTTCAAGGTCCAGCACTGGGCGGACTTCGACTACCGCAGCAACTGCGTGAGCCTGCGCGGCTGTCTGCGGCAGGTGAAGAAGTGGTCCGAGGGGCGGCCCGGTCACGTGCCCGTGCCGGTGCTTCTCGAACTGAAGGAGACCGACCCGGAGTTGGAGGAGCGCGGCGGTGCCGTCAGTCCTCCGTGGGACACGGAGATGCTCGACGCGCTGGATGCGGAGATCCGCACGGTCTTCCCCGACGAGGCGACCCTCACCCCGGACGACGTGCGGCGTCCCGGGCAGACCCTGGGGCAGTCGGTGCGCGAACACGGCTGGCCGCGGCTCGCCGCGGCCAGCGGCAAGGTGATGTTCCTGATGGACAACGACGACCAGGAACTCCAGGACGCCTACCGTGCGGGCGGCCGGGAGAGCCTGCAGGGCAGGGTGCTGTTCACGGACTCCGAACCGGGGCGTGCGGATGCCGCGTTCATGAAGGTCAACGACCCCACCGGATCCGGCAAGGCCGGCATCCGGAAGCTGGTGGAGCAGGGCTACTTCGTGCGCACCCGCTCCGACGTGCCGCTCGACCAGGCCACCAGCGGCGACACCGCCATGCTCGAGGACGCTCTGGCATCGGGCGCCCAGATGGTCTCGACGGACTTCCCCGTACCGGGGCTCGCCGCGCGCTACGGCAGCGACTACGTCGCGGAGCTGCCCGACGGCTCGGGGCCGGTCCGCTGCAACCCGGTCACCGTGCGGCCGGGGGAATGCCCGAAGCGGCCGATCGAGCGCTGAGCGGGGCCGGCGGACGGCTGGGCGGCGCGCTGAGCGGAGGAACGCCGGCCTGAGTGCCGGAACGCGGACCCGGCCCCTGCCGGAGGACAGGGGCCGGGGCGTGGGCGCCGTGGGCGCGTCAGGTGGTGAGCGGGGGCCGGAACGGTGTCAGGCGCCGCCGGACGCCCCGCCCGCTTCCTGCTCGGCCTCCACCTGCGCGTTCCACTCCTTCTTGGAGGACTGCCAGCCGTCCTCGTCGTGACCCAGCCGCCAGTAGCCGGAGATGGACAAGTGCTCGCGTGCCACGCCCCGTTCGAGCCGCAGGTGGCGGCGGAGCTCCTTCACCGCACCTGCCTCGCCGTGCACGAAGGCCTGCACCCGTCCCGTCGGGAAGTCCAGCGCCCGCACGGCCTCCACGAGCCGCTCGCCGACCCGGGCAGGGCCCCGGTGGAGCCAGACCACGTGGGCGGTGTCCGGGACGCTGAGCTTGACCTCCTCCTCCGGGCCCGCGACCTCGATCAGTGCCTCGACGCGGGCGTGTGCGGGCATCGCCTCCAGAGCGGTGGCGATCGCGGGCAGGGCGCTCTCGTCGCCCGCGAGCAGGTGCCAGTCCGCGTCCGGCTCCGGGGCGTAGGCGCCGCCCGGCCCGAGGAAGAGGATCTCGTCGCCCGGGGCGGCGTTCCGCGCCCAGGGCCCGGCCAGCCCGGCGTCGCCGTGCACGACGAAGTCGAGGGTCAGCTCACGGGCCGAGGGCGCCCACGAGCGCACGGTGTACGTACGTGTGACCGGCCACTGGTCGCGCGGGTAGTCGGCGCGGATGCGGACGATGTCGAACGGCTCCGGATACTCGACGCCAGGGGCCGGGAAGAGCAGCTTGACGTAGTGGTCCGTGTACTCGCCCGCGAGGAACGCCTCCAGACCTGGGCCGCCCAGGACGACGCGCACCATGTGGGGGGTGAGCTGCTCCGTGCGGATCACTCGGCCCCGGTGGACGTGCGTCTTGCGGCTGGGCGTGCGGTCTGCCACGTGGAACTCCAGAGACGGTGGGCGCAGGAAGTGGTTAGGGTTACCTAAGCTACCACTCGCGCCCGTGGTCGGCCCGTTCAGCTCGGCCCGGCTCCGCCGTCCCGCTCGGCCAGCACCGTCAGCAGCCGTTCCAGGGAGCCGCCGAGGCCCCACCGCTCCGCCAGCGCGCCGAGGGCGTCCGGGTGGCGCGGTGCGGCGGGCAGCGAGCTGTCGAAGGGCGGCAGGGCGACGTCGTCAGCGACCCGCACGACCTTGGGCGCGACGGCGAGGTAGGGCCGCGCCTCCGCGAGACGCCTGCGCTGCGTGGGCGTGAGGCGGGACGACGGGTCGTCGACGGCGGCCATGACGCCCGCGAGGTCGCCGTAGCTTTCCAGCAGCTTCGCCGCCGTCTTCTCCCCGACGCCGGGGACGCCGGGCAGGCCGTCGCTCGGGTCGCCGCGCAGCAGCGCGAGGTCGGCGTAACCGGCGCCGTCCACGCCGTACTTGGCACGCAGCGCCGCGCCGTCGTAGACGTCGAGGTTGCCGACGCCCTTCACGGGATACAGCACCCGGACGCCGAGTTCGTCGTCGACCAGCTGGAACAGGTCGCGGTCGCCCGTCACGATGTCGACCGGCGTCCGCGCGCGTGCCGTGAGCGTGCCGATGACGTCGTCCGCCTCGAAACCGGCCGCGCCGACCCGTGCGATGCCGATGGCGTCCAGCACCTCGTCGATGACCGGGACCTGCGGACTGAGGGTGTCGGGAACCTCCTCCGCGTCCGGGCCCTGGTCCGTCTCCTCGACGACCCGGTGCGCCTTGTACGACGGGACGAGCTCCACCCGCCAGGCGGGGCGCCAGTCGAAGTCCATGCAGGCCACCAGGGAGTCCGGGTGCCGGTTGGCCACCAGCCGCGCGATGAAGTCGAGCAGGCCCCGTACGGCGTTGACCGGCGTCCCGTCGGGTGCCCTGACCGACTCCGGCACTCCGAAGTAGGCGCGGAAGTAGAGGGACGAGGTGTCCAGGAGCATCAGGCGTCGCGGCGTCGTCGTAGTCACGGGGCCGATGATGCCGTACGGCTCCGACAGCGGCCCCCAGGAGCCCGGCAGGGCGGCGGTGCCGGACGCGCCTCCTCCGGGACCGGGGCGCCGTCGTGCGGACGCATGGCCCGTGGGGGCACCGATGATCTCCCGCAAAGGCCCTAACCGGCCTTCCTGCCTCCAACACTTGTACGTGTGGCGCAAATTGGCCTGACTCATCGGCCTACCCGCGCCTACTCTCTTGTCCGTACGAGGACGTCCCTCCGGACCTCCGGCAGCGGTCGTGCGCGAAGAGCGCGACGGGCCTGCCGGGGGAGGACCGCCGGAGGAGCGGAACGCCGTCCGGGGGAGCAAGCCCGCCGCACGGGGGGCGTACGGTGCCGGTATGGCGCACACGAATACCGGCACCGTGCGGAGCGTGGTCTCCCTCGTCCCCTCCCTCACGGAGGCCCTGGCGGCCACGGCGCCCGAACTGCTCACCGGCGCGACGGACTGGTGCAGCCACCCTCCCGGCCTGGACGTCACCCGGGTCCGCGGCACCAAGAACCCCGACCTGGAGCGCATCGCCTCCCTCGCCCCCGACCTCGTCGTCGCCAACGAGGAGGAGAACCGCGGGAGCGACCTCGACGCGCTGCGGGCCGCCGGCATCGAGGTCCTGGTGACCGAAGTACGTTCGCTGCCGCAGGCGTTCGGCGAACTGGAGCGCATGCTGACCCGCGGATGCGGGCTGCCGCGCCCAGGATGGCTGCGGGAGGCGGAGGACGCCTGGCACGAGGCCCGGGCGGAGTTCGACCTGCGGGCGGTCGTGCCCGTCTGGCGCAGGCCGTGGATGGTCCTCGGCCGGGACACCTTCGCGGGTGCGCTCCTGGCCCACCTCGGCGTGCACAACGTCTACGAGACGCACCCGGAGCGGTATCCGCGGGTGACTCTCCAGGAGTTGAACGAAACGGGCCGCGCGGACCTCGTCGTCCTGCCCGACGAGCCGTACGCCTTCACGGCCGAGGACGGGCCGGAGGCCTTCCCCGAGCTGCCCGCCGCGCTCGTCTGCGGCCGTCACCTCACCTGGTACGGCCCCTCGCTCACCGAGGCGCCGGCGGTTCTGGCCGCGCAGCTGCGCAAGGCCCTGGACTGACCGGCCGGTCGGCAGGCCGGCTCCCTGCACGCACCCGGGCGGGCCTCAGCGGCCGAACGTGAACGCGGCGTTCAGGGGCGGCTGTTGTGGGTGCCAGGGGTGTAGCCGAAGGCTCGGCGGAAGACGTCGATGAAGGCGCTGGTCGAGGCCCAGCCGCAGCGGTGGGCGACCGCGGTGACCGGTTCGTCCGCGGCCAGCAGCCGAAGCGCGTGGTAGAGGCGGAGCTGGGTGCGCCACTGCGGGAACGTCATCCCCAGTTCCCGCCGGAAGAGACGGCTGAGCGTGCGCTCACCGGCACCCGCGGCATGCCCGAGCGCCGCGAGCGTGCGGGAGTCGGCCGGGTTCTCGTGGAGGAGGCCGCAGACGGTGCGCAGGCGGGCGTCCCGGGGCGCGGGGAGAGGGAGGGGCTGCTGCGGCGACACCTTGAGCTGGTCGAGCAGCACGGCGCGCAGGCGGCGCCGCTCGGGCCCGTCCTGCCCGCCGTCGCGTGTGCACTCGAGGATCAGCTCACGCAGGAGGGGACTGACGGTGAGGACCGTCGGCGCGTCCAGCCGGAGGGGGTTGACCGTGGCGGGGATGCCCAGCAGGTGCAGGTCCAGGTGCCCGTGGGCCCGGTGGGCGTGCACACACCCGGCGGGGACCCAGATCGCCCGGGTGCCGGGCGCGAACCAGGTTCCCGCGTCGGTGGTCACCGCCAGCACGCCCGAGCCGGCGTAGATGATCTGGTGGTCGTCGTGCCGGTGGGCGTCGATGCTCTGGCCCGCGGCCAGTGTCTGCGTGCGGGTCGGTGCCTGCGGGGTGTGGCGGATCTCCGGCATGAACCGGCAGATTATCGGAAGCGGGCCGGGGCCTCCCTGCGGACGATCGACGGATGGCAACGAAGCAGAGCCCACGCACCGGGCCGGTGGTGCGGCTGTCCCTCGGGCACGCCTGCGTGGACGTGTACCAGGGCGCGGTCGCGGCCCTCGTGCCCTTCTTCGTCCTGGAACGGGCGTACAGCTACGCGGCGGCCTCGGGCATCGTCCTGGCCGCGTCCCTCCTCTCCTCGGTGGTGCAGCCGCTGTTCGGCGCGCTCACCGACCGGTGGACCATGCGCTGGCTGCTGCCGGTGAGCACGCTGACGGGCGGCGCGGGGGTGGCGCTGGCCGGCGTCAGCGACTCCTACGCCGTCACGCTCGCCGTCGTGGCCGTCTCCGGCATCGGCGTGGCCGCCTACCACCCGGAGGCCGCCCGGGTGGCGCGTCTGGCGAGCCGGGGCAGTCACACCGCGATGGGCTGGTTCTCCCTCGGGGGCAATCTCGGCTTCGCGGCGGCCCCGCTGCTCGTCACGGCTGTCGTCGCCACCGGAGGACTGCGCGCCTCCCCGCTCCTCGTCGTACCGGCCCTGGCCGGAGCGGCGCTGTGCGTCGCGGCGCTGCGCGCGACCGGCCCCGCGAGCGGGACGCGGTCCGCCGGAGGGAGCGCCGGCAGCGAGGGCACGGACGACTGGCCCTCGTTCCTCAGGCTGACCGGGGCGATCGTGTGCCGCTCGATCGTCTTCGTCGGACTGAGCACCTTCATCGCGCTGTACGTGCGCCAGCGGACGGGGGGAGGGGAAGCCGTCGGCACCGCCGCGCTGACCGTGCTCTACCTGGGAGGGGCGGTGGGCACCGTGGCCGGGGGGAAGCTGGCTCAGCGCTCGGGCCGGATCCGGGTCGTGCAGTGGTCCTACGCGCTCACGGTTCTCGC
The DNA here is from genome assembly GCF_900090125.1 of Streptomyces sp. WMMB 714. Taxonomy (NCBI): domain Bacteria; kingdom Bacillati; phylum Actinomycetota; class Actinomycetes; order Kitasatosporales; family Streptomycetaceae; genus Streptomyces; species Streptomyces sp. WMMB 714. Next base: position 92,413 of record NZ_FMHJ01000009.1, read on the forward strand.
CGTGGCCGGAGTGGTGCTGGTGCCCGGCCCCCTGGTCCTGGTCTTCGTCGCTGCCGCCTCGGCCGGTCTCTACGTGCCGTTCTCCCTGCACATCACGCTCGGCCAGGACTACCTGCCCCGCCGGGTGGGCACGGCCTCCGGCGTCACCCTCGGCCTGACCGTCAGCGTCGGCGGGCTCGCCAGCCCGCTCATCGGGACGGTGGCGGACGCCACGTCTCTCCGGACGGCGCTCGCGCCGCTGATCGTGTTCCCGGCGCTCGGCTGGCTGCTGCTGCGCCGCCTCGAGGAGCCCGGCATGTTCGCCGGGGCGACGACGGAGCGGACCGGGGACACCGGTGCTGAGGACGGTGCGGTGGCGCCCGACCGCGAGTGACGGGCCGCCCCCGCCACCGGCCGACGGCGCGTGCGGCCTGCTGGCGGGACGCGGGGAGCCTGGAGCCGTCGACCGGAAACCGTCAGCCAGGGCGCCCGTACGCCGGGACGTGCGCACCCGGGCTGCCGGGGGCGCACGTCCGCAGCCGCGGTCTCAGGCTCGCGTGACTTCCGGCTCCGGGGGCGCCGTGGCCGGTTCCGGGGCGCCGGAGGCCGCTTCCACCAGCGCCCGCATGACACGGGTGTCCTCGCCCTCCTCCGGGTGCCACTGCACCGCGAGGACGAACGGGTGCTGCTCGCTGCCGGGCAGCTCGACTGCCTCGACGGTGCCGTCCTCGGCGTACGCGCCCGGCACCAGCCCGCCGCCGAGGCTGCCCAGGGACTGGTGGTGGTACGTCGGCACGGAGACGGGTTCCGGGAGAGCCCGGGCGAGCCGGGTGCCCGCCACCGGCCGTACGTCGTGCTGGGCGAAGACCCCGGGGCCGCCCCTGTGGCCCTCCAGATGCTGGACGAGGGTGCCGCCCAGCGCCACGTTCAGCAGTTGCATGCCCCGGCAGATGCCCAGCAGGGGGAGGCCCCGTTCGAGGGCGGCCCCGATGAGGGCGAGCTCCCAGTCGTCGCGCTCCCGGTCGGGCGGCCCGCACTCCGGCTCGGGGGCGGCGCCGTAGCGCACCGGTTCCACGTCCGGGCCGCCGGAGACGACGAGCCCGTCCAGACGGGAGACGACCGCCTCCGCACGCTCCGGGACGTCCGGGGGCAGCATCACCGCGCAGCCGCCCGACCGCTGGACGAGGCGGGGGTATCCGGCGGGCAGCACCGCGGCGCGGTGCTGCCACACCCCCCACCGGACGTGGTTCTCCAGATAGGTGCTGATGCCGATCAGCGGCGTGTGCATCGGTGCCTCCGGCGGCGGACGGCCGCGTCCGGCCCCGGTGCCGGGGCCTCGGCGGTCTTGACGGTTCCGGGTTCGCGGAGCCCGCCACGTCCCGGCCGCCGGGCGGCCGGCGCGGTGGGCTCCCGCGGACCTTCTGGCAGCTTACGGACCGGCCTTGGCGGCAGGTGCCTCCGGCTCGCCCCGGCCGCTGTCCCGCTCCAGCTCCGCCTCGGCCGCCGCCAGCGCGGCGAACTCCTCCTCCGGGGCCGCGGCCACCAGGTGGTGGCGGCTGTAGAGGGCGAAGTAGCCGACGGCGACGGCGTACAGCACGAACGCGATGCCCGCCGCCTTCGGGTCCACCAGGAACGTGGCGACCACCGCGGCGCACGCGAGCACGAAGCCCACGGACGACGTCACGAGACCGCCGGGCGTGCGGTACGGGCGGGGCAGCTCGGGCTCACGGCGGCGCAGGACGATGTGGGAGAGCGTCATCAGGACGTAGCTGATCGCGGCGCCGAAGACGGCGATGTTCAGCATCCGCGCGCCGTCGCCGGTGTAGGCCGCCAGCGAGAAGCCGATCACGCCCGGCACCAGCAGGCCCAGGTAGGGGGCCTTGCGGCGGCTCGTCAGCGACAGGAACCGGGGCAGGTAACCGGCGCGCGAGAGGGCGAACAGCTGCCGCGACCCGGCGAAGATGAGGGAGAAGAAGGAGGCCACCAGCCCGGCCAGGCCCGCGTAGTTGACGATCCTGCTGAGGGTCGTCGGATCGCCGCCGGACGCCGCCTCCAGCGCCGCGACGAGCGGGTTGTCGGCGTCCTTGATCGCGTCGGAGCCGGCGGCGCCCGCCGCGGGCAGCAGCGTGAGGAGGGCCAGCAGCACCAGGATGCCGATGGACCACGCGAGGGCCTTCGGCATCGACCTGACGGGGTCGCGCGTCTCCTCGGCCGCGAGCGGTACGCCCTCGACGCCGAGGAAGAACCACATCCCGAACGGGAAGGCGGCCCAGATGCCCAGCAGGCCCAGCGGCAGCCACGAGTTGGAGCCGAAGGCCGACCCGTCCACGGCGACGTCGTTCAGCGAACCCGCGTCGAAGTGGGTGAACGCGCCGATGCAGAAGACGAGCAGCGCCGCGACCGCGATGCCGGTGACGACGAAGCTGAAGCGCAGCGCCTCCCCGACGCCCCACAGGTGGATGCCGATGAACAGCGCGAAGCACACGAGGTAGACGGGCCAGCCCGCTTCCACGCCGAAGAGGCCGAGGGACTCGACGTATCCGCCGATGAACACGGCGATGGCCGCCGGCGCGAGGATGTACTCGATGAGGATGGCGGTGCCGGTCAGGAAGCCGCCCCAGGTGCCGAGCGCGCGCCGCGCGAAGCCGTAACCGCCGCCGGCGGTGGGGAGGATCGAGGAGAGCTCCGCCAGGGAGAAGACGAGGCAGGTGTACATCGTGCCCATCAGCACGGTGGCGATGGCGAGGCCGCCGAACCCGCCCTCCGCGAGGCCGAAGTTCCAGCCCGCGTAGTCGCCCGAGACGACGTACGCGACACCGAGACCGGTCAGCAGCAGCCAGCCGGCGCTGCCGCGCCGCAGCGAACGGCGCTGGAGGTATTGTTCGGCGCTCTCCTGGCCGGTCTCCGATGACGGGTGCGAGGGTTTCGTTCCTTCGGCCATGACCGCTCCTGCCTACGGCATTGGTGTGGGGACATACCTTTGCCCTGCCGAGGACTCCAGCGCAACCCCCTGCACATTACGTCGGGGTCACACCTCGGGTACCGCCCGCCCCCTGCGTACAGCGCACGACAGCTGGCGTACTCGCCGCCGGCGCAGGGCCGTTCACCCCAGGAAGCCCCGCAGCAGGGCCGCCGTACCGGCGCAGTGCTCGCGCGCGACCGCGCGTGCGCGCTCCGGATCCCGGGCGAGGACGGCGTCGACGAGGGCCGCGTGCTGCTGCTGCGCGTGCTCCAGGTTCCGTACGAGCAGCGGTATCCGTCCCAGCAGGTCGTTGACCTTGGCGCGCACAGAAGCGTACTGGGCCGTCAGCGACGGGCATTCCGCCAGTTCGACCAGGGTGAGGTGGAAGAGGGTGTCGCTTCGCCGGTAGTCGGCGAGCGCGGCGTCACGGGTGTCGTCGAGAGCGGCGCGCAGCCGGGCCGCCCCCGGCTCCGACAGGCCCTGCGAGGCGCACAGTTCTGCGGCGCCCGCCTCCAGGACCTCGCGGAAGCGCAGCGCGTCGGCCACGTCCACGCCGGAGGCGCCGGCCAGGGCGCGCGGTTCGTCCGCCGAGTCGGCGCCCTCGACGGGCGGCTCGGGGTGGTGCACGAACGTGCCGCCGTAGCGCCCGCGGCGGCTGACGACCAGGCCCTCCTCGGCGAGGACGCGCAGCACCTCGCGGAGGGTGACGCGGCTGATACCGAGGCGTTCCGCGAGCTCACGCTCGGCCGGGAGGCGCTCGCCGTCCGGCACGAGGCCCAGGCGGACGATCTGCAGTATCTGCTCCAGCGCCTCCTCGAAACCGTTGCCTGCCCGCACCGGCCGCAGCACGGCGGCCAGCCGGTCCGGTTCGGGACGGCCCGCCGCGGCCCCCGCCCCGCGGCCGCCCCCGGACGTCACCGGCTCTCCCTCATCGGAACCCCTTCCGAACCAATGGTCTTCCGGACTACCTTATGACTTCCCGTGGAACGACAGGAGGCCGGACGTGGCAGAACGCACACCCCCACTCTCCGTCGACGAGCTGCGAGTGCTCGTCGAGAGGGAGGAGATCGACACCGTCGCGCTCGCCTTCACCGACATGCAAGGGCGGCTCCAGGGAAAACGGTTCGCGGCGCGCCATTTCCTCGACGAGGTCATGGACCACGGCACGGAGGGCTGCAACTACCTTCTCGCTGTCGACGTGGATCTGAACACCGTCGACGGCTACGCGATGTCCTCCTGGGAGCGCGGCTACGGCGACTTCGCCATGCACGCCGACATGAGCACCCTGCGGCGCGTCCCGTGGAACCCGGGCACCGCGATGGTCACCGCCGACCTCGCGTGGCACGACGGCTCTCCCGTCGTGGCCTCGCCCCGGCAGATCCTCCGGCGCCAGCTCGACCGGCTCGCCGAGCGCGGCTGGAGCGCGTACATCGGCACGGAGCTGGAGTTCATGGTCTTCCAGGACTCCTTCGAACAGGCCTGGAGCAGCGCGTACCGCGGCCTGACGCCGGCCAACCAGTACAACGTGGACTACTCGATACTGGGGACCGCCCGGGTCGAGCCGCTGCTGCGCCGCATCCGCAACGAGATGGGCGCCGCCGGGATGCAGGTCGAGTCGGCCAAGGGCGAGTGCAACCTCGGCCAGCACGAGATCGCGTTCCGCTACGACGAGGCGCTCACCACCTGCGACCAGCACGTCGTGTACAAGACCGGCGCGAAGGAGATCGCGGCGCAGTCCGGTCAGGCGCTCACGTTCATGGCCAAGTTCGACGAGCGTGAAGGCAATTCCTGCCACATCCACCTCTCGCTGCGTGACGAGGACGGGTCGCCCGTCTTCGCCGACGAGGCGGGCGAGTACGGCATGTCCGACACGATGCGGCACTTCCTCGCCGGACAGCTCGCGGCGCTGCGGGAGTTCACCCTCCTCTACGCCCCGAACATCAACTCCTACAAGAGGTTCCAGCCGGGTTCCTTCGCCCCGACGGCCGTCGCCTGGGGCCCCGACAACCGCACCTGCGCCCTGCGCATCGTCGGCCACGGACACGGCCACAGGCTGGAGAACCGGGTACCGGGCGGCGACGTCAACCCGTATCTCGCGGTGGCGGGCATGATCGCCGCCGGGCTGCACGGCGTCGACAGGAAGCTGGAGCTGCAGGACGCCTGCACCGGCAACGCCTACACCGGCGACGCGGATCACGTGCCCGCCACGCTGCGGGAGGCCTCGGAGCTGTGGGAGCGGAGCACGATCGCGCAGGAGGCGTTCGGGTCCGACGTGGTGGCGCACTACCTGAACATGGCGCACGTGGAGCAGCAGGCATACGACACGGCGGTCACGGACTGGGAGCGGTTCCGCTCCTTCGAACGGATGTAAGGACGCGACTTTGCACGACGAGCACCAGCAGTACGAACTCCCGGTCGTCAACCCGGCGACCGAGGAACTGATCACCACCGTTTCCGCCGCGACACCCGCCGACGTCGACGCGGCCGTGCGCCGGGCCGCGTCCGCCCAGACGGCCTGGGCGGCCCTCGCCCCGGGCGAACGCGCGAGGCTGCTGCGCCGGTTCGCGGTCGTCGTCGACGAACACCTGGAGGAACTGGCCCAGTTGGAGGTCCAGGAGGCCGGGCACCCGGTGGGCAACGCCCGCTGGGAGGCCGGCAACGCCCGGGACCTGCTCGACTACGCCGCCGGGGGAGTGGAGCGCCTCAACGGCAGGCAGATCCCCGTCGACGGGGGCATCAGCGTCACCTTCGCCGAACCGCTCGGCGTCGTGACCGTCATCGCCCCGTGGAACTTCCCGATGCCGGTCGCCGCATGGGGCACCGCTCCGGCGCTCGCCGCCGGGAACGCCGTGATCCTCAAACCGGCCGAGACCACGCCGCTGACCGCGCTGCGCCTCGCCGAGCTCGGCCTCGAGGCGGGCCTGCCCGAGGGCCTCTTCCAGGTCCTGCCGGGCGAGGGGCCTGTGGCGGGCACCGCGCTGGTGGAGCACCCCGGGGTCGCCAAGGTCGTCTTCACAGGGTCGACGGCGGTCGGCAAGGACATCATGGCCAGGTGCGCGGCGGGCGTGAAGCGGGTGACGCTCGAACTGGGCGGCAAGAGCCCCAACATCGTCTTCTCCGACGCCGACCTCGCGCTGGCCGCCACCGCCGCACCGGGCTCGTTCCTCGACAACACCGGACAGGACTGCTGCGCCCGCAGCCGCATCCTCGTCCAGCGCGACGTGTACGACCGCTTCCTCGAACTGCTGGAACCGGCCGTCAAGTCGTTCGTCGCGGGCGACCCCGCCGACCCCGCCACGCAGATGGGGCCGCTCATCTCCGAGCGCCAGCGTGAACGCGTCCGCGGCTACGTCCCCGAGGACGCCTCCGCGCTCATCCGCGGGGAGGTGCCGGACGGCAAGGGCTACTGGTACCCGGCCACGGTCCTGGAGGGTGCGCCGGGCGACCGGCGCAGCGCGGAGGAGATCTTCGGCCCCGTCGCGGTGGCGATCCCCTTCGAGGACGAGGCCGAGGCCGTGCGCATCGCCAACGCGTCCGACTACGGCCTCTCCGGCTCCATCTGGACCCGCGACGTCGGCCGCGCGCTGCGCGTCTCGCGTGCCGTGGCCGCCGGGAACCTGTCGGTCAACTCGCACAGCGCCGTGCGCTACACGACCCCCTTCGGGGGCTTCAAGCAGTCGGGTCTCGGCCGTGAACTCGGTCCGGACGCACTGACCGCCTTCACCGAGACCAAGAACGTCTTCATCAGTACGGAGGAGCAGCCGTGACCGATTCGCTCACAGGCTCCGCAGGAGCAACGTCCGAGTGCCGCCGACTCGTCGGCCGCACCGCCGTCGTCACGGGCGCCGGCAGCGGGATCGGCCTCGCGGCCGTGCGGCGCCTCGCGTCGGAGGGGGCGCGCGTGGTGTGCGCCGACGTCGACGCCGAGCGCGGAAAGGCGGCGGCGGAGGAGGCCGGGGGCCTGTACGTCGAGACGGACGTCACCGACCCCGACCAGGTCGAGGCCCTCTTCAAGGCGGCGTACGACACGTACGGCAGCGTCGACGTCGCCTTCAACAACGCGGGCATCTCGCCGCCCGACGACGACTCGATCCTCACCACCGGGCTGGACGCCTGGCAGCGCGTGCAGCAGGTCAACCTCACGTCCGTCTACCTGTGCTGCAAGGCCGCGCTGCCGTACATGCGCGAGCAGGGGCGCGGGTCCATCATCAACACCGCCTCGTTCGTCGCGGTGATGGGCGCGGCGACCTCGCAGATCAGCTACACCGCCTCCAAGGGCGGAGTGCTGGCGATGTCGCGGGAGCTGGGCGTGCAGTTCGCGCGCGAGGGGATCCGCGTCAACGCGATCTGCCCGGGGCCCGTCAACACCCCGCTGCTGAAGGAGCTGTTCGCGAAGGATCCCGAGCGTGCGCAGCGCAGGCTCGTCCACGTGCCGCCGGGGCGCTTCGCGGAGCCGGAGGAGATCGCCGCGGCCGTGGCGTTCCTGGCCAGCGACGACTCGTCCTTCGTCAACGCCACCGACTTCATGGTGGACGGCGGGATCTCCGGGGCGTACGTGACGCCGGTCTGATCCCGCACCGGCGCAAGGGTCCCGGGGTGGTTCCCCGTGCCGGTGATTTCCCGTCGGCGGCCACCCGGCCGGGCGGAGTCCATGTGACTCGCACACGTGTTGCCCTACAGTGCGAGAGGTGAGCATGACGACACCGCCCGGCTGGTACCCCGACCCGGGAAGCGCGTACAAGCCCAAGTCCCGCGCGCAGGAACGCTGGTGGGACGGGAGTGCGTGGAGCGGCCAGACGCGTACCCGCGGGGCGGTGCGCGGCCCGCTCGTGGCCGGGATCGTCGGCGGGCTCGTGCTCGTATCGGCGCTGCTCGTGGCCTCCGTGCTCGTCTTCGGCGCCGGCGTGGGGCGGAGCACGGGCGACGAGGCGGGCAGCGGGCCGCCCCAGCCGGAAGCCCCGCCCCGCGGCGACGGGCCGGGCGGCAGCGGCGAACTCCCCGAGGAGGACGGCGGGGAGGGGGAGGTCCCGGCGACCGGCGTCGACCTGCCCGTGCTGGACGGCTGGCAGCACGACCCCCTCGCGCCCATGGTCACCACGGGCGAGTACACGTGTCCCGGAGACGGGGGCGAGAACTGCCTGCGCGGCTCCGCGGTCATCGTCGTGGCCGGAACGGACACCGGCAGCGCGGAGGACGCGGCGAAGAGCGACATCGGCCGCTTCGCGAAGACCGCCTACAGCAAGGGCACGTACGGCGGCATCACCTCCCACAAGGCGGTGGCGTCGGAGAAGACCACCGTGGCCGGGGAGGAGGGCTACCGGGTGCGCTGGAAGATCGTCAACCGGACCAAGCCGGACGCGTACGTGGAGTCGCTGGCGTTCCCCCACCCCTCCGGCTCCGGGGAGATGCTCCTGCTGCGCAGCGGTTTCGACATCCACCGCTCCGCGCCCCCGCTGAAGGACATGGACAAGCTGGCCGAAGGCGTCAGGGAACAGCCGGACGCAGAGACCGGCGGAGGGCCCCCGGGCGAATCCGTCTGACCGCCACCGGCGGAACGCCGGCTCGGACGCTCCGGGCCGCGCCCCGTGACGTACCGGGCGGCGCGCGCCCCCGGCCACAGCGCTAGAGGAACGTGCGGCCCTCGCCCCGGTACGTCGGCAGCACACCCGTGACGCGGTCGCCCTCCACCATGTGCAGCTCGGCGAAGCGCTCGCACAGCTCGCCGGCCTTGGCGTGCCGGAACCACACGCGGTCCCCGACCAGCAGGTCGTCGGCGGGCGGTCCGAGCAGCGGCGTCTGCACCTCGCCTGCCCCCTCCTGGGCGTCGTAGCGCAGCCCCTGCGGCAGATACGGCTGGGGCAGCCGGTCCCTGCCGGGTGCGCCGGAAGCCGGGTAGCCGCCGCCGAGCACGGTCACCACGCCCACCCCGGGCCGCCGGACGACGGGCAGCGCGAACAGCGCGGCCGGACGGCCCGTGAAGGAGCGGTAGTTGTCGAAGAGGCGCGGAACGAACAGCCCGGAGCCGGCGGCGACCTCCGTCACCGCCTCCTCGGCGGCCGTGTGCTGCACGCTTCCCGTCCCGCCGCCGTTGACGAACTCCAGGCCGGGCTCGACACGGCGCACCGCCTCCACCGCCGCCGCCCGCCGTACCGCCAGCTCCCGTCTCGCCGCAGCCTGCATGAGGCGTACGCCGCGCGAGCGCAGCCGGCTGTCCGGGGCCGCGTCGCCGACGCCCGCGATGTGCCCCTCGTAGGCCATCAGGCCGACCAGCCGGAAACCCTTCCGGCTGGTCACCGACCGGGCCAGCTCGGCCAGTTGGAGCGGCGTGCGGACGGGGGAGCGGCGCGCCCCGATCCGTACCCGGCCGCCCAGCAGCCGCAGCGAGGTGTCGAGTTCGAGACAGATCCGGATCTCCTGCGTCCCGCCGTCCCGCGCGGAGTCGATGAACGCCAGCTGTTCCGGATCGTCGGCCATGACGGTCACGGCCTCCGCGAGCTTGGGGTCGGAGGCGAGTTCCGCGAACCCGGCCCTGTCGGCCGACGGGTAGGCGAGTACGACGTCGCCGATGCCCGAGCGGGCGAGCCACAGCGACTCCGCGAGCGTGAAGCTGAGCACCCCGGCGAAGCCGTCGCGGGCGAGCACCCGCTCCAGCAGTCCGCGGCAGCGCACCGACTTGCTGGCCACCCGGATCGGCTTTCCGCCTCCGCGGCGCACCAGGTCGTCGGCGTTCGCGTCGAACGCGTCGAGGTCCACGGCGGCGAACGGGGCGTCGAGAAGCGAGGTGGCCCGGTCGTACCGGGCCCGGTCCGCTGCGAGGTCGGCTGAGGTGTCGAACACCCGTGCAGCTTGCCAGAGCGAGGCGGCCCGCGACAGTGGACGAGGGGAGGCCGAGCCTCGCCGACCGGGTTGCCGGAACCACCAGTTCGCCCCGTAGAGTGACGGCCGCACGCTGCGTGAGGCCGACCCTGCGGCGTGTTGTCCGTTACGAACCGGCATGCCCCGAAAGGCATTCGTGTGGGGTGGGACTGCGCGCGGGAGGGGTGCAGATGAGCACTGACGCCGACCGCACGGAGCCCCCGGATTCACCCAGGCCCCACCCGGAGCCGCCGCGCGAGCACTCCAGGGTTCCGGCGCCGCCGGCCTTCCCGCCCCGCCCAGCGGTCCCGCCGCGTCCCAGCGCCCCGCCGATGCCTTCCTCGCCGCCGCAGCCCAACTGGCCCGGAAGCACGGCCGGTTCGGCCGCCGGGCGCGGCCAAGCAGGTAGGGGCGTGCGCGGCCCCGCGGAGCACACCCAGAAAGACGAGCCCACCGCACAGATGCCGCACGATTCGGAATCGGACGACGTCCGTACCGCCGCATCGAAGTCCCTTCCCGCACAGGACGCGAGGCTGCGCCTGCCCGCCCCGTCCGCGCCTCCGCAGCCTCCGCCGCCCACCGGCGCACCGCTCACCTCGGAGACGCTCCGCCGCAGGAGCTACGCCGGAGGCGCCGGACCGGGCGCGCTCCCGGCAGGCAACCCGATGCCGCCCGAGGCGGGCCGGGCAGAGTTCGGCTCCGCGCGCCTGCCGGAGGCCGACGTAGAAGGCGGGGCTTCCGGATACGGGCCGCCCACCGCCCGGCTGCTTCCCGTACGTGACGCCTCGGCGCACCGCCCCGCGCCCCGCACGGTCGCGGCGGCCGTCTGCCTCGTGCTCGGCGTGGGCCTGCTGGGCGGTGCCGGGGCGGGGATGACGCTCACCGACGACTCCTCCGAACCGGCCTCTCCTGAGCAGGTGTTCGAGCGGGCGGGGACGATGTGGCACGAGACCCCCGTGGACGAGCTGTTCCCGCGCGTACTCGAAGGGCTGGGCGCCGGCCCCGGCAGCGCCGACCGCAAGTGGGTACGCGTCGCCGTCGCACCCGACTCCGACTGCCGCAACGCGTTCGACCCCTTGCTGGCCAAGGCCCTCTCGCCGGTGGGCTGCGAGCGTCTGCTGCGCGCCACCTACGCCGACGAGACGACCAGCAGCGTCACCACGGTCGGACTGGTCTTCACCCGCAGCGGCCAGAGCGGCATGCGGAGTCTGCGCAAGCGCTTCGCGGTCGAGAACCTCACCGAGCGCACGGACCTGATGCCGCGCCCGTACCCGGCGCGCGGCACCGTCGCCGCCGACTTCGGCGACGCGCAGCGCGCCAGCTGGACGGTGCGGGTGCTCGCCGACGCGCCGGTAGTCGTCTACGCCGTCACCGGGTTCGCCGACGGACGCGTCGTCAGCGACCCGCAGGCGGCCGCGGAGGCGACCGAGAAGGGCGAGACGTCCGCCGCCGCGCAGGCGGGGCTCGGGCACGACGCACAGGGCATCGCGGACCGTATCGAGCGCCGGCTGCGCAACACGGCCGCAGGACGAGGGGGAGGCGACCGGTGACGCACAGCCGTCGCGAACAGCAGCGTGTACCCGCGGGGAGGGGCGGCCCGGCCGGAGCCGCACCGGCGGGCTCGTGCGGGAGCCGCCCGGGCCAGGCTCAGGCCCGGCTGCACGCCGAGTCCCGCTCGCGCCGTCCCGCCCGGCGGCACCGCGTGCGCCGCGCCGCCGTCCTTCCGCTCGCGATGCTGCTGGCGCTGCTGCCGGCGGCCGGGAGCGCGTACGCCGCCGGTGAGGACCTGCCGCGGGAGAAGTGGGGACTGAAGGCCATCCAGGCGCCGGACGCCTGGAAGACGACGAAGGGCAAGGGCATCACCGTCGCTGTCCTCGACACCGGTGTGGCGGCCGACCACCCCGATCTGAGGGGCAACGTGCTGCCCGGCCGGGATTTCGTCCGCGTCGGAGCCAAGAAGGGCGACCGCGAATGGGCCCGGCACGGGACCGCCATGGCCAGCCTCATCGCGGGGCACGGACACGGTGGCCGCGGCTCCGAGGGAGTCACGGGCGTCGCGCCCGAGGCGAAGATCCTTCCCGTGCGGGTGCTCCTCGAGGACGCCGACCCGCAGCGCAAGAAGGCCCGCGAGGAGAGCGCGGGAGCACTGGCCGAGGGCATCCGCTGGGCGGCCGACAAGGGCGCCGACGTCATCAACCTCTCCCTCGGCGACGACAGCGACTCCGCGCACCCGGAGGCCCGCGAGGACGCCGCCGTGCGGTACGCCCTGAAGAAGGGGTCCGTCGTCGTCGCCTCCGCCGGCAATGGCGGGGAGGAGGGCGACCACGTCTCCTATCCGGCCGCCTACCCCGGCGTGATCGCCGTGACCGCGGTCGACCGGCGCGGCGCGCGGGCCGCGTTCTCCACACGCCGCTGGTACGCGACCGTGGCGGCACCGGGCAAGGACGTGCTGATAGCGGATCCGGACCGCCGCTACTACGAGGGCTGGGGGACGAGCGCCGCGTCGGCCTTCGCCTCCGGCGCGATCGCGCTCGTACGGGCGGCACACCCCGACCTGAGCCCGGCCCAGATCAAGGAACTCGTCTCCGACACGGCCCGGAACACCCCCGAGGGCGGCCGCAGCGACGCCCTCGGCACGGGCGTCATCGACCCGGCGGCGGCGATCGAGATGGGTTCCAACATCAAGCCGCGCAAGCAGCAGCCCAGCCCGCAGCCGTACCGGAACGAGTTCTTCGGCGCGGGCCCGGACGACGGCCTCAGCGCGGGCTGGCTGGCCGCCATCACCGGATTCGTCGGCCTGCTGCTGATCGCGAGCGCGGTGGCGGTGCACCGCGGCGTGAACGTGGAGACGCTGCGCGGAATGCGCGGCCGCATGCCCTGGCAGTGACGCCCCGGGCGCAGACCGGGGCGCAGGCCGGGGCCGCCCGCAGCAGGTCCCGGGGCCACGGTCTAGGCTCGTGGCCCGTGGCGCTGAAGAACATCCCGGACCCCGGCTTCGCCGACGACACCGGCGCGGCGGACCCCGCGCTCGCCGAGGCCCTCGCGTCCTGGCACGCGGACCGCACGGACCCGGACGCGGAACCGGCCGTCCTGCGGGCGCTCCGGAAGGCGCGCCTGCTCGTACCCGTCGTCGCCGTCCTCGGCGAGAGCACGACGGACGCCTCCGGGCTGCGCCGCGACAAGTCCAGCGACATGGCGGTGCCGACGCTCACCGCCGCGGGCGGACGCCGCGCCCTGCCGGCGTTCACCAGCACCGACGCGCTGAACCGCTGGCGCGAGGACGCCCGGCCGGTGGCCGTCCGGCTGCCCCAGGTGCTGCAGGCCCTCGCGCAGGAGGAGGCCGACACCCTCGTCCTCGACCTCGCTGGGCCGGTCACCTACCAGCTCACCGGGCCCGCCCTGCGGGCCCTCGCCGAGGGCCGCAGCGAGCTCCGTCCCGGCCGCGACCCGGACGTCGTGGCGGCGCTGCGGGCGATCCTGGCCGCGGAACCGGACGTCGCCGGCGCGCATCTGCTGCCCGGCGGCGCGGACTGCGACGCCACGCTGGCCCTCGCGCTGACCCCCGGCGCGGAGGCGGCCGCCACGGCACGGCGCCTTTCCGGCGCCCTCACCGCCGACGGGACGCTCCGTGCCCGGCTGGTGCACGGCCTGGCACTGGCGCTCCTCCCCTCGGGCAGCGCGCTGCCCGAGGGCGCCTTCTTCGTGCGCTGACGGGCCTGAGGGCCCCTCCACCGGCATTCAACCGCTCGACGTGCGAGCCCGGCGGTGCCGCCACAGACTCGAAGCATGATGGAGCAATTCAGACATGTCAGGAGTGCCATGTCGGCCGACACCGAGCTGCAGACCACTGCGGCGGAGTTCCTGGGGACCCTGGTCCTCGTGTTCTTCGCGGTCGGCGCCTCGGTGCTGTCGGGCGAGTACATCGGCACCCTCGGTATCGCCCTCGCCTTCGGCCTCACGCTGCTGGCGCTCGCCTACGCGATCGGACCCGTCTCGGGTGCACACGTCAATCCAGCCGTCACCCTGGGCATGCTCCTCGCCAAGCGCCTCGACATGCAGACGGCCGTGCGCTACTGGGTCGCGCAGATCGCCGGTGCCATCGCCGGAGCGGCGCTGCTCTTCCTGGTGGCGAAGCAGGTCCCCGGCCTGCGCACGAGTGAGGCCTTCGGCACCAACGGCTTCGGCGACCGCTCGGCGGTGCGCATCAACCTCGGCGGAGCCTTCATCACGGAGCTGCTGCTGACCGCGCTGCTCGTGTACGTGTTCCTGTGCATGACGCACAAGGTGACCGTCGCGGGCTTCGCGGGCCTCCCGATCGGCATCACGCTGGCCGTCGTCAGCCTCATCGGCATCCCGCTCACGGGCGCCTCGGTCAACCCGGCCCGCAGCCTCGGCCCGGCCATCTTCGCAGGCGGTGCCGCCCTGACGCAGTTGTGGCTGTTCCTGGTGGCACCACTGCTGGGCGGCGTGCTGGCGGTGGTCGTGCACCACGTCACGCACCCCGCCGCGGGCGCCGAGATGAACAGGAACCTGCAGCCCTCGGGAAGCCCCCGCTGAACGGAGGCCGCAGAGGCGTCAGGCCGGTGCCGGACTCAGCCGATCACGGGGCCCGTGAACTTCTCACCGGGCCCCTGCCCCGGCTCGTCCGGCACGGCCGAAGCCTCCCGGAAGGCCAACTGCAGCGACTTCAGGCCGTCACGCAGGGGAGCGGCGTGGTACGTGCCGATCTCGGTGGCGCTCGCGCTGACCAGGCCGGCGAGGGCGTGGATCAGCTTCCGCGCCTCGTCCAGGTCGCGGTGCTCCTCGCCCCCTTCCGAGAGCCCGAGATTCACCGCCGCAGAACTCATCAGGTGCACGGCGACGGTGGTGATCACCTCCACCGCCGGCACGTCCGCGATGTCGCGCGTCATGCTGTCGAAGTCGGGGGTGCCGGACGTACCGGGGGAACCGCCGGCGGACCCGGCCGGGCCGGTGGATGCGGAGTCGCTCATGCGTGCCAGCCTAGAGCTTCCGGCCTCCGGGGACCCCGGTGGGGAGCACCCCCGGCCCCTGGTATGCTGGGATATCGACCGGCTGGAGAACATCTCTTCAGCCCGCAAGTGGAGGCTCCGAACTCCCACCTGACGGTCCCCGGGACCGCGGGTCAACGGTCAGGCTGCGCCCCCGCGGAATGTCGCGTCGGTGCTCCCGGTCTTTGAGGAGCCCCGCCTGTGTCCGTGAGGGGCTTTTTGTGCGTCCCGGCGCGGTGGTCATCGAAACCTGACTGCGCGCGGCCGTCCGCCAGACCGCCGCGTGGTGTACCCGAGGAGGCCCCATCAGCGCCGAGCCCCGCATCAACGACCGGATTCGCGTCCCCGAGGTGCGACTCGTCGGTCCCAGTGGCGAGCAGGTCGGCATCGTGCCGCTTGCCAAGGCCCTGGAGCTTGCGCAGGAGTACGACCTCGACCTGGTCGAGGTGGCAGCGACGGCACGTCCGCCCGTGTGCAAGCTCATGGACTACGGAAAGTTCAAGTACGAGTCGGCCATGAAGGCCCGTGAGGCGCGCAAGAACCAGGCGCACACGGTCATCAAGGAGATGAAGCTCCGGCCGAAGATCGACCCGCACGACTACGACACCAAGAAGGGTCACGTCGTCCGGTTCCTCAAGCAGGGTGACAAGGTCAAGATCACGATCATGTTCCGCGGACGTGAGCAGTCCCGCCCCGAGCTGGGCTTCAGGCTGCTGCAGCGCCTCGCGGACGACGTAGCCGACCTGGGTTTCGTGGAATCCAACCCGAAGCAGGACGGCCGTAACATGATCATGGTGCTCGGTCCGCACAAGAAGAAGACCGAGGCGATGGCCGAGGCCCGTGAGGCTCAGGCGGCCCGCAAGGCCGGCCGCCAGCAGGACAGCAGCCCTGTGGAGGAGCCCGCCGAGGAGCCCGCCGAGGCGTGAGCCCTCCTGGGGCCCCGCCTCGGAAACCCGAAACAGCGACACATGACGCTTCCGTATGCCGGTGCGCCGGCGGACCGGGACGTCTCCGACGAGGAGTGAACGGCGACATGCCGAAGAACAAGACGCACAGTGGTGCCCGTAAGCGCTTCAAGATCACCGGCTCCGGCAAGGTGATGCGCCAGCGTGCCGGTCGCCGCCACCTTCTCGAGCACAAGCCGTCCACGCTGACGCGCCGCCTTGCCGGCAAGACCGAGATGGCCCCGGCCGACGCCAAGAAGGTCAAGAAGCTTCTCGGCAAGTAAGGCCAGCCCGACCGGGACCCAATCGATTCGGGCTGGGTGGTCCACCCACCAGACCGGCCCCGTGTACCAAGGAGTTATCAAGTGGCACGCGTCAAGCGGGCAGTGAACGCACACAAGAAGCGCCGGGCGATCCTGGAGCAGGCCAGCGGCTACCGCGGCCAGCGCTCGCGGCTGTACAGGAAGGCGAAGGAGCAGGTCACCCACTCCTACGTCTACAACTACAACGACCGCAAGCGGCGCAAGGGCGACTTCCGGCAGCTGTGGATCCAGCGGATCAACGCCGCCGCCCGCGCCAACGGCATCACCTACAACCGCTTCATCCAGGGTCTGAAGGCCGCCAACATCGAGGTGGACCGCAAGATCCTCGCCGACCTGGCGGTCAACGACGCGGGCGCCTTCACGGCTCTCGTCGAGGTGGCGCAGAAGGCCCTTCCGAGCGACGTCAACGCTCCGAAGGCCGCCTGAAGCACGCGCCGCGCACGCGTATGACGCACAGCAGCGGACCGGCAGGCACGTGCCTGCCGGTCCGCTGCTGTGCGTGGCCGCCCGCCGGCCGGCCGTGCGTCCCCCGCCGCGGGTGCGCTGAGCCCGCCGAGCCGCAACGAACCGTGAAGTGAGCCGCCGCCCATGGGCACCACCCCCGATCCGATCTCGCCTCGCTCCGCCCGCGTCGCCGCCGCACGGCGGCTGGTCCGGCGCAACTTCCGTGCCAAGGACCGGCGTTTCCTCGCGGAGGGCCCCCAGGCCGTACGCGAGGCGGCCGCACGGAGCGCCGCCTCCGGTGAGCGGGGCAGCGGGGAAGGCCCCGTGCTGCTGGAACTGTTCGCGACCGCCGAGGCCGCCGAACGGCATCCGGAGATCCTGGAGCAGGCCCGCGCCGGCGGCGCACGCGTCCATCTCGCCGAGGGCCCGACCCTGGACGGCATCGCGCAGACGGTCAGCCCGCAGGGGCTCATCGGGGTCTGCCGCTTCGTCGACCGCCCGCTGGACGAGCTGATCGCCGCACGGCCCCGCCTCGTGGCCGTCCTCGCGCACGTACGCGACCCCGGCAACGCGGGCACGGTGCTGCGCTGCGCCGACGCCGCGGGAGCCGACGCGGTCGTCCTCACCGACGCCTCCGTCGACGTCTACAACCCCAAGGCGGTGCGGGCGTCGGCCGGTTCGCTCTTCCACCTGCCAGTGGCGGTGGGTGTGCCCGCCGCCACCGCCGCGGAAGAGCTGCGGGGCGCCGGGGTGCGCGTGCTGGCCGCCGACGGCACGGGGGAGCGCGACCTCGACGGTGAACTCGACGCCGGCACGATGGGCCGTCCCACCGCGTGGTTCTTCGGCAACGAGGCCTGGGGCCTGCCCGAGGAGACGCGTGCTCTGGCCGACGCGGCGGTGCGGGTCCCCATCCACGGCCGGGCGGAGAGCCTGAACCTCGCCACCGCAGCCGCCGTCTGCCTCTACGCCTCCGCCCGCGCGCAGCGTTCGCCCGGCGGGTGCCGGGCGGGGACGCAGCACGAGGAAGCACGGGCATAGACACGGTGCGGGCGTGCGCTCCGGTTCGTACGCCTGGCGCGCTCCCCCCGGCTCGCGTGCGGCTTCAATGCCACGTCACGGGGAGGGACAGTGCGCAGAGCGCCTAGTAGGGTGGCTCGCCCGGGGGCGGAGGCGAGTGGTCAGAAGGGGGCGGCGTCGATGGACGTCCGGGCGTACGGCACCCAGGCACGCGGGGTGGTCTCCGGCGCCGACGGCCACGGCAGGAGGACCGGGGGCCTCACAGACCCGGCCCCGGGTCCGCCGGCGGGTCCCGCCGCCGGGCAGGCTTCCGGGGAGACCGCCGCGAACCGCCACTCCTACGGCGAGGGACAGGCCGTGCACCCCGACGATCTTCCCGACGGGCTCGTCGTCGCCGACAGCACCGGGCACGTCGTCTGCTTCAACGCCGCCGCCGCACGCCTCACGGGCTGCGACCCGTCCGAAGCCCTCGGACTGCCGCTGCACAGCGCGCTGCCTCTCGAGGACCTGGAAGGCCGGCGCTGGTGGCAGCTGACCGACCCCTACGGCGGTCTCGCCACCCGCACCCGCCAGCCCGAGCGGAACCTGCTGCTGCCGGGCGGCCGCGAGGTGCTGGTGGCAGCGCGGTACGTACGCGCACGCCCCCAGGGCCCCCTGGAGCGGCTGGTCGTGAGCCTGCGGGGAACGGAGGCCCGCAGGCGGGCGGAGCGCAGCCACGCCGAGCTGATAGCCACCGTCGCCCACGAGCTCCGCTCCCCGCTCACCTCGGTGAAGGGCTTCACCGCGACGCTGCTCGCCAAGTGGGAGCGCTTCACCGACGACCAGAAGCAGCTGATGCTGGAGACCGTCGACGCCGACGCCAACCGCATCACGCGGCTCATCGCCGAACTGCTCGACATATCGCGCATCGACTCCGGGCGCCTCGAGGTGCGCCGGCAGCCCCTGGACATCGCCGCCGCCGTGCGCCGTCACGTCGGGGCGCACATCGCCGCGGGACGCTCCGCCGACCGCTTCGTCGTGCGCATCGCCGACCGGCTGCCGGGGCTGTGGGCCGACCCGGACAAGGTCGACCAGGTGCTGGGCAACCTGCTGGAAAACGCCGTGCGCCACGGGGAGGGAACTGTCACGATCGATGTGGCACCCGCACGTGCCCGCAGCGACGAGCAAGGGACGGCAGTCACCGTGAGCGACGAAGGCCCCGGCATCCCCGAGGAGTCGATGAGCCGCGTCTTCACCCGCTTCTGGCGGGGCAGCCGGCGCGGCGGCACCGGCCTGGGCCTGTACATCGTCAAGGGCATCGTCGAGGCGCACGGCGGAACGATCACGGTGGGCCGCTCGGCCGCCGGCGGCGCCGAGTTCCGATTTACCCTGCCCGTGAGCGCCCCGGCCTTCATGGCCTGAGCGGCGCACACGGGCTTCTCCGGCCCCTGGGGCAGGCACGCCTCCCTCCCGGCTGCGAGCGGGGGAGGGGGAGGGCGCCCGGTGATCACATCCGTGTACGAGTGGTCACGCCCGCCCCTCTAGACTCGGCTGTCGGCACTCTGCGCAGCCAAAGCCAATCGGAAGCACGGGAAATGATGTCCGCACCCAATAAGTCCTACGACCCTGTCGAGGTCGAGGCGCTCAAACCGGAAGTGATCGACCAGGCCAAGGCCGAGGCGCTCGCCGCCGTCGCCGCCGCCGGTGATCTCGAAGAGCTGCGTGAGGTGAAGGCCGCCCACGCCGGCGACCGATCCCCGCTGGCCCTCGCCAACCGCGAGATCGGCGCGCTGCCCCCGCACGCCAAGGCCGAGGCCGGCAAGCGCGTCGGCCAGGCCCGCGGGGCGGTCGGGCAGGCGCTCAAGCAGCGGCAGGAGGAGCTCGAGCGCGAGCGCGACGAGCGCGTGCTCGTCGAGGAGGCCGTCGACGTCACGCTGCCCTACGACCGCATGCCCGCAGGCGCCCGCCACCCGCTGACGACGTTCTCCGAGCGCGTCGAGGACATCTTCGTCGCGATGGGGTACGAGGTCGCCGAGGGGCCCGAGGTCGAGGCCGAGTGGTTCAACTTCGACGCCCTCAACATCGCCCCCGACCATCCCGCGCGCACCATGCAGGACACCTTCTTCGTGAAGGCCGGCCAGGGCGCCGGGGACGGCGGGGAATCCGGCGGGGACGAGGAGGGGGAGAGCGGCGTCGTGCTGCGCACCCACACCTCGCCCGTGCAGATCCGCACGATGCTGGAGCGCCGGCCGCCCCTGTACGTCATCTGCCCCGGCCGTGTCTTCCGCACCGACGAGCTGGACGCCACGCACACCCCCGTCTTCACGCAGGTCGAACTCCTCGCCGTGGACGAGGGCCTGACGATGGCCGACCTCAAGGGCACCCTCGACCACATGGTGCGCGAGCTGTTCGGCGAGGGCGTCCACACGAGGCTGCGTCCCAACTACTTCCCGTTCACCGAGCCTTCGGCCGAGATGGACATGGTCTGCTACCGCTGCCACGGCGCGTCCGTCGGTGACCCGGACCGCCCGTGCCGCACCTGCTCCAGCGAGGGCTGGATCGAGCTGGGCGGCTGCGGGATGGTCAACCCCCGTGTCCTGACGGCCTGCGGTGTGGACCCGGAGAAGTACAGCGGGTTCGCCTTCGGATTCGGGATCGAGCGGATGATGATGTTCCGCCACAACGTCGAGGACATGCGAGACATGGTCGAGGGTGACGTGCGCTTCACCAGGCCGTTCGGGATGGAGATCTGATGCGCGCCCCGCTTTCGTGGCTGCGAGAGTACGTAGAGCTGCCTGCCGGCGAGACGGGCCGGGACGTCGCGGCGAAGCTGATCGAGGCCGGCCTGGAGGTCGAGACCGTCGAGCAGCTCGGCGCCGGGCTGAAGGGCCCGCTCGTCGTCGGCAAGGTCCTCGCCATCGAGGAGCTGATCGGTTTCAAGAAGCCCATCCGCTACTGCCAGGTCGACGTGGGCCAGGCCGGTCGAGGGGCCGGCGAGCCGCAGAACATCGTCTGCGGCGCCACCAACTTCGCCGTCGGCGACAAGGTCGTCGTCGTGCTGCCCGGCGCGGTGCTGCCCGGTGACTTCGCCATCAGCGCCCGCAAGACCTACGGCAAGGTCTCCGAGGGCATGATCTGCTCCGCCGCCGAGCTGGGCATGGGCGACGACCACGCGGGCATCATCGTCCTCCCGCCCGAGCACGAGCCGGGTGCCGACGCCATCGAGCTGCTCGAACTCGTCGACGAGGTACTGGACATCGCGGTCACGCCGGACCGCGGCTACTGCCTGTCCATGCGCGGCATCGCCCGCGAGACCGCGACGGCGTACGGTCGGCAGCTCCGCGACCCGGCGCTGCTGGACGTCCCCTCGCCCGACGAGCACGGCTTCCGCGTCGAGGTGGCCGACCCGAAGGGGTGCGACCGCTTCTCCGCCCGTACGGTCACCGGTCTGCGCCCCGACGCCAGGTCGCCGATCTGGCTGCAGCGGCGGCTGCAGAAGGCCGGGATGCGCCCTGTCTCGCTGCCCGTCGACATCACCAACTACGTGATGCTGGAGCTCGGTTCGCCTCTCCACGCATACGACAGGGAGCGGCTGCACGGGCACATCAGCGTCCGCCGCGCCGCGCCCGGCGAGCGGCTGACGACCCTGGACGGCGGCAAGCGCAAGCTGGATCCGGAGGATCTGGTCATCGCCGACGAGCAGGGGCCGATCGGGCTCGCCGGCGTGATGGGCGGCGTCAACAGCGAGATCGCCGACCCGGAGCAGGACCCGGCGACCGGCGAGTGGCGCGGCACCACCGAAGTCGTCGTGGAGGCCGCGCACTTCGACCCGGTCACCGTGGCGCGCACCAGCCGCCGCCACAAGATCTCCTCGGAGGCGTCGCGCCGCTTCGAGCGCGGCGTCGACCCGGAGGCGGCGGCAGCAGCGGCGCAGCGGACCGTCGACCTGCTGGTGCTGCTGGCCGGAGGCACCGCGGAGGCGGGCGTCACCGAGTTCGCCGCTCCGCACGGGCCGCGCACGATCAAGATCGACGCGGGGCACCCCGACCGCGTCGCGGGCGTCACCTACGGCCGGGAGGCGGTCGTACGCCGGCTGCAGCAGGTGGGCTGCGACGTCTACGGGCAGGACGAGCTGACCGTCACCGTGCCTTCGTGGCGGTCCGACCTGACGGACCCCAACGACCTCGCGGAAGAGGTCATCCGCCTGGAGGGGTACGAGAACCTGCCCTCCACGCTGCCCCGCCCGCCCGCCGGCCGGGGCCTGACCGAACGGCAGCGGCTGCTGCGGCGGACGGGCCGCGCGCTGGCCGGCGCCGGATACGTCGAGGCCCTCAACTACCCCTTCGTGGGGGCGGCCTCCTTCGACCAGCTGGGCCTCCCCGAGGACGACCCGCGCCGCCGCACCGTCACCCTGGTCAACCCTCTCTCCGACGAGGAACCGGGGATGCGCACCACGCTGCTGCCCGGGCTCCTCGCCACGCTGCGCCGCAACGAGGGACGCGGCAGCCAGGGCGGCCAGGGCGGTCTCGCCCTGTTCGAGACGGGCCTCGTCTTCCGGCCGACGGGCGCCGAGACCCGCGCCACGCGGCTGCGCGTCGACGCACGCCCCGGCGACGAGGAGATCGCCGCGCTCGGGAACGCCCTTCCCGAACAGCCGCGGCACGTCGCCACCGTGCTGGCGGGCCAGCGCGAGACCACCGGCTGGTGGGGCAAGGGACGTGTGGCGGGGTGGGCGGACGCCGTCGAGTCGGCCCGTACCGTCGCCCGCGAGGCAGGCGTGGAACTGACCGTCCGCAACGCGCAGTACGACCCCTGGCACCCGGGGCGCTGCGCCGCGCTGTACGTCACGCACGACGGCGCCGAGGTACTGGCGGGGCACGCCGGCGAGTTGCACCCGCGGGTGGTCAAGGCCATGGGGCTGCCGGAGCGCACCAGCGCCATGGAGCTCGACCTGGACCTCCTCGGCCGGGCGGGCGGCGGCGTCGTCCCGGCGCCGCGTGTCTCCGGATTCCCAGTGGCGACGCGGGACGTGGCGCTGGTCGTGGACGAGTCCGTGCCCGCCGCGGAGGTGGAGTCGGCGCTGCGGGGCGGCGCGGGCGAACTCCTGGAGTCGGTGCGCCTGTTCGACGTCTTCACCGGTGAGCAGCTCGGCGAGGGCAAGAAGTCGCTGGCGTACGCCCTGCGCTTCCGCGCTGCCGACCGCACCCTCAAGGCGGAGGAGGCCTCCGTCGCCCGGGACGCGGCCGTCGCGGCGGCCGTGGAACGTACGGGCGCGGTGCTGCGGGGCGCCGAAGCGGGGTCGGAGGCTCCGGCGGGCTGACGCCCCTGATCGCCGGCTGCCGGCGCTCGCCCGACGCGGCGGTGGTGCGGAACGTCCCGAGGTGGACGCCCCGCACCACCGCCGCTGTGCTTCACCCCCGCACCCGGCCGCCGGCGCACCGCTGGCTCGTCATGCCCACATCCGGGGGCTGTTCACGGCGGCGAACCCGCGGGTCCGCCGGCCTTTCGAGGGGCGCACGGAGTGAGCGCGCGGACTGAAGTCCGGGCGCCTCCGCCGAAGTTCGCACGACTGTGCGCACTGCGCGTGCCCGCTCTCACTCAATCGAGTGAGGTATCGCGGACCCAGGGCATCCGCCTCCCGGCCTCGACCACCATCGTGCTGATCGCAGACAGGCCCTGGGCCCTGTCTGACAGATCTCGCCTTGCTCGCGACGGCTGGCACGCACATCCCCGGCGTTGTCGCATCGGCCGAGTAGCCCACTACGAGGGCGATCCTCCGCCTCGGGGCTGCACGCGCCGTCCGCCGCGAGCACCGCCTGCGGTGGACGGCGCTATTTGTCGGACAGGCCCTGGGCGCGGGAGGGAGCCGAGCGACAGCACGGGTGAGGCGGGCGACCGCCGCACAGGCCGGAGGGACCGCCGTATGACCGCACACCGGGCAGCGAGCGCCGACGTCAGGACTCCTGAAGGTGCCGGGCCTGCCGCGGAGGCACCCGGCGTCCACCGGCACTTCTCCATCCGGCGCCTCGTGGGCCGTCTCGCGCCTGCCCTGTGGGTCGCCGGGATCATGCTGTGGGAGTGCAGCCTCCCCGAGGGGACGCACGTCCTCGCGCTGCTGGCGGCGACCCCCGCCCTCGCCTGCGCCGGCAGCGCGGGCCGGTCGGGCATCTGGCTGGGCGGCGCGTGCGCGCTCCTCGCGCTCTACCCCCTCGGCCTGTGCTCGGGCTACCAGCAGTTCGGCGGCCGGGCCGCGACGACCGCCTCCATCCTCTGCGTCGCACTGGCCAGTTGCTACGCGGTGCGCCGCCGGACGCGGCTCGCCGACGAGCTGGCGAGCACCCGCGAAGTGGCCACCGCCGCGCAGCAGGCGCTGATAAGGCCGCTGCCCCCGCGTATCGAGGGTTTCACGGTGGCGGGCGTGTATCTCTCCGCGGCTCGCTGCGCGGCGGTCGGCGGCGATCTGTACGACGTGGCGGCCACCGCTCACGGCGTGCGCGTCGTCATCGGCGACGTACGGGGCCACGGGCTGGGTGCGGTCAGTACGGTCGCCGCCGTGCTCGGCGCCTTCCGAGAGGCGGCGCACGACGAGAGCGAACTGGCGCAGGTGCTGCGCCGTCTGGAGAGGTCCCTCGACCGGCATCTGAACTGCCGCCGGCTGTCCGTGCCGGGGAAGGCCGCCCCGGGCCCGGCGCAGCCGCCGGGGGCCGGGGACCCGGCGGCAGCCGGCGGATACGACGACGCCGACGAGGAGTTCGTGACGCTCCTGCTGCTGGAGGTCCGCACCGAAGGCTCCGTCACGGTGCTCAACTGCGGCCACCCGTGGCCCTACCGGCTCTCCCAGGAGCGTGACGGGGCACCGGTCGTCGAACCCGTGGCGGGAGGCGAACCGCTGCCCCCGCTCGGGCTGCTGCCGCTGCCGCCGGGGGCGCCGCGGCCGTTGCGGCTCCAACTCCCGCCCGGCGAGACGTTGTTCCTCTACACGGACGGGGCGGAGGACGCCCGTGACCGGTCCGGCGAGTTCTTCCCGCTGCCGGAGGTGCTGCGTGCCGCTGTCACCGAGAGGACGCGCGCGGTACCCCCGGTCCCGGCGGCTCCGGCCGAGATCGTCGGCCGCGTACGGCACGAACTGCTCGGCCACACGCGCACCCGGCTGCCGGACGACGTGGCGCTTCTCGCTCTGCGCAACGACCGGTGCCGGGTGCACGGGCAGGCGCAGGGACCCGTCAGGGAACGGGTCGCGGTGCGGCTGCCGTGCTCGTGCCCGTGAGCCCTTCCGGCGTCGGCGGGGTGGGGGCGGTCAGCTGTAGGCGTAGAAACCCGCGCCGGCCTTACGTCCCAGCCGTCCCGCGTCCACCATCCGCTGCAGCAGCGGGGGAGCGGCGTACAGGGGCTCCTTGAACTCCTCGTACATGGAGTAGGCGACGGACGCGACGGTGTCCAGCCCGATGAGGTCGGTGAGCTTGAGGGGGCCCATCGGGTGGGCGCAGCCCATCTCCATGCCGTTGTCGATGTCCTCGCGGCTGGCGATCCCCGACTCGAACATGCGGATCGCCGAGAGCAGGTACGGGATGAGCAGCGCGTTGACGACGAAGCCGGAGCGGTCCTGGGCGCGGATCGTGTGCTTGCCCAGGAGACCGGTCACCGCGGCCTCGGCCCGCTTGATCGTTTCTTCGCTGGTGGTGAGCGCAGGGATGATCTCCACGAGCTGCTGTACCGGGGCGGGGTTGAAGAAGTGGATCCCGATGACCTGGTCGGGACGGGACGTGGCGACCGCGAGCCTGACCAGCGGGATCGAGGACGTGTTCGACGCGAGGATGGCGTCGCCGCGGGTGACGACCTGGTCGAGGACCTGGAAGATCTCCGTCTTGACCTGCTCGTTCTCGATCACGGCCTCCACGACGAGGTCGCGGTCGGCGAAGTCTCCGAGGTCCGTGGTGAAGGCGAGCCGGTCGAGCGTGGCGTCCCTCTCCTCCTCGGTGATCTTGCCTCGCTGTGCGGCCTTGCCGAGGGAGTTCACAAGCCGGGTGCGGCCGAGCTCCAGCGCTTCGCCCGTGGTCTCGGCGACCATGACGTCCAGACCTGCCCGCGCGCACACCTCGGCGATGCCGGCGCCCATCTGGCCGCAGCCCACCACTCCGACGCGTTCGATGTCCGTCACCTCGTGCCTTTCGCTGATCCAGTGGTCCGGGGCGGCGCGGGCATGCGCGGCCGTCCCCTCAGAGCCCCGTATGCCGCTCGACGTTACCCCCCACGTCCGGTCATCGTGGAGCGGGGGCGACCGGCGCGGGGGGTTGTCCGTACGCGGTCAGCGCGACAGCATCGGCGAATTGGTCTCCGCCGCTGCGAGGGACCATGGAGCCAGGGACCGCGGCTCACCGGACGGCAGAGCGACGAGGACGCAGGGGGATAGGGATGCGACGGATCACGCGAAGGAGCTTCGCCGCGGGCACGGCGGGAGCGGCCGGGACGCTGTGGGGCGCCACCGGCTCGACCAACGCCCGCGCGGCGGCCTACGACCGCAAGCGGCTCAGCGGCGGCGCCCGCCACGGAGGCGGCCACCGCGACGTACGCGGCATGTGGATCGCGACCGTCGACAACCGCGACTGGCCGAGCGAGGCCGGCCTCTCCCCGAAGGAGCAGCAGGCGGAGCTGGTCGGCCATCTGGAGACGGCGTGCCGCCGCCGCCTCGACACCGTCTACCTGCAGGTCCGCCCGACCGCTGACGCGTTGTGGCCCTCGCGTTACGAACCGTGGTCGCAGTGGCTGACCGGCACGCAGGGCAAGGAGCCGGGCTGGGATCCGCTGCGTTTCGCCGTCCGCGAGGCGCACCGGCGGGACCTGGCCGTCGAAGCGTGGTTCAACCCGTACCGCGTCGCGCTGCACGACGATCCCGGGAAGCTCGTCGGCGACCACCCCGCGCGCAGGCACCCGGAGTGGGTCGTCCCCTACGGCGGCAAGCTCTACTACAACCCCGGGCTGCCGCAGGTCAGGCGCTTCGTGCAGGACGCCATGCTGGACGCGGTGGTGCGCTACGACATCGACGCCGTCCACTGGGACGACTACTTCTACCCCTATCCGGTGCCCGGCGAGACCTTCGACGACAGCGACGCCTTCGAGCAGTACGGCAAGGACTTCCCCGACCTCGCGTCCTGGCGCCGCAACAACATCGACCTGCTGGTGAGGGAGTTCGCCCACCGCGTGCACCGCGTCAAGCCCCGGCTGCCGTTCGGCGTCTCGCCCTTCGGGGTCTGGCGCAACAAGACGAGCGATCCCGCCGGTTCGGACACCGCCGCGCAGGTGCAGAGCTACGACGACAACTTCGCGGACACCCGCCGCTGGGTGCGGGAGGGCTGGATCGACTACATCCTCCCGCAGATCTACTGGCACATGGGCTTCGAGGACGCCGACTACGCGAAGCTGGCGCCCTGGTGGGCGGAGACCGTACGCGGCACCGGCACCCGCCTGTACCTCGGTGAGGCGCTGTACAAGGCGGGCGACCCGGCGCAGCCGGAGGCCTGGCAGGATCCCGCTGAGCTGTCGCGGCACCTCACGCTCTGCAAGCCGCTGCCCGAGGTGCGGGGTCACGTCTTCTTCTCCGCGAAGGAGGTCGGCGAGGACAAGATCGGTGCGATGGACCGCGTCGTGGCCGACCACTACACGGCGCGGCGCCGCTGAAACAGCCGTGGCAGCCCGCGAGTCGAGGGCGCCGCTGTCTCAGCGGTGCCCGAAGAACTCGAGTTCGGCGATCGCGGGGCGCCGTCCAGGGCGTGCTCCGTAGGCGTCCTCGACCGCGACGGTGACCTGTACGACGTCCGAGCCGCGTACGTCGAAACTCTGGTCGCCCGCCTGGTCCTTGAGGCGGATCGGCTTGGTGGACCGCTCGCCGGACTCCTCGTGGAGCGTCAGCGTGAGATGCGAGGGCCGCGCCTCCTTGAGGTACTCGTCCTGCTTGGCCGAAGTCCCCGGCGTGATCAGCAACTTGGTCAGGCGGACCGGCTTCTCGAACGACGCGCGCACGTAGTGGCCGGTGAACGTGCCGGCCCGTTCCGGGGCCCAGTAGCGGTTGCTGAGCTTGTCGAACGCGGCGGCCGGGGCGTGGCCGCGTGCGGAGCTGGAGGCGGTGGGCCGGACCACCTGCAGCGCCTCCGGCTTGCCCGCGCTCTGCCGGGCGAAGTCGAAGGCCCCGGCCAGCTCCGCACGGAAGATCCACGCGAGGCACGCGAGAAGCAGCAGCACCAGAGGCAGAGCGAGCCGCGGGCGGGACATCACGCGATGCCGCGGCCGGCTGCCCGCCGCCAGGCGGCGCTCCGAGCGTGCGCCGAACAGCCGCCGCCACCACGGGAGTTCCCCGGCATCCGGCGGCGCTCCCGCGGTCCGCGAGGGGCCCAGGACGCTGCCGCAGCCGAGGCAGAGCCTGCGGTCGCCGGGGTTCACCGTGCGGCAGCGGGGACAGGTACGGGTGGTTCGCGGCGGCTGCGGCAAAGGCGTGCCAGGGGGAGCGGGCGGCGGCTCCTCGTGGTGGCGGGGGCCCGTGCCGCCGGTGAGTTCGTCGCCCGGGCGGCGGGGCGCGGCCGCCGCCGGCTCCGGTGCCGCGGCAGGCGGGACCGCCGGAGGGGTCGGCGGAGGGGCCGGCGGTGCCGGGGGTGGGGGCGCTGCGGGCGGGGAGGTTCCCGGGGCGGCGTCCGGGGCGCGCCGCGGCAGGGGCGGAGTGACCGCGTTCTCCGGCCAGTTGGCGCCGGGCGGTCGTCCGCTCTCGTTCCCTTCTTCCGGGGCGCGGGGTGGAGAGGCGACGGGATCCGGTGAGCCGGGAGGCCCGCCGGGGGGCTCTTCGCCGGACGGGCCGGGCCGCCCCCGCGGCCGCTGTCCGCCCTGCGCGCCCTGTCCGGCCTGGCCGTCCTCGTCGTCCCAGCCGAGGAACGCCTGGCAGGACGTGCAGAACTGCGTGTCCGGCGGGTTGTTCCGGCCGCATTCGGGACAGGTCGTCACGGTCCCGCTCCCTCCGTCTCGGGCAGGATCTCCAGCTCGTACCGCACGTGCGCCGGAACCTCGGCGGTGATCAGCTTCTCCAGCCGCGCCCGGTCCATCCGGTCCGGTTCCCGTGTCGTCAACCGCACGCGCACCCACGGGACTTCGTCACCGGGAAGCTCCACGTCCGGGTCCGCCGACCACGTGCACGCGCCGCTCTCCGCGATCTCGGGTTCGAGGCCGGTCTCGACGCGCAGGGCGGCAGCGAGGCCCTCCTTCGTGCCTCGCCTCCGGTGCCGTACCACTGCGCTGGAGACCACGGCACGCCGCTGGGTGAGCGGGCGCTCCTCGTCGACCTCCACCGACACCCAGCTCGCCAGCCACGTGAGGAAGTCGTCCGGTGCGGTGACGGGGTGCAGGTGCGCCGGGAGGTTGTCGAGGGTCAGCAGCACCGGCGCCAGCACCTCGTCCAGGGCGCTGAGGAAGCGCTGGAGGAAGTCGTCCTCCACGTACAGGGCGGGAAGCTGGTTCAGCAGCGGGTAGGGGGTCGGCAGCCGGGGGACGGAGGCGCGCATGTCAGGCCTCCCGTACGCGGAACTGGTGCTCGTAGCTGAAGACGAGGGCGTGCCGGTCGAGGGTGATCTTGTCGGTGGCCTCGTCGCGTTCCCCCGTGACGGGGTCGGCGGGGAAGAGCCGCACGTCCTCCACAAGGTCGACGCCCCGCACCCGCTGGAGCACCGCGAAGGCCTCGCCGGAGTGCACCGGACGCCCGAACGGCCAGCCGTGACCGTCGGGACCTCCGGTGAGCGCGTTGAAGTAGCCGTACAGCGCCGCCAGCGCCTCGTCGCGCAGCCTCTCGTGGGAGGCGCCCCGCACCGCCTGGACGGAGGCGACGATCGTGACGCCCTGGTAGTACGGCGGCCCCACGACGAGCCGGGCGCCGATGGGCCGCCGCGACTCCAGATGCGCGGCGATCGTGGCGAGGGTGTCCTCCGGCGGTTTCAGCTGCCCGAACTCGATACGGCCCAGCGCGTCGCTGCTGCCGGCCGGGACCACCAGCAGCCTTACGCCGCCGCCCTGTTGACCGGAGGCTTCGCCGCCCTGCGGGCCGTCCGGCCCGTCCGCGCCTGCGGCGCCCACCGGGACGCAGCACACGCGGGCGGCGTCCGGGGCGACCTCCGCGGCGAGCTGCTCGTAGTCCGCGGGAACCACGGCGCGGTGCAGCGTACGCAGCGTCATGGGGCCCCGCACGCGGACGTTGTCCATGCTCTCCCCGTCGACACCGCCCAGGGCGGGACGGCGGTTCTCCACCCGCGCCACGTAGGGCAGCGAACTGCGCAGCACCCGCAGCGCACCGCGGGCCACGTTGCCCGGACTCCCGCCGCCCGTGCGGTAACGGCGCACCCGGACGTGGCACCCCTTGGGCGGCACGGCCCCGTTCAGCCGGAGGCTGCCGTCCCGTTCGCGCAGGGCCGGACCGAACTCCACGCGGCCCGAGTTGGGGTCGAGCGTGATGTGCCGGTCGGCGGGCGTGGAGTGCGCGAAGCTGTCGACGCGCGTCCACTCCACCCAGCCCTCGCCCTCGGCCACCTCGACGGTGAACGGCTCCTCGTCCTGCACCACCGGCGGCCGGGCGACGTGGAACTGCTGCCCCGGCACCCCCTCCGACAGCCCCAGCGACTCCTCGTGGACTGTCTCGGCGTGCGCGGCCTCGACCGTCCCGCCGATGGTGAACGCCGTCACGCCCCGCACGGTCGGCGACTGCAGATACGTCGGCTGTCCCTCGACCGCCTCCACGAGGCGGCAGCGGACCCAGCCGCCCGCATGGCCGGCGACCGTCGTGACGCCGTGCGTGGCGGGCATGTGCAGGATGACCTCGCCCGCCTTGTTGAAGCCGCCCGTGTCGTCCTTGTCGACGTCGCAGGGCGCCCAGTTCTCGCCGTCCCACGCCTCCCACAGCAGCGGCGGCCGGCGCGGGTCGACACCGACGCCCTCCACGCGGCAGTCGAGCCGCAGCACCAGCACGCAGCCCGGCACAGGACCGGACAGGCCGATGTACAGGCAGTCGCCCGGCACGGGCGCGGCCTGGAAGCACGTCACGTCCCGCTGGAGCGTCAGCTCCTCCGAACGGTCGGCGGGCCGTCCGGAGCCGGGCGACGTCGCCAGGTTCGCGTACGAGCACGGCACCACCGACAGGTCCCGCCGGGTCGTGAAGACCACCGCCTCCTCCGTCTCGGTGCGCAGCGTCGCCACCTCCGTGCCCGCGCGGACGCGCACCGGCTCCGGCTGCGGGGCGGACAGCCAGAACGTCACGTCCGTACGTGCCGCGGTCGGCGGATACAGCCGGACGCCGATCAGGTCGAGGAAGGCCAGGTAGTTCTTGTCCGGAACCCTGTTGAGCCGGTAGACGAGCTGGTCGACCATCGACGCGAACGCCTCGATCAGCGTCACCCCGGGATCGGAGACGTTGTGGTCCGTCCACTCCGGACAGCGCTGCTGCACCAGCCGCTTCGCCTCGTCGACCAGGGTCTGGAAGCGCCGGTCGTCCAGGTTGGGACTGGGGAGCGTCATGCTCCGCCCTCCTCGCGCTGCGGGATCACATAGAACGGGAAGACGAGGTTGCGCGGATCGTTGGTGCCGCGCACCGCGTAGCTGATGTCGATGTACAGGACTCCGTCGTCCGCGGCGTCGAACCGCACGGCCACGTCCGCCACTTCGATGCGGGGCTCCCAGCGCTCCAGCGCCAGCCGCACCTCGTACGAAAGCTGCCCGGCGGTGGCCGCGTCGGCCGGAGCGAAGACGTACTCGCCCAGCGCGCAGCCGAACTCCGGCCGCATGGGCCGCTCACCGGGCGAGGTGCCCAGAACGATCCTGATGGCCTCCTCGATCTCCCGGTCACCCCCCACCAGGGCGATGCTTCCGGTCGCGTCGGTACGGGGCGGGAACGCCCAGCCGCGGCCGACGAACTGCTGCGCCACCTCACCCTCCGATCAGGACGGTCGGGCACCCGGACGTGACGGCGGCGCCGCAGCCGGCCTTGTCGCCGACGCGTGCCGCGGGCTTGCCGCCGATGAGGACGCTCGAACTCCCGGGCCCCACAAGGGGACCGGGCGGGTGAGCGGCGGGCGACGCGCACTGGTGCGAGGTCCCCACGGTCGCGGCGGGCCTGCCGCCGACGAGCACGCTGGGAACGCCGGGGGGACCGACGGTGCCGGGGTGCCCCGTGGGGTCGCCGACGCGTGCGGCTTGCGGCACTGGCTCTCCTCCTGTTCTTTCGCACGGCGTCCCCGGGGACTCCCGCGCGGGCCCGGCCGGGCCCGAAAGGCTCGCGGTATCGGTTCAGGGACTCAATTCAGGCGCACCATGGGCGCGTTGACGGTGACGGTCTGACCGCCCCTGACCTCCGTACGGGTGTCGCCGGACACGGTCACCCGGTCACCCTTGACCTCCATGGCGCCGCCGGTCGTGAGCTTGACGCCGCCGCTGCCGCCGTCGACGTCGACGCCGCCACGCGAGGTCAACTTCACGGAGCCGCCCGAGAGTTCGAGAGCGCCGTCCCCCGCGTCGAGCGCGACTCCGTTCCCGGCCTCGATCGACACCTTCTCCTTCGCGTCGATCTGGACGGTGCCGTCGCTGTGCAGGACGATCGTCGTGCCCTTGCGGTCCAGAGCCAGCTTCAGCTTGCCGTCGCCCGTCACCAGCCGCACGCCCTGCGCACCGTTGGCGGCGTCCAGGACCTCCAGCTTGTTGCCGCTCTTGGAGCCGAACGCCCGCTTGTTGACCGCGCCGGTCGTCGGGTCGACGGACTCGCCGTCCTCGCTCCCGGCACCGCCTCCCGCTCCGCCGGGACCCCCGGCGGCCGCCGCACCGCCGCCGCCACCTCCTCCCGCGCCCGCCCCTCCTCCGCCGCCGGGCTTGTCCTGCCCGTTGTAGAGCGCGGCCAGGACGAACGGGCGGTCCAGGAAGCCCTGTTCGAAACCGACCAGCACCTCGTCGTCCACCTCCGGGATGAACGCCTCGCCGCCGCCCGTGCCGCCGGCCTGCGCCGTACGGGCCCAGTCGCTCGCGTACTCGTCGGACAGCCACGGGAAGCGGACCTTGACCCTGCCCAGGCCCTCCGGGTCCTTGGTGTCGGTGACCGTGCCGTTCACCAGGCCCGTGCAGCGTGCCCCGCCCGCTGGCCCCCGTCCGTCACTGCCGGTGAGGCCGAACAGAGTCCGCTCCTGCTGGCCGGAGACCGTCACCCATGTCTCGTAGCCGCGCCGGGAGTCGAAGACGTGGCGGGAGGAGGTCACGGTGTAGCGGCCCTCGAAGGGCGCGCCGACTCCGGCCAGCGTGACCGCTCCGCCCGCCCGCACCTGCGGATTGCCGCGGACGACGGCCTCAAGCTCGGCGAAGGAGCCGGCGATGCGCTCGGCGACGGCCTTCGCCGCCTGGTCGACCTCGGCCTGCGTGCCGTACGCGGCGTCGCTGACGACGAAACCGGCCTCTCCGAACGGTTCGGTGACCTGCGCGGCGGTCACGCCCAGTTCGAGTGTGCCGGTCCTGCCCGCGGGCGCCCGCCCCACCAGGGCCTGCTTGGCCTTCACGTCCCAGCCCCGCACCTCGACGGTCGAGACCTGCTCGGCCGCGGAGACCGCCGCCCGGCAGCGCAGCAGGTTGTCGCCCATCTCCAGCACGAGCGGTTCGCGGGCGGCCCGCGCCGAGACGCCCGGCGCGCCGGCCGCTTCGGTGGGCTTCGTGATGTGCACCTGCCCGTCGGCGACGTACATCTGCGCCCCCGCCTCCTCGGCGAGAGCACGCAGGAACTCCCAGTCGGAGATGTTGGGCTGGGCCACGTGCTCGCGCACGGGCCCGGTGACGTCGACCTTGCCGGGCTTGAGCCCCGCACGCTGCGCGACGCGGGCGCAGATGTCGGAGAGCGTCATGTTCTGGTAGCTGGCCACCTGGCGGCCGCGGAAGAGGCGGTACGACTCGTCCAGGCCGCGCACCACCGTGAACGTCCCGGTGTCGTCGATCTCCAGCTCCAGAGCGGTGACGCTGCCCGTCAGCAGCGGCTGCGTCGACGTGCTTCCCGCCCTGGCCAGCAGCCGCACCCGCGTACCGACCTTGACGCCCGCCTTCTCCAGCAGCGTCCGGCTCGGATCGCGGAAGCGGAGCACGAACAGGTCGGGCAGCGTGCGGCTGTCGTCGACGTACCCCTCGACGAGGGTGTTCGCCAACGCGGATGGCAGCGCGCGCCCTTCGAACTCCACCACCACCGACTTCGCGACGCTCTGTCCGGCCATGACCCCGCCTCACCGCCCCGTGGTGCCGGTGCCGAGGGCCGTGCCGGAGTACGGCGCAGAGCCCCCCGGAGGCAGGGCGGGGTTTCCCGGACGTCCCGTCACGGCTCCCTGACCGCGCTCCCGGAGCACCTCCGGAGGGTGCGGCGCGGACTGGAGGCGGTCCAACTCGTCCAGCGCCGGCAGCAGCAGCTCCCGCCCACCGGCCAGCCGCATCGGGTCGTCGATGCCGTTGGCCTCGGCGATCACGCGCCAGGCCGTCGGATCGCCGTACTCCTGCCACGCGAGATGCGCCAGCGTGTCACCCGTCTGCACCCGGTGCACGCGCCGCGCGTGCAGGGAGCCCGAAGTGGGGTTCTGGCCGGGCGTCTCACCGGTGATCTCCTCCATCGTCACCTGGCACACGGCCCGGATCGGCACCCCGGACGTGGTGAACAGCGTGTACTTCACCTGCACTTGGCTGACGTACCCGGGGAAGCCGGTGAGGCCGCCCCAGTGGAAGACGACCCACGGCGGCGACGAACGCTGCTGCTGCCGCGTCTCGCTCGTCGGCACGCAGCAGGCGAAGAGCTGCTCGACCGACTTCACGACGCTGCTGTCCTGCGTGTCGCTCGCGTCGAAGAACATCTCCACCGTGAGCTTGCTGGGCTGCGGCCCCTGGTACTCCGGAGGGCCGGCGCTCTTCGCCCCCTTGGCCGGGCTGCGCTTCCACGCCGCAGCCTTGGTCAGGCTCAACTCCTTGGGGTTGAACTGGAAGTCGATGCGCCCGCACGGACCGCCAGGCGTGAGGCTGCCGCCGGGCGGCGGCGTACGCAGCTCCAGGTAGGCGTGCTCGAGCTTGGGCCTCCCGCCTCCCGCACGGGCGGCGCCGCCACCCGAGGCGGCGGCGCTGAACGCTACCGGCGTGCTCATCCCTCAGCCCTCCATCACGAAGCCGTGGTGGGCGATCTCGATCGTCTCGACGGCCACCTTCGGCTGCTCCGCGTTGAGCACGGGCCCGGTCCAGCGCACCGGCACCACCTCCAACAGCCCCCATCTGGCGACGGGTTGGCCGTCACCCGTGCGCGCCTCGATGTGCGCCGTCTTGCGGCTGAAGCCCGTCGTCATCGAGGCGAACCAGCGGGCCACCTTCTCCGTGTCGCGCGTCAGGGGCCGCGACAACTTCACGTTGGGGTACTTCAGCCGCGTGGGAAGCTGCCAGATGTGGTGGTTGTTGCCGCCCTCCTCGCGCGGCTCCAGCACCACCTCGGCACCCAGGCCCTGGCAGCTGTTGAACGAACCGAGCTCGATGTCGTCGATGGTGACGACGAAGCAGACGCTGACGGCGGGATCGTCGGTGGCCGGCATGTCCGGCTCCTCTCTCCCGGCTCGTCCCGGGCTCGGTATCGGGAAGTGCTGTAAGTCGGTTGGTGCTGCGGGTCGTTCGCATGCCGGTCCGTGCAGCGTGCCGGTCAGTGCCGTGTGTCGATGAGGAAGCCCGCCCGCTCACGGTCGAGCCGCAGCTCCGCCTTGAGCATGCGGCTCAGCGGGGCGAACAGCGCCCGGACCAGCTCGTCCGTCACCTTCGGGGCGCCGCCCGGCCCGCCGGGCGATCCGGGGGGCCCGTGGGCGTCCGACGGGCCGGGCCGACCGGCGGGGCCCGGGTCCGAGTCGGACACCGGTTCCGGCTCGGGCTCCGGTTCCGGGGGCGGGTCGACGGGGTCGTCGGGGACGTCCGACGGGGGCGGCGGTTCGGCCGCCGCGTCCGTGGCCGGGGCGTCCGGGTCGACGTCCCGCTGGAGGGACGGAGACCGGAAGACGACGGACCCGTCCGCCATGCGCTGAGCCACACCGGCCGCTACGGCCACGGCACCGGCGTCGGCAGGCGATCCCGCGACGCGCGGCCCGTTCAACGGGGCGCTCGTGAGCGTGCGTTGGAGCGTGCCCGAAGCCGACGGCCTCGGGGCGGTGACGGGAACGTGCACGGTGGCAGCCCCCGGGGCCGCAGGCCGGGCCGTGACGGTTCGCTGTACGGGTGTGACCGCGCTCGGCGCATCACCGCCGGCCGGGACGACCGGGTTCGCTGTCCGGGCGCCGGCAGTGGTGTGCGATTCGGGTTCGCTCCACCGGACGGGGACGGCCGGCGGGGCGTGGTTCAGCGGGGCCGACGGGGCGTCGTCGAGCGGAGTCTCCGACGCGACCTCTGCCCCTGAGAACAACGGGATGAAACGCTGAGCGACAAGTGGCGCGACCGGCGCGGGACTTGGGGCCCGCACGGGGGGCAGGGGCGTGCCGTTCTCGGCCGCACGCTGAAGGGGGACGGGGTCGTGCGGCGCGGCAGGCATCGGGGCCGGCTCCGGCGACGCCGGGCTCTCTCCCGTCTCGGCGGAGGTCTCGTCCGTCCAGGAGACGGTCGTCAGCGGGTCGTCACCGAGCAGCGGCCGGGGCGGCAGGCCGCCGGCGTCCTCGGCGTCGGCCGGGCCGGACGGCGAAGTGGCGTCGGACGACAGCGGGTTGAGCGGCGCGACGGGCTGAGGGGTGTGCCCTGCCGCCGTTCTCTGGGCGGTGGGCGGCAGGCTGTGCAGTGGCTCGCCGAGGCCCGTCCCGCGGGGCCTGGGAGCCCCGGACGGGAGAGCGGAGGTGGAGCCCTCGTCGGTGATCGGGGCGGTCGCCGCGGGTGGGACCGAGCGCTGTACGGGAGCGGTCGCCGGAGTCGATGTGCCGACAGAGCCGGTGCCCGTACTGGTCGACGCGCGCGGCGGCGGGGCGACGGTGAGCTGCGGCAGGTCGCGCAGCGAGGTCCGCAGCGGGCGGGCGGACGCCAACGAAGCATCGGCAGCAGCCCGTTGGACCGGAACGGGACCGCCTGTGCCGCCGCCAGGGGCGTTCTGAGACGCGAACTCCGAGACGGCCGACTCCTCTTCGGCGTCGCGGCTGACAGTGAACGCGCTGGTGAGTCCGTGCCCGAGCCCGGAAGGCGCCTCCGGACTCACGAGGTGACCCAACGGCCTGTGGAAGGACGTGTCCTGCCAGGCGCTCAGCGATCCACGAAAGCCCACCGGGTCCGTGAGAAGGCCAGGAGCCGTCAACGCACGTTGCACGGGCGGCAGTTCACCCCAGGCGGGAACGGCCGGCGCAGCTGCCGGCGGTGGTGCCTCCGCCCGCACGGACGACGCGCCGGCCGGTGCTTCCGCACCGCCTCGGCGGCCGGTCAGCCAGGACAGCAGTCCCATCGCTTCCTCGTTCCCCCTCGCTCTCGCTCGTCTCGCGACGCCGTCAGCCGCCCAGCCGGGCGATCTGCTCCACGTACCGCAGGCGGTCGGCGTGCTCCAGATCGAGGATCTGGTCGAGCGACCAGTGGAAGTGGTAGGCGACGTACGCGACTTCCTCGTGGATGCGGTCGGCCGCGTACGTCACGATTCCCCCAGGCGACCACCGCCGGCGAGGTCCACCGCGAAGCTCTCCTGGCACGACGGGCAGGTCACGGCGGCCCGCGAGTGCCCCTCGGCGTTGATGCGGCGGTAGAAGTCCTGCAAGAAGGCCAAGTCGGAGGCGAACAGGTCCTCCACGACCCCCGGATGGACGTCCTCGACGGTGCCAATCCGCACCAGCACACGCGAGATGAGCACCACCGACAGGTACGCCGAGTTCTCCCGCACCCGGTCGTCCCGCAGCGGGATCAACTCGTCCCGGGCGGTGGCCAGTCGCATCACACCCGTACGGTGCACGGTGCCCGACTCGTCGACGTACCCTCGCGGCAGCTCGAAGGGGAACTCCGTGCGCAGCGCCTCCGGACGCGGAGACGGCGAGCCGCCGGCCGCCGCCTCCGGCGGCTCCGTCCGCGACGGCGCGACCGCGGTGTTCGCGCGCCGCATCAGTCGACTTCCATGTTCTCGTACGTGATCACGAGCTTCTCCGTGAGCACGGAGGTGTCGCCCGCCTTGAGGGTGCTGATCTCAAGGGACTTGGGCCAGGCGTTGATGAGCTTGTAGCGCTTGATCGGAACGCCCTCGTAGTCGTAGACGATGATGGCCCCGTGGCGCCGGGCGCTGTGCATCCGCCCGAACCGCGAGTCCTTGATCCAGCGTTCGAAGCTGTTGTCCTCCGTCAGACCGCGGGTGAGCGTGACCTCGCCCGCCTTGGGACGCCCGGGCAGCTTCTTGATCGCGTACTTGCCGTCCGTGCTGTTCTGCTTCAGCTCGATGACGTCCTGCTCCATCTTCAGACCACTGACCTCGGTGATCTGCCGGATGAGAACGGCGTCCAGTTCGAGTCCGAAGGAATGCCCGACCGAACTGTCGAGATCGGGGAGTGGCATGCCGGCCTCCTTGCCTGCGTCGCTCGCGTCGTTGCTGGTGGTGGCGGGAACCCTGGTGCTGCCAGTGCTCGCCTGTCAGTCCTCGGCGTCGGTCGACGGCGGGCGCTGCGACCCCACTTGGCCGCGGTGGTCCCTCGTCCGGTCCCTCGTCGTCGTCCGGTCACTCGTCCACGGCGCCGGAACCGCCGGAGAGCTGCGCGAGCCGGAACACCACGAACTCCGCAGGCTTCACCGGGGCGACGCCCACCTCGCAGACGACCTGGCCGTTGTCGATGCTCTCCGGCGGGTTCGTCTCGTTGTCGCAGCGCACGTAGAAGGCGTCGTCGGGAGTGAGGCCGAACAGGGCGCCCTTGCGCCACTCGTTGACGAGGAACGCCGATACCGTCCGACGGACCCGCGCCCACAACGCGTCGTCGTTGGGCTCGAAGACGACCCACTGCGTGCCCTCGAGGATCGACTCCTCCAGGTAGTTGAACAGCCTCCGCACGTTCAGATACCGCCACGCCGGGTCGCTGGAGAGGGTCCTGGCACCCCAGATGCGGATGCCGCGGCCGGGGAACGCCCGTATGCAGTTCAGGCCGATCGGGTTGAGCAAGTCGTGCTCACCCTTGGTCAGTTGGGTCTGCAGCGCGACTGCGCCCCGCAGCACTTCGTTGGCCGGGGCCTTGTGCACGCCGCGCGTCTCGTCATTGCGCGCCCACACACCGGCGATGTGGCCGCTCGGCGGGACCAGGGCGTTCCGTCCGGCACCGGCGTCGAACACCTTGATCCACGGGTAGTACATCGTCGCGTACTTGGAGTCGAAGCCGGTGCGCTCCATGCGCCACGTGCGTGCCTGCTGCGGGCTCAGACCGGGCGGAGTGTCGAGGATCGCGACGCGGTCGCCCATGGCCTCGCAGTGCGTGATGATCCCCTGCTGGACCGAGATCACCGTCTCCAGATTCAGCACGCCCCGCTCGTAGGCGCTCATCAGGTCCGGCGCGGCGACCATCGTCACGTCGTCGACGGCCTCCAGACCGCCGAGGCCCGTGCGCTGGTCGGGGTCGCCCACGTAGGAGTCCGTCGACAGGTCGTCGGGTGCGGACGCCCCACCGGCCCCCACGACCGGCGGGGCAGCCAGGGTCACCGACTGCGCCTCCGGGCGCGCCGGTGCGGCGCCCTTGCCGGGCTCCTCCAGCGAGATCAGCGACGACTGGGCCTTCACCTTCGTCGCGACGTTCTCCTTGCTGCGCTTGGCGGTGACGGAGGGGTAGGTCTCCTCGACGCGGCCGTCCCGCTTCACGACGAGGGTGAAGACGTCCCGCGGTGGGTCCTCCTCCTCCGGGTCGGTCACCTCGACGGTGATCTCACCCGTCACGCCGGGGAGGGTCCGTACGACGTAGGGGCCCAACTGCGCCTGAGCGCCGGCGGGCAGCTCCCTGCCCGCCTCCTGGTCGCTGCCGCCGATGCGTACGACGTAGCAGATGCCGCCGCCGTTGGCGAAGAAGCCCTGCACGGACGTGGCGAGGTACGTCCCCTCGACGAAATCGCCGAAGACCGTGGTGAACTGCGTCCAGTTGGTGATGAGCGTGGGCTCGTTCAGCGGGCCCTTCTGCGCGAAGCCGATGAATGCGGCGACCGACGTCCCCACACCTTGGATCGGGCGGGAGCCGGACTCCACCTCTTCCACGTAGACGCCCGGCGACAGGTACGACGGCATGCCACGCTCCTCCTTGACCTGGACCTCGAAGTCCTGACCTTGGTCGGGAAACGCAGGCGATTCTTGTTCTTGTCCTGGATCATCTGAAAGGGCTTTCGGCCGCCCCCGCGTACAAGACCGCGTGCCCGAAGGTGCAGCGGGCGGTGCCTTCTTGCCGTGACGCGCGCTTGAGCTGAGGGCCCCTGCCGGTGGCGATGCTGGCGGCCATGTCCGGGTCTATGGGTCGGGGGCGCGCGGGTCACGGGGTCGGCGGTGCCGGCCGGGTGGCGCGGTGAAGGCGGCCCCGGACAAGCCCTCGAAGACTGCTGCCAAGTCCGGGCAGGAGACGGGCCGTTCGGCGACGGCGACGGTACAGCAGACCGCCGAGGCAGCGGCGGCTCCCACCACCTCCGGTCCGGGGTTGGACCGCCGAAGTCTCCAGCGCCTGCAAGGGATTGCCGGGAACGCGGCGGTCTCCCGTCTCGTCGCGCAGCGCTACACGGCGCCGGTCAAACCGCCGCCGTCCAGCGCGCCGGGCTTCCGCAAGGTCACCTCGGATGTGGCGGCGAAGAAGCAGAAGGTCGCTCAACATCCGCCCGCGGAGGGCGAGTCGAAGTCGGCGCAGGACGCGGCGAAGGCGCCGGACGACGACAAGGAGGCCCAGGGAAAGGTCGCCAACTCCGAGAAGATGGACAAGGCGAAGCCCGGGGAGTTCGACAAGCAGGCCTTCATCGACGCCGTCAACAAGGCCATCGCCGACCAGGCCCCCAAGAACCTCGACGAGGCGGAGAAGTTCTCCGAGTCGGGCAAAGCGGAGAACGTCAAGGAGCAGGTCGACGGGAAGGTCTCCGACGGCAAGAAGACCTCCGCGAAGGACATCGAGTCCGAGACCAAGGCCGACCCCGACACGTCCGCGGCCAAGGAAAAAGAAGTCAAGCCGATGTCGCCGGACAAGCCCCCGGCGAACCCGGGCGCACCCGACGCCGAGGGTGCCGTCCCGGACAAGCAGCCGGACGAGGTGACGGACTTCTCCGACGGCCCGAAGGCCAACGACAAGGCGATGGCCGACGCCGAAGTCACCGAGGAGCAGCTGAAGAAGGGCAACGAGCCGGAGTTCGACGCGGCGCTCGGGGAGAAGAAGAAGGCGGAGGCGGACTCGGCGAAGGCCCCGGGGGAGGCAAGGGGAGCGGAGAAGGAGCAGCTCGACAAGGCAAAGGAGGGCGCCGCCGCCGAGGGCACCAAGGCCATGGCGGCGATGACGGCCAAGCGGGGCGAGGCCGGAAAACAGGTCGAGGGCGGCAAGAGCGAGACCAAGTCCAAGGATGAGCAGAAGCGCGAGCAGGTCACAGCGAAGCTGCAGAAGGTCTTCGACGCCACGAAGAAGGACGTCGAGGGAATCCTGGACGGACTGGACAAAAAGGTCGACGACCAGTTCACCAAGGGCGAGAAGGCGGCCCGCAAGGCATTCGAGGCCGACCAGTCCCGGCGCATGAAGGAGTACAAGGACAAGCGGTACTCGGGCTGGACGGGCAAGGCCCGCTGGGTCAAGGACAAGTTCGCCGGCCTCCCGGACGAGGCGAACCAGCTCTACCAGCACTCCCGCAAGCTCTACGTCTCCAAGATGCAGGGCGTCATCTCCTCGATCGCCGACACGATCGGCGCAGAGCTCGGCAAAGCCAAGGCCCGCATCAAGAAGGGCCGTTCGGAGCTGAAGGCGGAGGTCGACAAGCTTCCCGAGGACCTGAAGAAGTACGGCCAGGACGCTGCCAAGGACTTCGCCGGCAAGTTCGACGACCTCGAGTCGGAGGTCAACGACAAGTCCAAGCAGCTCGTCACGGACCTGGCGACGAAGTACACCGAGGCGCTCAACAAGGTCGACGAGCGGATCAAGGAGCTCCAGGAAGCCAACAAGGGCCTGATCGAGAAGGCCAAGGACGCGATCGTCGGCGTCATCAAGACCATCAACGAGCTCAAGGATCTGCTGCTGGGCATCCTGGCGAAGGCCGCCGGCGCGATCATGAAGATCATCAAGGACCCGGTCGGCTTCCTGAAGAACCTGGTCAAGGCGGTCGGCGCCGGCCTGGAGCTGTTCATCAGCAACATCGCCGACCACCTGAAGAAGGGCCTCGTCGCCTGGCTGCTGGGCACGGCGGTCAAGGCGGGCATCGAACTCCCGGCGAAGTTCGACCTCAAGGGCATCATCCAGCTCATCGCCTCCACGTTGGGCCTGACCTGGGACAACATCCGCGCCCGCGTCACCCGCAAGGGCGTCCCCGACCAGGCCATGGAGGCCGTCGAGTCCCAGGTGCCGGTGGCCAAGGCACTCGCGAAGGAAGGCCCGTCCGGCGCGGCCGACGAGATCTCAGCGCAAGTGGGCGACCTGAAGTCCACGATCCTCGAAGACCTCAAGTCCTACCTGATTCCCACGGTCATCATCGCGGGCATCACCTGGATCGTCTCCCTGCTCAACCCCGCCTCCGCCTTCGTCCGCGCGGTAAAAGCAATCATCGACATCGTCTCGTTCGTGGTGAACCAGGGCGCCCAGATTGTCGAATTCGTCAACGCGGTCCTCGACGCGGTCATCGAAATAGCGAACGGCGGCGCGGCGGGCGTACCCAAGATGGTCGAGACGGCGTTAGCAGCGAGTATCCCGCTTCTGATTGGGCTTCTGGCTTCCCTGTTGGGCATCGGCGGCCTGGCGAACAAGGTCAAGCAGGTCATCCAGAAGGCGTCCAAGCCGGTTAATCGGGCGATCGACAAGATCGTCGACAAGGTTGTGAGGGCGGGGAAACTTCTTTGGAAAAAGTCTAGAGGTAGAGAAAAGAACAAGCGGAAAAATTCACATCCAGCCAGCGCGCTGGATAAGCTGCATCGGGTCGCTCGGCGGACAGCTACCCGCGGATGGGAAGCGGCAGCCCAGCGGAGTGCGAACGAAGTCCTGAGGCCGGACGACCTACAGTCGACACTGAAGGAAGTTGCGAATGCACGCGGTGGTGTCCGGGTCTCGCTCGAAATCGTCGAGAGTCGCAACACCTGGCGGGTGAAGGCTCGTGCGGCGAAAGCTGGCAAGGGATCGATCGCCCAGGCGGGAAGGGGCTGGGTTGCCCAAGGGCGGCACCGCGAGCCCTGGTACGCCGCCCGTGATCTTTCCGAGTTCAACCGGTCGCTGGTAGACAGCGCCTTCGCCGAGCTGCGCGGCAATATTAACGACTCCGGCGACGCGGGGGATCTGCAAGAGAGCTACCACCAGAAGGTCAAGGCAGGGCGACGCATTGAGAAGATCCAGCAAGCCCTTCTGGACGGCCAGGTTAAGGGGCTTCGCTTCTCAATAGTAACCGAGCCATTTTCCAGGGTAAAGAACGACAAAGAGATTCAAACGAACATGAAGGTCACGCCCAACGAGACGTCGAAGACCGGAACCGTACCGCTAAATGGAGTGGTGTTCCCGTTCAAGATTGGAAAGGCGGTAGCGGAGCCGATTAAGCTTACCAAAGTTCGGCAGCCGATCGAGAACCTGAACCGTATTCGTGTGCCCATGTTAGGGCGAGAGGTGATGAATGGCTACGTAGTGAATATGGCAGCACAGCCCGGGGAGGTGGAGGCGGACCTCGCATCGCGCTACATGAATCAGGCGTGGGAGGGATCTGAATCGGGGGGGCTGGCTACAGCGAGCACGGCTGTGGTGATCGGCGTCAATACATACAAGAGATTGGACCCGCAGGAGAATAGGGAGGGGAAAAATGCAATCCGAGCGGCCATGGCCGGCATTGAACAACCGAAACATCTCCGTATGGCCATCATGGGATTTACATGGACACCGACTTGGGAACACGTCACGAAGGGGCGTGTTCCATTAACGGAAGTACGTGAAGCATATCACAAGTTGTCCGATGCGGATAAAAGTCAGGCTATCGCTGACAACGAGTCAGACTGGCGTAAAGGGAAGCTGCCCTATGGGATATTCCGCGAGGCGGTACTTGGCTCATCACACACCGCGAAGGCCGTGTCAATCCTGTCTGAGAAAAATCAAAGCGTACACATCGTGAGCCAGGACGCCGACGGTGGAGTACACACCCCAAGTGAACGCGGATTCTTGGCAGAGTATAGTCGAATCCTCAAAGCAATGCAGAACGATCCGATTCTCACGATCGGCGGGTACATGTACGACCGCTTCGACTGGGGCGAGTTGGCCGACTCGCGAACAGCTCAGCTGACCACCCTTGCCAATGTGGTAGACCGGGCGATCCGGGCAGCCATCGCCGAGGTGCATCCATTAATGCTGTATCCGACCGAGCCAAACTCGATGATGAAGGCGCATGACAGGAGGGTGGGTGACGGCATTTTGCAGAACCCATTGATAAGGGAGGGGCTTGACGCGTCTCAGGGTTCGCTCTACGGCGTCGGCGACGCTGAGGGGCGCACGGCCAGGAACGCCTTGATGCGGGCGTACGGTAGGGAAAAGTTCTCCGTGGCCTACACGCCGAGTGCGAGCATCGTTACGAGTCCGCTCCCTGATAATCGGCAACGCGGACTCACGATAACGCCTGAGGACGTGCATGAAGTAGCGAACCGAGAGCGCTTCCCGAAGAATAGGGCGGAGCATCTACGGCGCAGTCACCGTGCGTATGTATTGATTATGCAGTCCCAGACGATGGCGAGTGCGGTAAACCTGGCTCGCGAATTCCGTCTAGCGAATCCCCAAGGGTTGAGGGCAACTGACCAGAGCGTCTTGGAGCAGGAGATATTCAGGCATGTTGAGGAAATGGTCAAGCTCATGACCGACGAGCCCTCACTGACAATGGAGAGTGACGAGATAAAAGAACGTCTTGCTGCGCTAGAGGCGAGTGCACGAGAAGTTTCGCAGCAGCCGAGGGTCGCTGATAGAGAAGAATCGCTGGCGGCTATCGAGCTATCCTTTCGCATTG
Source organism: Streptomyces sp. WMMB 714 (assembly GCF_900090125.1). Classification (NCBI taxonomy): domain Bacteria; kingdom Bacillati; phylum Actinomycetota; class Actinomycetes; order Kitasatosporales; family Streptomycetaceae; genus Streptomyces; species Streptomyces sp. WMMB 714. Next base: position 137,075 of record NZ_FMHJ01000009.1, read on the forward strand.
TCGACAAGATTATCGAGGCCATGACAGCTGAGGACCTCAGGAACACGTGGGAAAATTTGCACACCTTGCTCGAGGAGATCATGAGGGATCCCAGACCGAGTCAGGGAGGTCCGCGATGAATGAGAACGCGGTAAGTCGAGCACGCCAAGAGGCCTCCCGTGGGGATTATTCTTCAATGGCTCGTCTAGCGCGAGTATTGTACGAAGCTGGGATGGCGCCTCGTGAGGTAATCCGCGAGTGCTACGAAACGGAATTACCCGAGGAGTTCTTCCTTATCTCTGAGGTGGGCCCCTACAGGCTGGACTGGCAATTTCTCTTCACGAACCAGCCTTGGCAGCTAGCTGTGCCTCTAAGTGAGGGCGGCCCACCACCAGAGCCTTATCTCCTCCTGGATCGGGTAGAACGCAGGATCTTCGGCCGTGATCCCGGACTCATCCCCCTCGTGCGAGCCTTGAATCTCGACGCCTATCACGGTGGCCTAATTATTTGCTACCACGTGGATGAATTGAGTGTCAACTGCCCAATTACCTTCGGTATTCCGATGGAAGTGGGCCCGGACGATGAGATCGAGCGCTACGATTCATCCCTTCTGGGCGTGATCCATCAGCACCATAGTGAGACTCTCAACCTCCTCATCCAAAGGTACAATCTATCGTCGAATCGTGGTGCGGGTGCTGTGGACTGGGGTGAGGTCGAGGAGGCCCGGGAGGCCGTAGCTCAAATCGAGGAATTGCAATTACAAGTTGAATCTAGGAATCTGGAGTAAGAGTGAGATGATCGACCTAATGGGGGGTCGTGAACGGGATTCTACTAGTCCCCGAAGGCGGCCGTAGTTACTTCTCTATGCAATTCCGCTCGATGGAAGTCGTAGGTTTCTATGTCCGAGACCTTAATTATGATGCTGAAGCGTTTAATTGAGGGAAGGATTTTGGCTACCTGCGCATGCTCGCGCCGTAGGAAGTTTACTGCTGCCAAATTGCCCATTGCCGTTTGTCCAGCTATCAGAAACACGGGGCATTGTGATTCCGATGGCAAGAACTTCGCCACGAGAGCGTACTCGTCGTTCCCTGGGTCAAACAAGAATTTCTCTCTACCGACCTGAATGGCCATTGAGTCCGAACTGGTGCCGCTATGAGGGTGAATTGTGACCCCGGGAAGGTGAGCGGCGAGGTGGCCACCCGTCCGTGGGTTGGCGCCGCCGATGGGGCCGCCCACGCAAAATTCTGTGCGATCACCGTTGCCCCCTCGAAAATCGCCGGGTACTATGATCACGTGGCAGCCTAAATCACCCACAAGTAGTGTTAGCTCGGTAATGGCCCGTACGTCTCGATAATGCGCGGTGCCGGGTGCATCATACTTGCTTCCAAGCACTATGAGGCATCTCTGGCCAGGGCGGACACCAAAGAATTCTGCCCTCCGGTTTTCCGCTCGAGTACGCTTGAATCGCTCCCACACCCAGACCGATGCACCGCCAAGTAGGCTGGTTACTAGCCCGATCGCTATGTTTGCAAGCACCGATTGAATTGGCGTCCTCCTTCTTCTTTGAGGTATCATCTCACGGCCGGGGAGTTTGCACCAGACCGTCTCTGTGCTGTGTGGTTGAGCTCTCTTTATGTGCTGAGAGGCGTTAGTAGGAGTCTGTGCTTGACGTACGAATTCTTGAGTGTGTTGACGTGTTTTTTTGGCGCCGATACGTGATTCGCACAGTAGAGTGTCGAATTCTCATCGCTTGAGCTGGGGGTCCGACCCAACTGCCTGGGATTATTCTTGTGCTTGAATTTCTTAATGCGTCTCTGGTGCAAATGGGATCTAGGTTGGCGGTCGTCCCGAACGGGCCTGCACCAACGGTGCGTAACCAGTCATTTTTGTTTGCAGAATGAGTATCTGGACTTGTTCGACACTCGTCCCATTGAACCAATGGTGAGCACACTCAGCTCAGCAGGCTGAGGTATTGACCAAACTCGGAGAAAACTGTCAGACGGCCGAGCTTCTGATATTCTCGCTGCACTGCATGTATCAGTCTCCGCATAGTCAGCGGCGCTCCCGATTCCGCCGTCAGATAAGCCGCTGTCACAGCAATAGACCTAATATTGCCGCCCGCAAGCTCGAAGGATTCCGCGCAGAAGTCGAGGTCCAGGTCCTCCGCGTCGGGGAGTAGGGGAGCGAGGCAGCGTTCCCAGAGCACCCGGCGTTCCGCAGCCTCCGGTAGGGGGAAGTCGATGACCAGGTCGAGGCGGCGGGTGAAGGCGTCGTCCAGGTTGGCGCGGAGGTTCGTGGCCAGGATGGCCAAGCCGTCGAAGGTCTCCATGCGTTGGAGCAGGTAGGCGCTCTCGACGTTCGCGTAGCGGTCGTGGGCGTCCTTGACCTCGGAGCGTTTGCCGAAGATCGCGTCTGCCTCGTCGAAGAGCAGGACGCCGTTGATGCCGGCGGCCTCCGTGAAGATGCGCTCCAGGTTCTTCTCCGTCTCGCCGACGTACTTGTCGATGACCGTCGACAGATCGACCGTGTAGAGGTCCAGGCCCAGGTCGGCCGCGATGACCTCCGCGGACATTGTCTTTCCCGTGCCCGAGTCGCCGGCGAAGAGTGCCGTGACGCCCCGGCCGCGGCCGCCACCCGGCCGCATGCCCCATTCGCCGAGCACACGGTCGCGGTGACGGGCGCGAGCCGTCAGTTCGCGGAGTTGGGCCAGAGGGTCGGGTGGGAGCACCAAGTCGTCCCAGCCGACGGCCGGTTCGATGTGGCGGGCCAGGCGGTCGAGGCCCGCGGCGTTCTGGGCGCGGGCGCCTGCGCGGACGTGGTCCGGGGTGAGTCCGCTGCCGTTGAGCACTGCCGTCTGTGACGTGGCGCGGGCCGCGCCAGCGATCTGGTCCGGGGTGAGGAGGAACGGGGAGAGGGTCCGGGTCAGGTCCAGGCTGGACGGGACCTCCGTGCCGTATGACGCCTTCCAGAGCTCCGCTCTCGCTGTGGGCTCCACTCGCGGGGCCTGGAGGAGGAGCGGTGGGTGCTTCGACCACGAGGCGTCCCAGGGCGCGCGGCCCACGAGGATCACCGGGGCGTCCGCTTCCGTCAACTGCCGGATTGCGCCGACCTTTTCCGGGAGGAGGGCGTCGACCGGGCCGCAGACCAGGCCCGCGCCGGTCAGCCGCGCCTCACGTGTCAGGACGCGTACCGCCTCCGTCGGGTTCGGGTCCTCGGCCAGGCGGTGCAGGTCGGTGCCGAGCGGCGTGCGGCCTGAGCGGACAAGCGCCGAGGCGGCCAGTGAGGTGCCCGCGCCGCCCTGGTCCTCCCGTAGGTAGGCCAGCCGGACGCCACCTCCGAGGGCGCGCGCCAGGGGAGCCGGGTCGCCGACGCCGGGGATGTCCGGGCGGGGAACGAGCAGGTCGGTGATGCGGGGGTCCGGGGTGTTGTCTCCGAGCAGATGCGCCGTCACGCGGTCGGGGACGCGTAACGCGCGGGCCAGGAAGGGGCGTTCAGGTTCCTCTACGAGGAGGAGACCTCCTGCCCGCAGCGGGGAGAGCGGGTGGAGGCGGGCGCGGGCAGCGGAATCCGCCGGCGGCATGCCGCAGAGGCCGAGGGCAAGGCCCGCGCTGGGGCGACGGCGTGTCACATCGTCGTTGAGATAGCCGTAGAAGGCCTCGAAGCGCTCGTCCAGGTCGGGGAGGAGCGTGATGAGGAGGATGTCGACGTCCAAGGCAGAGAGGGCGAACTCCCGGGCCAGGACGTGGAGTCGGGATGTGGTGTCCGCTCGGGACTCCGCGTCCGACAGCCGGTCCCGCTCGGTCTCGGCCGGGGCGGGGACGGAGCGGCCCTCTTCCAGGAGCCGGAGCACTGCCTCGTCGTTGAGGTAGAGGCCGCGGAACTCGTCGTCCGGGTGGGGGTCGGTGGCGCGTCGGAGATGGACCGCCCGGCGGACGCGTTCCTCGATGATGACGGCGCGGTCCAGCAAGTGGCGCAGCGAGACGTCGAGTTCGGCTCCGTCGCCCGCCCCATCCGCGTCGCCGTGTGGAGTCTCCCGCGTCATTCGCCGCCCTCGGAGATATGGGAGGCGATGCCGCCGCGGCGGGTACGCGTACGGGGCTCGGGGTCCGCTCCGTCGTCGGCCGCGCGGGGCGGCGCACCGGGGCGCGTGCCGTAGATCGGCTGCTTCACGCCGTTGGGTGCGGTGCGGTACGCGGTCGGTTCGTGCCCCGGACGTTCGTCGGGCGGCGGGGCGTCGAAGAAGCCGAGTTGCAGGCCCTCGTCGCTGACCGGTGGCCCGGCCGGGTAGACGGGGGACGCGGTTGCCGGGACGCTCACTACGAGGTCGAGTGACGGTTTCAGTTCGCCGCCCAGCGCGCTCCACACGTCCGCGAACGACCTGTCCTCGGGCGGCGGCAGCGCCACCGTCATCGGTACGGCGACGCCGATCTCAGCGAGCGTGCCGGTCAACCGCTCGGCAGGCAGCGCCTCGTACTGGAGCAGGCACGTCAACAGCGAGGAGAGCAGGCGGTGTTCGTCCTCGGGCCGCTTCGTCCACGCCGTGATCAAGTACGACAGTTTGAAGTAGCGGGGCGGGCGGCGCCGGGCGACGACGATGCCCTGCTCGTCGTACTGGTTGTGCAGGCCGCGCTCGCGGAGCTGCATGTGCTCGCGGATGTCGTACAGATACAGGTTCACCGTGGGGGCGTTGACCGTCGCCGCCCAGTCGCGGGTCGGCGCGTCGAAGACGACGGCGATCTGCCCGCCCTCCAGCGGCTCCGCGCGGAACAGGGCGCGCAGCGCTTCGTCGACCTCGTGGATCACGGTGCCTCCTCCCAGCTACGCGTCGTCGCGCTGCCCTTCCGTCGAGATGCGTTGCTCAGCCCCGTCCTGCGAAGTCCGGTGGTTCCAGGTGTCGTTGGACGACCAGGAACGGCTTCTGCAGCCGGTCCAGCGCACGGACGTCGGCGCGCAGCTTTCGCGGACCGATCTGGTCCTTGCGCAGTACCAGCACCGGTGCCTCGAACTCTCCGTCCCGGCCGACCCGTACGGGGGAGCGGGCGGCGGTGATGCCGGGCTTCCACGTCAGGCTGACCGTGCTGCCCGGGGGGAAGTCCTTGCCGCGTGCCAGTACGGCCTGGCCGGGCGGTCCGGCCTTCGGCGTCACCGTCAACTTCGGTTCGAGGACGCGGAGATGAGCGCTGTCCTTGTTGTTCTTCCGGTCCGGATCGCTGGGGGAGCTGCTGACGGTGGCTTTGACGTCCCCGCTCTCCGCCTCGCGGTAGACGGCTGCCTGTGCCACGACGAGCCGGCCGCCGGGCTTGATGCTGCACGGGTCGCTGAGGGTGCAGCCCGTGAGAGGGCCGAGGGCACGGCGCTTCGCCTTGTCCGGCTTGGGCCACTCGGCCGTGACGACCACGTCCTTGGCTGTCTTGGGGCCCGCGTTGGTGAGGACGAAGCGGGCGACGGTCTGCCTGCCGACGTAGTTCTCGGCGGGCGCGACGCTCGTCTTCACCGCGACATCCGCCTCGTTCGGTACGGGCGGCGGCAGCACGGTGAACTCAGCCGTGTCCTTGCCGGTGTTGCCCGCGGAGTCGGTGGCCTCGCAAGTGACCTTCGTCGTACCGACCTTGAAGCGGGAGCCGGACTCCGGTTCGCAGCTGACGGGGAGTTCGCCGTCGACGGCGTCGATCGCCGTGGCGGGGAAGTCGATTTCGGCTCCTGACTTGCCCGGGGCTTCCACCGTACGGTCGTCCACCGTCACCTCCGGGGCGTCGACGTCCTCGACGGTGATGGTGATGACCTCCTGGTAGTCGGGTACGGGCTCGTCGTTCCCGCCGTCATCGCCGTCGGTGTCACCCTCGGTGTCACCTTCCACGTCACCTTCGACGTCGCCCTGTACGTCACCTTCCACCTCCCCCTGAACGTCCCCTTCGACGTCCCCCTGTACATCGCCTTGGACATCCCCCTGTACATCGCCTTGGACGTCGCCCTGCACATCCCCCTGCACGTCTCCTTGGACGTCGCCCTGCACGTCTCCTTCGATCGTTCCCCCGTCGTCGCATCCGCCGGACCCGCCGCCGAGCAGCCCTCCCAGCAGGCCGCCCAGCGCGCCCAGGGTGTCGCCGCCCGTCAGCCCCGCGAGGGCTCCGCCCACCAGGCCGACCGTGCTGCCGTCGCACCCGCCGGTGCCGGCGATCGCGCCCGCTGCCGCTCCGGCGATGACCTCGCCGTCCGCGCCGCCGACGCCACCGACCGCGGCCCCGGCAATGAGGCCGCCCTCCGAGTCGCCCGTGCCGGCGATGAGCCCGGCCGCGGCGCCCGCGGCCGCCGTCCCGTCCGCGCCGCCCACCGCGCCCGCCGCCGCACCGGCGATGGCACGGCCTCCCGAGTCGGCCCCCGCACCCGGTCCCGAGTCGGCGCCCTCCAGCCCCGCCACGTACGGGTCGCGGTTCTGGTGCGCGGCCGCGTCTTCGACGACGGCGTCCGGTGAACTGCCGTCCGGGAGTTTCCCGTCGGCGAGGAACTGGATCGTGCACTCCAGGTCGGCGCCCTGCGGCGCGTCCTTGTCGGCCTTGACGGTCTCCGTGAACGTCGCCGTCTTGCCGCTGGTCACCGTGCGCGTCGACGGTTCGAGCGAGACGGACAGGGACGGATCGCAGTCCAGGGTCTGGTAACTGATCGTCGTGGGAAGGTTGGTGAGCCCTTCGACGACCTTGTCGGAGACCTCGTCGGCGTCGATGCCCTCGAAGAGCTCGCCGTTGGTCTCCTCCGCGACCTTCGTCGCCTGGTTCGGCTCGTGCGTCGGGTCCTGGTTGTCCTCCTCCCCGTTGCCGTTGTCGCCGTTGCCGTTGAGGCCGTCGCCCAGTTCCGTCGTCACGTCGACGGCGAGTACGCGAACTCCCGCCTCGCGCAGTGCACTTGTCGTGTCCCCCAGGGAGTGGCCGAGGCTCGGGTCGTGGCTGGACGCGTCGCCGACGAGGACGACGACCGGGCTGGCGCCCTCCCTGAACTCGGTCTGCCCACCGCTTCCGTGGGCGATCTGCCACAGCGCGTTGATCCAGTCCTCGGCCGGGCCGTTGCTCTGGTAGCCGCGGTCGGTGTCCAGGCGGTCGACGCCGTTCTTCTGGACGTCGTCGATGTTGTCGGTGAGGCCCTGAAGCACCGTGTAGGCGCGGGGGCCGTCGGTGACGTCGCCGTAAGTGGCCACGGCGAAGCGGGCGTCGGGCTGCTCGTCGGTCACCGATCGCGTAATACTCCGAAGGTTCTCCTGCACGTCCGCGATCGGCGGCCCCATGCTGCCCGTGCCGTCGACGAGCATCACGACGTCGGGCCGCGGGGGCACGACGGGTGTGCGCACCTTCTTCTCGACGGTCAACGACTCGCCCGGCGACAGGGATTCCTCGACGCGGTCGGGGGTGACGCTCGGGCCGCGGTCGCCGGGCTCGGACCATGCCACGACACCGGGCAGGAAGCTGATCGCGAGTACGAGCACGAGCGTCAGTGCGCCGATGTGCAGGGCGGCCGTCCCGGTTGCCAGCCGCCTGACGGAGTGTGCCGCGGTGCGCCATCCCGCCGCGCCGGGTCGTCGAAGGCGCTGAACACCCCGCACAGAAGCCCCCCTTGTGATCCGCCGATGCGCGCTTCACCCTCGCCCGCCCGCCCCGTCGGTGGAGAGCGGAAGGGAGCCAACCCTTCGGGTACGGGCCCGTGCCCGAACGTGCATCGAGGCCGGGTCCGCGCCGCATTGCGTCCGTCGTGCCCCGCCCGCGGCCCCTTCCGGACCGGCGACTCAGGGCCCCGGTACGGGCATCGGGACAGAGGCAGCGCCCGCGCCGGAGTAGGCCGACAGGCGCTGCCCGTCACATCGTGCTCAGGGCTCAGGGCTCAGGGCTCAGGGCTCATGGCTCATGGCTCAGGCTCAGGCTCAGATCAGACCCTGCCGCAGCGCGTACGCCACCGCGTGCGAGCGGTTCCGCAGGTTCAGCCGCGTCATCACCGCGTGCAGCACGTTCTTGATGGTCCGCTCCGAGTAGGCGAGCTTGAGGGCGATGTCCGCCGTGTCGCACCCCTCCGCGACGAGCCGCAGCACCTCGATCTCCCGCGTGGCGAGCCCCGTGAAGTTCAGTCCGCGCGGCCCCAGCACCTCCCCCTGGAGCTTGCCGACCTGTTCGAGGAGCGTGCCCAGAAGGTCCGGCGGTACATGGCCCTCCCCGTTGGCCACGGCCTTGATGACCTTCACCAGGCGCTCCGGCGTGGCGTCGGCCCGCCGTACGATCCCGACGAAGCCGCATTCGGCCGCGCTGAGCAGCTGCTGCTCGTCGATGTGCGTCGTGACCAGAACCCCCCGCGCGGCGCTGGTCCGGTGGATCTGCCGTAACGCCCGTAACACCGATTCGTCGACGGCGTCCGCGACGACGACCACCACTTCGGGCGGTTCCTCGGCGTCCTGGTCCACGAGCCGCACTTCGGGCCGCGTCCGCAGGTGGCTGGCCAGACCGGCCTGCGAGATCGGGTCCTGGGCTCGTACGTCGACGGTGACGCGGTCCACGGAAGTGTGCTGGTTCATCCCGTGCTTCCCTCCCCCTCAGTCAGGCGCCGGTGCGCCTGCCTATGTGCAATCGGTCTCTCTTCCAGTCGCTGCGGCTCTGTGCGGCAGAAGGCTCCCCCGCCGTCCGTGCCGTGCGACAGAGGGCAGAACACGATGGCTCAGAGAGAACCCGCATTTGCCCGAAAGCGTTCCTGTCCGGCCGCTCCTCGTGGTGCCGGTGTGAACGTACGGTGCGCGCCATGAGTGTTTCGGCGAGCCTCGACGAGTCCACCGTCAGCCTGGAGCCCGGCAGCGAGGCGGCCTTACCCGTCCAGGTGCTCAACTCGGGCACCACGGTCGAGGAAGTCCGCTTCGAGGTGGTCGGGCCCTGCGCGGGCTGGGCCGCTGTCGAGCCCGAGAGCCTGTCGCTCTACCCCGGCGCGTCCGGTACCGCGACCATCACGCTGCACCCGCCGCGCAGTTCGTCCGTCATGCCGGGCGAGACGCCGCTGGGCCTGCGCGTCATCCCCACAAGTGACCCTGCGCAGACGGTGGTTCCCGAACGCTCCGTCGAGGTACTGCCGTTCAGCGACGTCACCTCCGAGATCGTCCCCCGCGCCTCGCACAGCGCGTGGAGGGGACGTCACGAGGTCGCCGTCGACAACAGGGGCAACACGCATGCCTCTTTCGACCTGGAGGCGCGGGAGGAGACCGAGCGTGCACGGCTGGTCTTCGAGCCCGCGCAGCTGGACGTGCCGCCGGGCGAGGCGAAGTTCGCGAAGCTGAAGGTGCGTCCGGTGCAGCGCGTGTGGCGCGGGGCGCCGGTCACCCATCCCTTCCAAGTGCTCGTGACCCAGCGCCCGTTCGGGGATGGCGCCGAGCCCGGGATGCCCGTGGTGCTGGACGGCACGTACGAGCAGGAGGCCATCCTGCCGCGCTGGCTGCCCCGCGTGCTCATCGCTGCTGTGCTGCTGGTGGGCCTGCTGGCCGGGCTCTGGTACGGGCTGCTGAGGCCCACGGTGCGGTCGGCGGCGAAGGAGGCCATCACGCCGGAGGCCATCAACTCGGCGGAGGCCGAACGCGCCAAGAACGCAGCGGAGAACGGGAAGAGCGCGGGTGGCGGCGCGAACAGCGGGGCGAGCGGCTCGGGCGGGCAGAGCGGCGGCCGCAACGGCGGCGGGGCGAGCGGCTCCGGTGGCGCGGGCGGCGGAGGCGGCGCGCCGAAGAGTGCGCGTGTGCAGGTCAAGGACTCCGTCGGCGGTGGTGCGACGGACAAGACCGCGTACACGGTCGAGGGCGGCAAGGTCTTCTCGCTCACCGACATCGTCGTGCAGAACCCTCAGGGCGACTCGGGCACAGTCGTCGTCTCCAGCGAGGACGGGCAGGTGCTCGACCTCGCGCTGGAGAACTTCCGCGACTCCGACTACCACTTCGTGACTCCGATCGAGGTCTCGGCCGGCGGCAAGATCACCATCTCCATCACCTGCCGCGAGGTGGGCAAGCCCGTGAAGGCGCCCAAGCCGTCCCAGTGCAGCGAATCGCTGTTCCTCGGCGGCTCGTTGAGGGACGCGAAGGGCGACTGACGGGCACGCCGGGCCGGGGTCCGGCCTCCGGGGCGCGTAGGGCCGCACGCCGTACGCGCCCCTTCGTGGTCCTCAAGGCCCGCGTCTCGTCCTCAAAACCCGGGCAGGGCCAGCCAGTTCGGGTGCCGCAGCCAACCGGGGGCCGGGTGCCCCGCCGGTCCGCACGGCGTGCGTCTCCGCCGTGCCGGTCAGCGGCCCCCGCCGTACGGCGGCTCACTCCGGAGGTGGCTCCTCCTCCTCTTCGGCTTTCGCGTCGCCGGCGGCGCGCTGCACGAACGACCCCTGCACGTCCGCCGGTTCCTCCTCCTCGTCCTCGGCCTGCCGCTGAACGGCGGCGGCCGGGGAGGGCGCGGCCGTCGCGCCCGCCGCAGGACCGGAAGCCGTCTCGGACGCGGGAGCGGGCTGTGCCATGACGCGTTCGGCGTTGGCGCTGGCCTCCTGCTCGAAGCGGTCGGACGGGTCGCTGACGCGGATACCGCCCGGCGCCTCGGTTCCCTCCACGGGCCCGCTGCGCTGCTGGATGACGTGCGTCAGCTCGTGGGCGAGAGTGGTGCGGCCCTCGTGGGACGAGGGGTCGTAGGCGTCGCGCTGGAAGACGACGTTGTTGCCGACCGTGTAGGCGCGGGCACCGACGTCCTTCGCGGAGTCGTGCGCGGCGGAGCCGGTGTGGACCCGTACGTCGGAGAAGTCGGCACCGAGCCTGCCCTCCATGTCGGTCCGTGTGTCCTGGTCCAGGGACTGCCCGCCGGAGGAGGAGATCACGTCGTGGACGGAGGACCTGGCAGCGGACTGCCCGGCGCCTTCCTCCTGCTCGCGCCCGTCCCCGGCGCCCTCCCGCTGCACCATCGACGTCACGGCGCCGTTGCCGACCGTCCGCTGGAGGGCCCCCATGCCGGACCGGCCGACGACGTCCGTCCGGCCGGAGGCAGCGGCGCGCAGCAGATGCGGCAGCTCCGCCGGGGCGCGCGTGTCACCCGGCGTCCCGTCCCGCCTCAGCACCTCGTCGTGTTCGTGGCCGTGTTCCCGGTCGTGCTCGTGTGCGCGCATCGTGCCGCTCCCCCTCGAACTCCGCCGCGTACGAACGTCGTTACGGGGGCCCAGCGTGACGGGGCGGGGGCAGAGCGTAAAGGACGTACAGCGGCACCGGAGGTGCACTTCCGCTTGCCCTTTCAGGCAGGATTGCCCGGACCTGGGCGGATAGCGCAGGGCCGGGGCGGGCCTGTCGCGCATACGGGGGCGGCGGCCGCACGCTCATGCGCGGCCGCCGCCCGGCGTACGTCCGTCAGGGGCCGTCAGGCCTTCTTGCGCTCCCGCACCACGGTGTCGGGTCCCGGTGACATGACGGCCTCGTGGCCGTCGTCGAAACGCACCCGGTAGGGCGGTTCGCCGTCGGTGCCCAGTACTTCGACGATCTCCGCGACGCGGTCGTGGTCGCCCACGACCCGCCCGTGCATCAGCAGGCTGTCGCCCGTCTTCGCTCGCATCAGGAGGACCCTCCTGTCCGCAGGGTGTGCACGGGTGGTTCCGTGCAGTCCGCACTGTGCCTGTCTGCACCGATAAGTCTACGGCGGTGCGGTGAACTGCGCCCGGGCTGAGGCCCGTCAGCCACCGCCGCCGAAAGCGGTACCGGCCCGTCAGGTACGGCTCCGGCGCACGACCGCTATGCAGACCAGCACCGCCACCGCCGTCAGCGGCGCGGCCGCGGAGAGCTCCTCTCCCAGCAGCAGCACCGACCAGCCGAGTGTGAGCAGCGGCTGCGCGAGCTGCGTCTGACTCGCCCGGGCCACTCCCGCGACGCTCAGTCCGCGGTACCAGAGCGTGAGGCCGAGCAGCTGGGACCCGGCGGCCACCCACAGCAGCCCGAGGACCGCGTGCACGGTCGGCCCGCCGGAGGGCTCCAGGGCGAGGGCGACGGCGGCTCCCGGCACGGCGAGCGGCAGGCACCCCACGAGCGCCCACCCGACCACCTGCGTCCCGGTCAGCTCACCCACCAGGCGCGCGCCCTCCGCGTACCCCGCCGCGCACAGCAGCAGCGCGACGCCCAGGAAGAGGTCGCCGGTGGTGGGGGCGCCGCCGGACTCGTGCACTGCGAAGGCGATGACGGCCGCCGCCCCCGCGAGAGCGGCCCCCCAGAAGACACGGGACGGCCGTGCCCCGGTGCGCAGGGAGGAGTACAGCGCGGTCGTCAGCGGGAGCAGTCCGACGACGACGGCCGCGTGCGCGGTGGTGGACGTCTGCAGGGCGAGCGTCGTCAGCAGCGGAAACCCCACCATGACGCCCGACGCCGCGACGGCCAGCCACGGCCAGTGGCGCCGCGCCGGCACGGGCACGCGGAGTACGGCGACCAGGACGCTCGCGAGGACGGCAGCCAGCAGCAGCCGCAGGAAGGTCGCCGACCAGGGGCCGAAGCCCTCCAGCGTCCAGGCGGTGGCGGGAAAGGTGAGGGAGAAGCAGACGACGCCCAACGCGGCGAGCAGCAGCCCGCCGCCGCCCGCACGGGGTGCGCCCGGGGCGGTCCGCACGGCCGGTGCGGGCGCCGCGAGGTGGTGCCGCGGCTGTGCGCCCTTCGCGTCGACGTCCGCCCCGCGAGGTGGAACCGCTACTCCCTGCGAACCAATAGCGCTATCGTTGTCTCTCATGCATGAGCGTAGCAGCGTCGCTGAACTGGCGAAAACTCTCCGTGCGCACCTCAACCGCTACTTGCCGGGTGAGAAGCTGCCGTCGAGCCGGGAGCTCGTCGAGGCTCATCGCGTGAGTCCCGTGACCGTCTCCCGCGCTCTCGCCCGCCTCGCCGCCGAAGGGCTCGTCGTCACCCGCCCCGGCGCCGGGGCCTTCCGTGCGGAGCCGCGGACGGCCCCGGCGGTGAAGGGCGACACCTCCTGGCAGGAGGTCGCGCTCAGCGCGGACGCCTCCGCCGATCAGGTGCCGCGCAGCGTGGACGCCGGGGGAGTGCTGGCGACCCTGGCGGTGCCGCCCTCCGGCGTCGTCGAACTCAGCGGCGGGTACCTGCCCGCGAACCTGCGCCCCGAGCGCGCGCTGTCGGCGGCGCTCGCGAGGGCAGGGAGGCGCCCGGGGGCGTGGTCCCGGCCGCCGGTGGAGGGCGTCGAGGAGCTGCGGGACTGGTTCGCGAGGGACATCGGCGGTCCCTCGGGGAGCGTCACGGCCGCGGACGTGCTCGTCACCGCGGCAGGCCAGAGCGCCATCACGACCGCCCTGCGCGGACTCGCGGCACCCGGAGCGGCGATCCTCGTGGAGTCCCCGACATACCCGGGGCTGCTCGCCGCGGCGCGGGCCTCCGGACTGCGGCCCGTCCCCGTGCCCGTCGACGCGGACGGGGTCCGGCCGGAGCTGCTCGCCGCTGCGTTCCGCGCCAGCGGGGCGCGCGTCTTCGTCTGCCAGCCCCTCTTCCAGAACCCCACCGGCGCCGTACTGGCGGCAGGGCGGAGGGAGGCCGTCCTGGCGGCCGCCGCGCAGGCCGGGGCGTTCGTCGTCGAGGACGACTTCGCCCGCTGCCTCGCCCACGAGGACGCCGGCCCGCTGCCGCCCCCGCTGTGCTCGGAGGACGCGGACGGCCGGGTCGTCCACCTGCGCTCTCTGACGAAGATCACGTCGCCGAGCCTGCGCGTGGGGGCGCTCGCGGCGCGCGGGCCGGTGCTGGAGCGGTTGCGGGCCGTGCAGACAGTGGACAGCTTCTTCGTCTCGAGGCCGCTGCAGGAGGCCGCGCTCGAACTCGTCGGAGCTCCCGCGTGGCAGCGTCATCTGCGCACGGTGGCGGGGGAGTTGAGGAGCAGACGGGAGGTCATGCTCACCGCGCTCGCCAGCCGGCTGCCCGACCTGGTGCCCGCCCGGGTGCCCCGCGGCGGTTTCCACCTCTGGGCGCGCCTGCCCGCCGGTACGGGTGAGACGGCGCTCGCCGGTGCCGCGCTGCGGGCCGGTGTGTCCGTAGCAGCGGGACGCCCGTACTTCCCCGCCGAATCACCGGCGCCGCACCTGCGGCTCAGCTTCGCACCGGCGAGCGGCGAGGCCGACCTGGTGGAGGGCGTACGGCGGCTGTGCGACGCGTTCGAGGAGACGGGCGGCCGCAGCGCACCACCGGCCGGAAGCGACGTGGCCGGCCCGGCCGCGCCGGAGTGACGCACCGCTCTGCCTGGTGAGCGCGGACGGCGGGACGACAGCCCAACGCGCTTCAAAGCCCGGCCGGTTGACCCACTCGGCGCGGCGCTCTGGCCGGGCGGGGCGGCTCGCGACGCGCGGAGCGCAACCGTGCGGAGGCAGAGCCGCGCCCGCCGCGGTCGTCACCTCGCGGCGGGCGCGGTCGTTCCGTCCCCCACACGCCCGTCCGGTCCGGGACCGGACGGGCCGTCGTCAGGCCGTCAGTGGCGGCCGTGGGCGGTGTCGGAGACGCCGCCGAAGAGCCTGGCCACGAGGCGGAAGGGCAGAGTCACGACGGTGGCCACGGCGCCGCCGATGGTCCGCAGCATGTCTGCAATCGCCTTCAGCATGGGTGAACCTCCGTTTCCGGCCCGTCAGCGGGCCGGTGTATTGCCATGTGTTCTGCCGTGGTCCCCGCTTGCCCCGCGAATCCGGGCGGAAACGGGGCGGATCCGGTCCGCTTCCGCCCGCGGTCCGCACGCCCTGCCCGTCCCCGGCCGTCCCGGCATGGCGGCCGCCCACGGGGGTACGCGCGACGTCCCTGACGCCACAGGAACACCGCGCTCAGCCCCACCGGCACAGAGGACGAACCATGGACCGCTCCCTGCTGGACGCCCTCCCCGAAGACCACCGCGCCCGCCTCCGTGACGCGCCCCCCGGCAGGGATCTGGCGGCCCGTCCGATGCTCGCGACCCTCAGCGACAGGCGGGACTTCGAGGGCGGTGGGTGGCTCTTCGAACGCAAGCTGGACGGCATCCGCGTCCTCGCCGTACGGGAGGGCGACGACATCCGCCTGCTGTCGCGCACAGGGAAGCCGCTCAACGGCAGCTATCCGGAGATCGTGGACGCCCTCGCCGCGCAGGGCTGCGACGACTTCACAGCCGACGGCGAGATCGTGGCCTTCGCCGGCGGCCGCACCTCCTTCGAGCGGCTGCAGCAGCGGATGCAGCTGACGGACCCGCGCCAGGCCCGCGCCACAGGCGTCGCCGTCACCTACTACCTCTTCGACCTGCTGCGCCTCGACGGGGCCGACGTCAGGGCCCTCCCGCTGCGGACACGCAAGCAACTGCTGCGCGGCGCCCTCCACTTCCGGGCCCCGCTGCGCTTCACCTCGCACCGCAACCAGGGCGGCCCGCGACTCCTCGACGACGCCTGCCGCCGCGGCTGGGAGGGGCTGATCGCCAAGGTGGCCGACGGGCGGTACGTCACCCGCCGCTCGCCGGACTGGCTGAAGCTGAAGTGCGAGGCGGGCCAGGAGTTCGTCGTCGGCGGCTGCACCGAGCCCTCCGGCACCCGCGTCGGGTTCGGGGCGCTGCTGATCGGCTACCACCAGGGAGGGAAGCTGCGCTACGCCGGGAAGGTGGGCACCGGCTACGACAACGCGACACTGGTCTCACTCCGCCGCCGCCTCGACGAACTGGCCGTCGCACGCTCGCCGTTCGCGGATCCCGTACGGGAGCGGGGCGCCCGGTGGGCGTCGCCCGAGCTCGTCGCCCAGATCGGCTTCACCGAGTGGACGCGGGACGGCAAGCTGCGCCACCCGCGCTTCCTCGGCCTCCGGGACGACAAGGACCCGCGGGAAGTCGTCCGCGAGGAGCCGCGGCAGGGGTGACCGGGCCGGGCGTCCCGGCGGCAAGCGGTGTCCCCGCCCGCCGATTCGCGAGCGCCCCCGGCGGGGGCGGTGTGGCTCAGCGCCCCCGGCGTCCGCCGCGAGGGGCGGCCTTGCCGCTCCGCCCTCGTCCCGCCGAGGGGGCCGCGTCGGCCGACTGCCTCGCTCGCTTCCCGGCTTCCTCCGCGCGGCGGCGTGCCTCCCGCGCCGTCCGGTCGGTCTCCCGCTCGTTCTTGCGGCGACGCGTGTGCTCCCGTTCGGCCTCCCGGAGTTCCTCGCGCAGCCGCTCCACCCTCTCCCCGGCCTCCTCCCGCGCCGACCGTGCCGCCTCCGCGTCGCCGTCAGCCGCCTCCGCCTCCCGCTTCAGCTCCTCCGCCCGGGCGTCGGCTTCCTCGGCGTCCCGGCGGGTGCGCTCTTCGGCCTGACGGGTGCGCTCCCCGGCCTGACGGGCCTTCCCGTCCGCTCGTGACCTGCCCCCGTCCGCGGTGCTGTCCGAGCGCCGTGCGCTCTTCCCGGAGGACGACGCGGTTCCGGCGGAGGAGGACTTCCGCTTCCGTGTGCGTCCGGCCCCGGTGCGGGTCTGCGGGCCCGCGGCCTCGGCGGCGGCGTCGAACCCGACGGCAACGGACAGGGGCTTCGCGAGCCTTCCGCCGGCCCACTCCCGCGCGGCACCCGGGTCCGACAGCACCGCCTGCAGCGTCTGCGCCACCTCCTGCTGGGCCTGCGGGCCGAGGGGCTGCCCGGCGTCCGAGGCGAGCTGCCCCGCCTGCCGGGCCAGGGCGGCCACGAGCTGGTGCTGCCGGTGGGAGAGGGCGCGCAGCTCCTGCCCGTCCAGGTCGCGGTGGGCGTCGCGCAGCTGCTCGCCGAGCCGCAGCAGCGGGGCGACGTCCTCCTGCTGCTCGCGTACGAGGAGGTTGCTCGCCCACGCGGCGAGGGTGGGGCGCCGCAGGCCGCGGATCTGGCCGGCCAGGTCGCGTTGCCCCGCGGCGCGTGCCTGCCGTGCGCGGTCGTCCCGGGCGGCGGTGAACTCCTCCGGCCGCAGCCCGTACAGCTCGTCCGCCACTTCGTCCAGGTCCACACGGGCCTCCCGTGGCCGGTCCGTCTTTTCGCGACGCTCACATCGATTTCACCACCTGAGGTGCGCGGCGTCCCACGGGACGCCTACCAGCGCAGTCGTGCTCCCTGCGGACGATCTGTCGAACAAGGCCCCCGCTCGTTCTACGATCGCCGAATGGCCCTTCGCCTCACACTGCTGGCCGCGAGCCGCAGTGCGTCGGTGCTCGACGCGCGGTTCGCCGACAGCCGGCCGCTCGACCCGGCGGGGTGGCACGAGGTGCGCAGGGCGAAGCCGGCGCTGTCCTACCTGGCCGCCGCCGAGCTGCGGTACTGCTCGCCGTCGGCTCGCTGCCGGGAGACCGCGGTCTCCCTCGGCCTGGCGCCCCTCGCCCAGCCCGCGCTGCGCGACTGCGACATGGGCCGCTGGAACGGCTCCACGCTCCAGCAGGTCACGGCCCGCGAACCCCGGGCCGTGAACGCCTGGATGACCGACCCCCGCATGACACCGCACGGCGGCGAGTCGCTCGTCGCCTTCATCCAGCGCATCGGCGCGTGGATCGACACCCGCCCGGTCGGCGACGGCTGGGTCGTCGCGGTCGTCGAGCCGGGCGTGCTGCGTGCCGCGCTGTGCTACGCGCTGAAGGCGCCGCCGCACTCGTTCTGGCACATCGACGTGAAGCCGCTCGCCGCCGCGACGCTCTCGGGACGTGCGGGCGAGTGGAGCCTGAGCCTCCAGTCCTGAGGCCGAGATCGAAGCCGAAGCCGGGGACGGGGACGGGACCGGACCGGGGCGCCGCCCGGGTCACGACCGCCAGGGGCTCCTGGGGGGCATGACGTCCCTGTCGCGGAGCCGTCCGCTGATGGCGTGCAGCGGTCCGTGCCAGTGCGGGCGCAGCGCGGTCAGCACCAGGTACCGGGAGCGGGCGTCGAGGGCGCGGGCCGCGGAAGTGGCCGCGCGCAGCCCGCCGGCGTGGAGCACTTCGACGAGGTGGTGGAGCGTTCCGCCGCAGGTGGCCGTCACGGCCTGGGTGTCGGTGAGGTGGGAGAGGCTGCCGCCGGTCCGGCGAGCCGCCGATTCGATCGCGCCGAGGACGCGCACGAGGTGTACGGGACCGTCCTCGTCGTCCTCCGCCAGCAGCCGTGCCGCCTCGTCGGCCGCCTCAGGGCCGGCGGCCCCGCCGTTCTCCCACGAGGCGAGGAGGCGGGTGAGCGGCGCCTGGTCGATCCGGCGGGACGGCGCGTCCTCGTAGTCCGTGGAACGGATCCGGGGGAGGCGGTGCGACGCGGCACCGCTCGGGTTCGCGCTCTTGTGACGTGCCACTTCACTTCGCTTCTACTCGGCCGGGACCCGCAGCGCGGCCGGCTCTGCTGCCGCCGTTACGTCCCGGTCTGTCGCAAGCAGAATCCTCGCCGTCCCCGGGCGGAGGGGCATGTCCGGTCTCCGGCAACGTTCGGACCGTGCTCGTTGCCCGATTCGCACGTCCGAGCAGGCCGCTCCCCGCCGGACCGGCCGCCATGCCCGCTCAGGAACCGCCGTCGTGGCCGCGCAGCTGAAGCAGGTATGCGGCTGTCAGGGCGACGGCGCGGTCCTCGTCGTGCGACAGCTCCACCAGGGCGCGGGAGGCCGTCGTGCCGGGGATGTCCGCGAGCGCCTGGGTCAGCCGTCCGCGGGCGGGCGCCCCGGCGGAGGTGCCGGCTAGGCGCTCGACGAGCCGGCTCGCGATCTCCTCCGCCGTCGCGTCCTCGGCGGCCAGCACGCTCAGCGCATCGGCCGCGTCGGTGTCGTTCCTTCCCTCCGCGATCATGTCGATCAGCACCGGGATCCCGTCCGCCACCCCGCGCGACCCGAGCGCCAGGGCCGCCTGCCCGCGGACCAGCACGTCCGGGCCCGCGAGGGCGTCACGCAGCAGCCCGGCGGCCTCCTCGCCGGGAATCTCGGCCAGGGCGCGTACGGCGCGCTCCCGCACCGCCGCAGCCGGCGAGCCGAGGCCTTCCGCCAGCAGCTCCGCGCCCCGGCCGCCGGAGCGTGCCAGCGCCCATCTGAGGGCTCCGGCGACGTTCGGATCCGTCTCGCCCAGCGCCGCCTCGGCCAGGGCCTCGACGGGTACGGGAGGTTCGTCCGCGGACAGGGCCGCGCGCTGCCGCGTGCCGGCGCTCTTCGATCCCAGCGCCTGGAGGAGCGCGACGGTGCGGAGGACGTCGTCCCAGCAGCCGGGCTCCGCGGCGTCGATCCGGCGCAGCCGCGTGAGCAGTTCGGTCTCGGCGGCGATGCGTTCGCGCGTCCGGTGGACGAGGTCGCCGACGAGCGCCGAGGGCGTGAAGCCGGGGTCCTCCAGCGCGCGAGCGATCTCGCGCAGCGACAGCCCCAGCGTCCGCAGGCTCTCCACGTGGAAGATCCGCCGGATGTCGTCCTCGGAGTACTCCCGGTAGCCGGAGCCCGTGCGGCCCGAGGGCCGCACCAGGCCGAGCGACTCGTAGTGCCTGAGCATGCGGGCGCTGACCCCGGACCGCCGCGCCACCTCACCGATCAGCACGTCCTACCGTCCCTCCTCACCGGGCCCTCCGAGAGCCACGATGCGCTTGGCCTCCTCGATCGCGGACTCGAATCCTGCGTCCGGCTCCTCCAGGAGGCGCCGGGTGGCGAGCGCGTGGGCGCATACGCGCGGGTCCCGCGCCGCCCCCGCGGCTTCGAGTGCCGGCTCGATCACATCACCCAGCGAGACGAGTGCACGGCTGAGACTCAACTGCATCTCCCGCCCGCCGCGCCCGAGTTGCCCCACCAGCACCGTGGCCAGCGCGGACCGCTCGCCGTCCGGGACGAGCACGGCCGCGGCCCGCCAGGCGCTGCGCGCCACCTCCTCGTCGGCGTCCGTCAGCAGAGCCGGAGTGATCGCGGGCCAGGCCCGCGGATCTTCGATCTTGGACAGCGTGTGCAGGGCCTGGCTGCGTGCCTGACCGCGACCCGAACGGACTTCGCGGAGCAGCGCCGGGAGCGTCAGTTCGACGGAGTGGCGGGTGAGCGCCCAGGTCAGCATGTCGCGGACGAAGAACTCCGGCTCGACCGCGCACCGTTCGACGAGCTTGCCGACGAAGCGCGCGTCGGGCGCGGTGCCGACGGCCAGAGCGGCCCGCAGCCGCGCGGACGGCCGGTCGTCCTCCAGTCCTCGCAGCGCTCGTACCGCGTCCGCGTCCCATTCCGTGATCGTCATCGAGGCACCTCCTGACCGGCAGTGAAGGCCTTGCCACGGTGTCAAGGTCAAGCGGCGACCACGCGGACGGCGGTCGTCAGCCCCGCGCGGGGGTCTCTGGCCGCTTTTGCATAAAACTGCCGTACTGCGTATAGTCATGCTACCGAGGAGGAGGTCAGATGGCAGTGCGAGCAGCGGTCGCGGGGGCGAGCGGATATGCGGGCGGGGAGATCCTGCGCCTGCTGGCCGCCCATCCCGAGGTCGAGGTCGGAGCGCTCACGGCCGGTTCCAACGCGGGTTCGCGGCTGGGTTCGCTCCAGCCGCACCTGACGCCGTACGCGGACCGCGTGCTGGAGGAGACCACGCCCTCCGTGCTCGAAGGGCACGACGTCGTCTTCCTCGCGCTGCCCCACGGCCGGTCGGGCGCCGTCGCCGAGGCCCTGGACGAGGACGTCCTCGTCGTGGACTGCGGAGCGGACTTCCGGCTCTCCGACGCCTCGGCCTGGGAGCGCTTCTACGGCACGCCCCACGCGGGGACATGGCCGTACGGGCTCCCCGAACTGCCCGGAGCGCGCGACGTGTTGCGGGGAGCCACCCGCATCGCCGTCCCGGGCTGCTACCCGACAGCCGTCTCGCTCGCGCTGGTCCCCGCCTACGCGGCCGGACTCGCGGAGCCGGAAGCGGTCGTCGTGGCGGCGACGGGGACCTCCGGCGCGGGCAAGTCGCTCAAGCCGCACCTGCTGGGCAGCGAGGTGATGGGCTCGATGAGCCCGTACGGAGTGGGCGGCGTGCACCGCCACACACCGGAGATGGTCCAGAACCTCAGCGCGGCGGCGGGAGGCCCCGTGAGCGTCTCCTTCACGCCGACGCTCGCGCCCATGCCCCGCGGCATCCTCGCCACGTGCAGCGCGAAGGCGCTGCCGGGAGCCGGGGGCGAGTCCGTACGCGCCGTGTACGAGAAGGCGTACCAGGACGAGCCGTTCGTCACGGTGCTCCCCGAGGGCCACTGGCCCGCCACGGGCGCGGTGACCGGCTCGAACAACGTCCACCTCCAGACCGCCGTCGACGCGGACGCCGGCCGGATCGTGGTCGTCGCCGCGGTCGACAACCTGACCAAGGGCACCGCCGGCGGCGCGGTGCAGAGCATGAACATCGCCCTCGGACTGCCGGAGGCGCTCGGGCTGCCCGCTGCCGGGGTAGCCCCGTGAACGCCCGGGGCGACCGTACGGCCGGCGGCGAAGCGAACGGAGAAGCAGAGTGAGTGTGACAGCGGCGAAAGGTTTCACCGCGGCCGGCGTCGCCGCCGGCATCAAGGACAGCGGCGGCCTGGACCTGGCGCTCGTCGTCAACGCGGGACCGCGCCGCGCGGCGGCGGGCGTCTTCACCGCCAACCGCGTCAAGGCGGCACCGGTGCTCTGGTCCGAGCAGGTGCTCAAGGGCGGGCAGGTGGCCGCCGTCGTCCTCAACTCCGGTGGCGCGAACGCCTGCACCGGCCCCGAGGGCTTCCAGGACACCCACGCGACAGCGGAGGCGGCGGCCCGGGCGCTGGAGGACAGCGCGGGCGAGATCGCCGTCGCCTCGACCGGCCTGATCGGCACGCGCCTCCCCATGGACCGGCTGCTGCCGGGCGTCGCCGAGGCAGCCGGGCAGCTGTCTCCCCACGGCGGTGAGAAGGCGGCCATCGCCATCAAGACGACCGACACGGTCCACAAGACGGCGGTGCACGAGGGCGACGGCTGGACGGTCGGCGGCATGGCCAAGGGCGCGGGAATGCTCGCCCCCGGGCTCGCCACCATGCTGGTCGTCCTCACCACGGACGCCGACCTCGACGCCCCCGTGCTCGACAGGGCCCTGCGGGAGTCGACGCGTACGACCTTCGACCGCGTCGACTCCGACGGCTGCATGTCGACCAACGACACGGTGCTGCTGCTCGCCTCGGGAGCGTCCCGAGCAGTCCCGGACGAGGCGGAGTTCACCGAGGCGGTCCGCGCCGTCTGCGCCGACCTGGCCCAGCAGCTCGTCCGCGACGCGGAAGGCGCCTCCAAGGACATCCGCATCGAGGTGGTCGGCGCGGCGAGCGAGGAGGACGCGGTCCAGGCCGGGCGGTCCGTCGCCCGCAACAACCTGCTCAAGTGCGCCGTGCACGGCGAGGACCCCAACTGGGGCCGGGTGCTCTCCGCGATCGGCACCACCGACGCCGTCTTCGACCCGGACCGGCTGAACGTCGCCATCAACGGCGTGTGGGTCTGCAAGAACGGCTCCGTGGGGGAGGACCGGGACAAGGTCGACATGCGCTACCGCGAGGTCGCCATCACCGCCGACCTCGCCGCCGGCTCCTCGTCCGCCGTCATCTGGACGAACGACCTGACCGCCGACTACGTGCACGAGAACAGCGCCTACAGCTCATGAGCACACCGACCACATCCGCCGCATCCCTCCCCGCCGCACGCAAGCACACCGCCCTGCCCAAGGCCCGCACCCTCATCGAGGCGCTTCCCTGGCTCACCCGGCACAACGGCAGGACCGTCGTCATCAAGTTCGGCGGCAACGCGATGGTCGACGAGGAGCTCAAGGCCGCCTTCGCCCAGGACGTCGTCTTCCTGCGGCAGGCCGGGCTGCGTCCCGTCGTCGTGCACGGCGGAGGACCGCAGATCAGCGCCCAGCTCGAAAGGCTGGGCCTGGAGTCGGAGTTCAAGGCCGGACTGCGCGTGACGACGCCCGAGACCATGGACGTCGTACGGATGGTCCTCGCGGGCCAAGTGCAGCGCGAGCTGGTCAACCTGCTCAACCAGCACGGCCCCCTGGCCGTCGGGATGACGGGCGAGGACGCGCACATCATGGCGGCGACCAAGCGCTACGCCACTGTCGACGGGCTCCCGGTCGACATCGGCCGCGTCGGCGACATCGCGAGTATCGAGACCGGCGCCATCCAGGCCCTGCTCGATGACGGCCGCATCCCCGTGATCTCCTCCATCGCCCGCAGCACCGACGACGAGGACGGCGGCCCCGGCGGGGGCGTCTACAACGTCAACGCCGACACGGCGGCCGCCGCGCTCGCCGCCGCCCTCGGCGCGGAGACGCTGATGGTGCTCACCGACGTCGAGGGCCTGTACGCGGACTGGCCGCACAGCGACGAGGTCGTCAGCGAACTCACGGCCGCCGAACTGGAAGAGCTGCTCCCGGGGCTGGCGAGCGGCATGGTCCCCAAGATGGAGGGCTGCCTGCACGCCGTACGCAACGGCGTCCGCACGGCCCGGGTGCTGGACGGCCGCGTGCAGCACTCGATCCTGCTGGAGATCTTCACCGACGAGGGCATCGGCACGATGGTCGTACCGGACAAGCGCGAAGGGGAGCCCACACCATGAGCACCGCGAGCGGAGCGGGGAGCACCACCGCCGCAGCGGCGGGCGCGGTCCGCGACGGCGCGGACGGCACCGCCAACTCCGCGCTCACCAGGCGCTGGCAGTCCTCGCTGCTGGACAACTACGGCACTCCGCGAGTGCCCCTCAGCCACGGCCGGGGCGCCACGTTCTGGGACGCCGAGGGCAACGCCTACTCCGACTTCGTCGGCGGTATCGCCGTCAACGCGCTCGGCACCGCGCACCCCGCCGTCGTACGGGCCGTGTCCGAGCAGATCGCCACCCTCGGGCACGTGTCGAACCTCTTCGTCGCCGAGCCCCCGGTGGCACTGGCCGAGCGGCTCCTCGAACTGGCCGGCAGGGACGGGCGCGTCTACTTCTGCAACTCCGGGGCGGAGGCCGTCGAAGCGGCCGTCAAGGCGGGCCGGCGCACCGGCCGTACGCACATGGTCGCGGCCGAAGGCGGCTTCCACGGCCGCACGATGGGCGCCCTGGCGCTGACGGGGCAGCCCGCGAAGCAGCAGCCGTTCGAGCCGCTGCCCGGCGACGTCACGCACGTTCCCTACGGGGAAGTGGACGCCCTCCGCGCCGCCGTCACCACCGACACGGCCCTCCTCGTGCTGGAACCGGTGCAGGGCGAGAACGGGGTCGTGGTGCCGCCCGAGGGCTATCTCGCGGCGGCCCGCGACATCACCCGCGAGACCGGCACGCTCCTCGTCGTGGACGAGATCCAGACAGGTGTCGGACGTACCGGCCACTGGTTCGCGTGCCAGGCGCAGGGCGTGGAACCGGACATCGTCACGCTCGCCAAGGGCCTCGGCGGCGGGCTGCCCCTGGGCGCGACGATGCTCTTCGGGGAGGCGGCGCAGCTGCTGACCCCGGGTCAGCACGGCTCCACCTTCGGCGGCAACCCCGTCGCATGTGCGGCGGCCCTCGCCGTGCTCGACACCCTCGCCGAGGACGAACTCCCAGCGCACGCACTGCGGTTGGGGGCGCGGCTGCGTGACGCGATCTGGTCGCTCGGGCACCCGCTCGTGGAGCGGGTCCGCGGGGCGGGACTGCTGCTGGGTATCGTGCTCACCGAGCCCGTCGCACCCCGAGTGCAACAAGCGGCTCAGGATGCGGGATTCCTGGTCAACGCGGTCGCGCCGGACGTCGTACGGCTCGCTCCGCCGCTGATCGTCACCGACGACGAGGTGGACGCTCTCGTCAGGGCTCTCCCCGGCGTCCTGGACGCGGTGGACGGCGGGCGGCCGAGCCGATGAGCCGAAGGGGATGGACCGGGGCGATGACCGAGGGGTACCCGCACGAACGGGAGCTGGGAAACGGGCACGCCGGGCAGGCGGTACCGCAGACCCGTACGGCCCGGCACCGCCGGATCGTCGACATCCTCAACCGGCAGCCGGTCCGCTCGCAGAGCCAGCTCGCCAAGCTCCTCGCCGACGACGGGCTGTCGGTCACGCAGGCCACCCTCTCCCGCGACCTGGACGAACTGGGCGCGGTGAAGATCCGCAACACGGGCGGAGAGCTGATCTACGCCGTGCCGGGCGAGGGCGGCGACCGCACGCCGAAGGCGCCGCTGGGCGAGTCCGCGAGCGAGGCCCGCATGGCGCGGCTGGCCGGTGAACTCCTCATCTCCGCCGAGGCGTCGGCGAACCTGGTGGTGCTGCGCACGCCGCCCGGCGCCGCGCAGTTCCTCGCCTCGGCGATCGACCAGGCCGGCGTGCACGACATCATCGGCACCATCGCCGGTGACGACACGCTCCTGCTCATCAGCCGGGAGCCGGAGGGCGGCCAGGCGCTGGCGGAGCACCTGCTGAACCTGGCTCAGAAAGAGCACCAGGGACGGCCGTAGCGACGGCCGGACGGCCGCCCGCCCAGTGCGACGGCCGCCGGGCCGGTCGCGTCAGGCCCGTGGCCGGTCCCTGCGGGCGAACCACGCCGCGACCAGCGCGCCCGAGACGTTGTGCCACACGGAGAAGATCGCGGAGGGCAGCGCGGCGAGCGGACTGAAGTGGGCCGTGGCGAGCGAGGCGGCCAGGCCGGAGTTCTGCATACCGACCTCGAACGTCAGGGCCCGCCTCGCGGGCTCGTCCAGCCCGGTGAGTCTGCCGGCCAGGTAGCCGAGCCCGAGCCCCAGTCCGTTGTGCAGCACCACGGCGAGGAAGACGAGCGCCGCCGCGGACCTGATGGCGTCCGCGCTTCCCGCGACCACGACGGTCACGATCACGGAGATGGTCAGAGCCGACAGCCACGGCAGGGCCGGCAGGGCACGCTGCACATACCGGCCCGCGACGAGTCGCACGACCAGGCCGGCGAGTACGGGCAGCAGCACCGTCTTGAGGATGTCGGTGACCATCGAACCCGCGTCGACCGGCAGGTACTCGCCCGCCAGCAGCAGCGTCAGCGGCGGGGTGACCAGAGGTGCCAGAACGGTGGACAGGGTGGTGACCGAGACGGACAGCGCCACGTCTCCGCGTGCGAGGTAGGTGACCACGTTGGAGGCCGTCCCGCCGGGAGCGCAGCCCACCAGGATCACGCCGGCCGCGAGCTGTGGCGGCAGGTCCAGCGCCTTGACGACCACCCAGCCGAGGGTGGGCATGATCAGGTACTGCGCGCCGAGGCCCACCGCCACGGCCCACGGCCGCTTGGCTATGCCCTTGAAGTCGGGCGGGGTCAGGGCGACGCCCATGCAGAACATGACCACGCCGAGCAGGTACGGGACGGCGTCCGCGGCGCCCGTGAAGCTGCCCGGACTGATGAGGCCGACGACTCCGGCGAGCAGCACCAGCAAGGGGAACAGGGTCACTGCGCGCCGAGCGGCACGATCATCTGCGGTCGTCTTGGTTTCGCTTCTGTTCGTTTCGGAGCCCACCGCGCGATGGAACGCCCTGCTCCGCAAGTGGTGCAACCTTGTCTCGCCATCCGGTCCTCCGCCGCCGCGCGCCGGTGCCGCCCCGGTCCGGCGGCCCAGGGCTCGGCCCCGGCCTGGACCCCTGGGCTGCGGGCCCCGTGCGGTTCCCCGGCCGTGCGTCCGGGCTGCGTCTGTCCCACCCTTGAGGCATGGCGAAGGTGAAGCGTGTGCGGCTGCGGCGTGTGTACGAGGCGGCCGATCCCCGTGAGGACGGTCTGCGGGTGCTCGTGGACGGCGTGTGGCCGCGCGGCATGAAGAAGGAGGACGCGCGGCTCGACGAGTGGGCGAAGCAGGTCGCCCCCTCGACCGGTCTGCGCAAGTGGTACTCCCACGACCCCGGCAAGTTCGGCGAGTTCGCCGAGCGCTACCGCGACGAGCTGGCGGAGCCCGAGGCCGCCGAGGCGCTCGACGGGCTGAAGGAACGCGCGGCCGGCAAGACGCTGACGCTGCTGACCTCGGTCAAGGAGGAGCAGCTGGACTACAGCCACGCTGCGGTGCTCCGGGAGGAGCTGGAGGGCGGCTGAGCGACGGGGCGCCCGGGCGCGGACGGCGTCCGGTGCCGCCCGCTCCTGGTGGATCGGAAGCCCGGCCTCCGCCCGGGCGGGCGTAGCTCCGTGTGAGGTCCACACCGTGCTGACCAGGTGCTTTGACGAAGCATACGGTCGAGTGCATACTTATACCAGTCAGCGTATGCACCGTAAGGAGAACCCCGTGACTGAGCGCGTCGTACTCGCCTACTCGGGCGGCCTTGACACCTCCGTCTGCATCGGCTGGATCGCCGAGGAGACCGGGGCCGAGGTCGTCGCCGTCGCCGTCGATGTCGGCCAGGGTGGCGAGGACCTGGACGTCATCCGCAAGCGCGCGCTCGCCTGCGGTGCCGTCGAGGCCGAGGTCGCCGACGCGAAGGACGAGTTCGCCGACGAGTACTGCCTCCCGGCGATCAAGGCCAACGCGCTCTACATGGACCGGTACCCGCTGGTCTCCGCCCTCTCCCGGCCCACCATCGTCAAGCACCTGGTGCACGCCGCGAAGAAGCACGGCGCCACCACCGTCGCGCACGGCTGCACCGGCAAGGGCAACGACCAGGTGCGGTTCGAGGCCGGCATCTCCTCCCTCGCCCCGGAGCTGAAGTGCATCGCCCCCGTCCGGGACTACGCGATGACCCGGGACAAGGCCATCGCCTTCTGCGAGGACAAGGGCCTGCCCATCGCCACCAGCAAGAAGTCCCCGTACTCCATCGACCAGAACGTCTTCGGCCGTGCGGTGGAGACCGGCTTCCTCGAGGACATCTGGAACGCCCCCATCGAGGACGTCTACGAGTACACCGAGAACCCCGCCACCCCGCGCGAGGCGGACGAGGTCGTCATCACCTTCGACAAGGGCGTCCCCGTCGCGATCGACGGCCGGCCGGTGAGCGTCCTGCAGGCGATCCAGCAGCTCAACGAGCGGGCGGGCGCCCAGGGCGTCGGGCGGATCGACATGGTCGAGGACCGGCTCGTGGGCATCAAGTCGCGTGAGGTCTACGAGTCCCCGGGCGGCATCGCGCTGATCACCGCGCACCAGGAGCTGGAGAACGTCACCGTCGAGCGCGAACTGGCCCGCTACAAGCGGCAGGTGGAGCAGCGGTGGAGCGAGCTCGTCTACGACGGCCTGTGGTTCTCCCCCCTCAAGCGGGCCCTGGACGGCTTCATCGAAGAGGCCAACGAGCACGTCAGCGGCGACATCCGGATGACGCTCCACGGCGGCCGGGCGGTCGTGACGGGGCGGCGCTCCGAGAAGTCGCTCTACGACTTCAACCTCGCCACCTACGACAGCGGCGACACCTTCGACCAGTCGATGTCCAAGGGCTTCATCGAGCTGTTCGGCATGTCGAGCAAGATCGCCGCGAAGCGGGACCAGGCCCAGTAGTCTGCGGTCCCGCCCTCGTGCGGGCCGTATCCGCAGTTCAGCCGCCTCCCCGCCGCATCCGGCGGGGAGGCGTCGCATTGACACACCCCGAGGAGAGCAGGCAATGCCCAGCAACGAAGCCCCGCAGCAGGAACCCGCTGAGCAGGACGTACGCCTGTGGGGCGGACGTTTCGCCGACGGGCCCTCCGACGCGCTGGAGAAGCTCTCCGCCTCCGTGCACTTCGACTGGCGGCTCGCGCCCTACGACATCGCGGGCTCACGGGCCCACGCCCGCGTCCTGCACAAGGCGGGGCTGCTGACCGCCGAGGAACTCGCGCAGATGACCGCCGGCCTCGACCAGCTGGAGCGGGACGTCGCCGACGGCACCTTCACCGGCACCATCGCCGACGAGGACGTGCACACCGCGCTGGAGCGCGGCCTGCTGGAGCGCCTCGGCCCGGACCTGGGCGGCAAGCTGCGCGCCGGGCGTTCCCGCAACGACCAGATCGCCACCCTCTTCCGGATGTACCTGCGCGACCACGCCCGCATCATCGGCGGCCTCCTCGCCGACCTCCAGGAGGCGCTCGTCGGGCTCGCGGAGGCCCACCCCGACGTCGCGATGCCCGGCCGCACGCACCTCCAGCACGCCCAGCCCGTGCTCTTCGCGCACCACGTGCTCGCCCACGCCCAGGCCCTCTCCCGCGACGCGGAGCGGCTGCGCCAGTGGGACGCGCGTACGGCCGTATCCCCGTACGGCTCCGGCGCCCTCGCCGGGTCCTCGCTGGGCCTGGACCCCGAGGCGGTCGCCGCCGACCTGGGCTTCGAGCACGGCTCCGCGGCGAACTCCATCGACGGGACGGCCTCCCGGGACTTCGTCGCCGAGTTCGCCTTCATCACGGCCATGACGGGCGTCGACATCTCCAAGATCGCGGAGGAGGTCATCCTCTGGAACACCAAGGAGTTCTCCTTCGTCACGCTGCACGACGCCTTCTCCACCGGCTCGTCGATCATGCCCCAGAAGAAGAACCCGGACATCGCCGAGCTCGCCCGCGGCAAGTCGGGCCGCCTGATCGGCAACCTCACGGGGCTGCTCGCCACGCTCAAGGCGCTTCCGCTCGCGTACAACCGCGACCTGCAGGAGGACAAGGAGCCCGTCTTCGACTCCTGCGACCAGCTGGAGATGCTGCTGCCGGCCTTCACGGGGATGATGGCCACCCTCACGGTGCACCGGGAGCGGCTGGCGGAGCTGGCGCCCGCCGGGTTCTCGCTGGCCACGGACGTCGCCGAGTGGCTGGTCAAGCGGGGTGTGCCGTTCCGGGTGGCGCACGAGGTCGCGGGGGAGTGCGTCCAGGTCTGCGAACGCGAAGGCATCGAACTGGACGAGCTGACCGACGCGCAGTTCGCCGCGATCTCGCCCCACCTGGACCCCTCCGTGCGCGAGGTCCTGAACGTTCCGGGCGCGCTGGCGGCCCGGGACGGACGCGGCGGCACGGCCCCCTCGGCCGTGGCCGTGCAGCTCGGAGAGGTGAAGGCCGACCTCGCCCGGCAGCGTGAATGGGCCGCCGCCCGCCGCTGAGGCATCCGCACGTGGACGCACGCGTATCAGCCGTTCAGTCGGGCACCCGAATGACCTCCCGACAGTGAAGCGAGGCGAGACGCGATGATCGGATCTGTGCGTCACCGGCCTGACGCGATGCACGACGGCAAGAACCACGACACGGTGGCCGAGCTGGTCAAGCAGGCTTCCGAGCAGCTCACCGACGTGGTCCGCAGCGAGATGCGTCTGGCGCAGGCCGAGATGAAGGAGAAGGGCAAGCGCGCGGGCTTCGGGGGCGGCATGTTCGGCGGCGCGGCGATCATGGGGCTGCTGGCCCTGTGGTCCCTGGTCTTCGCGGCCATCGCGGGCGTCGCCCTGGTGCTGCCCGTCTGGGCCGCTGCCCTGATCATCGGCGGCGGGCTGCTGCTGGTGGCCGGCGTGCTGGCTCTGGCGGGCAAGAAGCAGTTCGGCTCCGCCACTCCACCGAAACCCGAGCGGACCATCGACAGCGTCAAGGCGGACGTCGAAGCGATCAAGGAAGGAGCCCACCGATGACGCACAAAGCCCAGGAAGGCTCCGCGGACACCCGGCAGCTGCGGGCGGAGGTGGAGGAGGCCCGCGAACAGCTGGCCGACACCGTGGCCGCTCTCGCGGGCAAGGCCGACGTGAAGGCGCACGCGCGGGAGATGGCCGCGCACGCCAAGTCCAAGGCGCTCTTCGAGGCCAACGAGGCGAAGGCCCGCATGCAGCACACGGCCGAAGAGGCCGCGAACCGCGGTTTCACCAGGCCCGGGCCCGTGCTGGCAGTCGTCGGAGGACTCGGGGCCGCCGCGCTGGTCACGTACCTGCTGCTGCACCGGAACCACCGGAACCACCGGAACCACCGGAGCCACTGGAAGACGTGGAGGTGACCCGGATGGTCAAGCTCCTCTACAAGCCGTTCGGCATCGTCTTCGGGCTCCTGGGCGGTGTGCTCGCCAGCGCGCTCTTCGGCAAGGTCTGGAAGGCCGTCACGCACCAGGACGACGCCCCCGACCCGTCGGACGAGGACCGCGGCTGGAAGGAGATCCTGCCCGCCATGGCCCTCAAGGGCGCGATCGCCGGAGTGGTCAGGGCTCTGATCCACCGCGGCGGCGCCACCGGCGTCCGCGGCCTGACCGGCACCTGGCCCGCCTGAGAGACGGGCGCGGCCCACGGACTGGGAGCGCCGGCACCGCGGATCCGCGGTGCCGGCGCTCCCAGTCCGTGGGCCGCCGGGTCGGGGGCGTCACGCCGCCCGTCGGGGCCCGCCGTCCTCCCCGCTCTCCCCGGGAGGGGGCTCGCCGGGCCCCGGCCGGCGTCCCCTGTGCTCTTCCGTTCCCGCCTCGCGGGCACCGTGCCCGGGTCCGGCCGTGTCCTGGCCGCGGTCGCCGGGCGGCTGGTCCCCGGGGCCGGGCTCCGGGCCTCCCTCGGGCTGCCGGACTCCGGAGTCGGGCCACTTGCGCGTGTCACGGGGAGCGACGTACGGCTCCTCCTGGAGGGGATGTCCGCCGCTGATGGCCCGCTGCCGCGCCAGCTCCGCGTCGAACTCGAGGCCGAGCAGGATCGCCAGATTGGTGATCCACAGCCAGACCAGGAAGATGATGACGCCGGCCAGGGTGCCGTACGTCTTGTTGTACGACCCGAAGTTGGCCACGTAGACCGCGAAGCCCGCCGACGCGGCGAGCCAGATGAGCACCGCCAGCGCACTGCCCGGGGTGACCCAGCGCAGGCCGCGTCCCTTCACGTTCGGCGCGCCCCAGTACAGCATCGCGATCATGAAGGCCACGAGGAGCAGCAGGACCGGCCACTTCGCGTAGTTCCAGGCGGTCAGCGCCGTCGAGCCGAGCCCGAGTGCGTCGCCGGCCTGCTGGGCGAGGGGCCCCGTGAAGACCACCAGCAGCGTGCTGACGGCGAGCAGGACCATCAGCAGCAGCGTCAGCCCGACCCGCACCGGCGTGACCTTCCAGGCGGGCCGGCCCTCGGGGAGGTCGTAGACCACGTTCGAGGTGCGGATGAAGGCGGCCACGTAGTTGGACGCCGACCACAGGGCGCCCAGCAGGCCCACGACGGCCAGCACGCTGCCGGTGCTGCTGCTGCCCTGAAGTTGCTGGATCGCGTTGGTGAGAATGTCGCGCACGGAGCCCGGCGCGAACTTCGAGACGTTGCTGAGGAGCTTGTCGATGGACCCCTTGCCGAGGATCCCGAGGACGGAGACGAGCACCAGCAGCGCCGGGAAGATCGACAGCACCGCGTAGTACGTCAGGGCCGCCGCGCGGTCGGTCAGCTCGTCGTCCTTGAATTCCTTGAGGGTGCGGCGCAGAACCGACTTCCACGACCGGCCGCCGAACTTCCCGGGACTGTCCGCGGCTGCTTCCTCGGTCCTGGCGTCCGGGCCCGCGACGGGTTTCTCCGGCCGTCGGCCGTTGCTTTCGCTACCAGACATGCCTCCGGGGTTGCCCCCTCGGCCCCGGCCAATCAGAGGCGCGGGCGCTTCACCCGGGCGGCCCGTTCCGGCTGGTGTTCAGGCTGCCTTGGCCTTGGTCGCGTAGATGTCGACGTACTCCTGGCCGGAGAGCCGCATGACCTCGCTCATGACCTCGTCCGTGACGGCGCGCAGCACGTAGCGGTCCCGGTCCATGCCGTCGTAGCGGGAGAAGTCCAGGGGCTCGCCGAAGCGGACGGCGATGCGCTTGCCCGGCGCGGGGCGCGGGATGCCGTTGCCGCCCGGCTGGATCGCGTCGGTGCCGATCATCGCGAAGGGGACGACGGGCGCCCCGGTCATCAGGGCGAGGCGGGCGATGCCCGTCCGGCCCCGGTACAGGCGGCCGTCGGGGGAGCGCGTCCCCTCGGGGTAGATGCCGAAGACCTGGCCCTCCTCCAGCACCCGCCGGCCCGTCATCAGGGCGGCGACGCCGCCGCGTCCGCCGTCCCTGTCCACCGGGATCATGCCGACGCCGCTGAAGAACCAGGCCATGGCCCGGCCCTTGAGCGACTTGCCCTTGACGTACTCGTCCTTGCCGATGAAGAAGACCTGCCGGTGCGTGACCAGCGGAAGCACCATCGAGTCGATGAACGTGAGGTGGTTCCCGGCCAGGATCACCGGCCCCGAGCCGGGGATGCGCTCGGCCCCTTCCACCTGCGGGCGCAACAGCACGCGCAGCAGCGGGCCGAGGGTTGCCTTGATCAGACGGAAACGGGACAACTGTTCCTCCGGTCGATGACGTTCGGGCGCGTAGCCGCGCAGGTGAGGACGATACTTGCCGGTGGACGCGCCGCGGACACCGGGTTCACCGCACCGATACGCAGAGTTGACGTGTGCCACGTCTCCCGCCCCCTCATGCCCGGGTGGGGGAGCCTCCCCGGCGTCCGGGTGTCATCTGCCCCGAGTTTCCCGCTTGTTCGGCCCTAAGCCTCCCCTCCGCGGTGAAGCCGCACCTACGATCAGCCAGGCGTCCGCCGGGGCCTTTCCGTGTCCGGGCGGGCGCATTCGGATGAGACGAGCTGAGGGAGAGCCCATGGGACAGGAGCAGAAGCCGGGTCGCAGACTCGTGCTCGGAGCGGCCGTGCTGGGTGCCGCGGGCGCGGCGGCGGTGGGCACGGGCGGCAGCGCGCTCGCGGACGACAGGAGCGGGCAGCGCGGTAAGGACAGGCCGGGCAAGCTGCCGGTGCCGGCCGTCGTGGCGCACCGGGGGGCCAGCGGCTACCGCCCCGAGCACACCTTCGGCTCGTACCAACTCGCCCTCGACATGGGCGCGGACGTCATCGAGCAGGACCTCGTGCCCACCAAGGACGGGCACCTCGTCTGCCGTCACGAGAACGACATCACCGCCACCACGGACGTCGCGGACCACCCGGAGTTCGCGGACCGCAAGACCACCAAGACCGTCGACGGCACGCCGCTGACCGGCTGGTTCACCGAGGACTTCACCCTCGCCGAACTCAACACGCTGCGGGCGAAGGAGCGCATCCCCCAGACGCGCCCCCACAACACCCTCTACGACGGGCGCTGGCAGGTGCCCGCGTTCGAGGACGTCCTCAAGTGGGCCGACGAGCAGGGCCGGAAGCGCGGCCGCCCCGTCTGGCTGCACATCGAGACCAAGCACCCCACGTACTTCCGCAAGCTCGGGCTGGAGCTGGAGCCGCGCCTGGCGAAGCTGCTGCGCAAGTACGGGCGGCACCGCTCGCACTCGCCGAACTTCGTGCAGTCCTTCGAGCCCAGCAGCATCCAGCGGCTGAAGAAGCTCGTCGACTGCCCCGGCGTGTGCCTGCTGGACGCCCCCGACTCCCAGCCCTGGGACTTCGTGGAGGCCGGGGACCCGCGGACCGTGGCCGACCTGGTCAAGCCCGAGGGCCTGAAGTGGATGGCGCGTTTCGCCGACGGCATCGGGCCGGTGGTGGACCTCGTCATCCCGAAGAACCCCGACGGCAGCCTCGGCGAGCCGACGACGCTCGTGCGGGACGCGCACGCGGAGAACCTCGTCCTGCACCCGTACACGATGCGCAACGAGAACACCTTCCTCCCGCTGGACTTCCGCAAGGGCACCGACCCCAACGCGTACGGGGACGCCTTCGGAGCCTTCAAGGCGTACTTCAGCACCGGCATCGACGGCATCTTCACCGACAACCCGGACACCGGGAAGCTGGCGGCGGCCGACTTCCGCAAGGGCTGACGCCGGGGGCGGCCCGGCACCGTTCCGGGCCGTCACGGCCGCACGGTGCGGTCTGGCGGGGCGCGTGCTCCGTCGGACCGCACCGCTGTGTGCGCCCCCGCACTCGCCCGCTCGGGTGGCGTGACGCGGGTGCGGAAACCACGGCGCCCACCCGCCCGTCGCGACGGGCATGGACTCCCGTACGGCCACCGCCGAGCACCGCACGCACCTCCCGCCGGGCCGTCCGCCCGGCCCGCTCCGCCCACTCCATGAGCGGCCGCCGCAACTGCCGCCGCGGCTGCGCCGGTTGGTCGCGGCCGAATGCGCCGCCGAAGCGCCCGCCGCCGGCGTCGAACCGGAGGACCTCCAGCAGGAGGTGTGGCTGCGCTGGCTGGAACGGGAGCATGCAGGGCGCGGTGCCACGCCGGAGGACCGCCGCGGCGCCCCCGAGGACCCTTCCGTGAAGTGGCTGCGCTCCGCCGTCCGGGCGGAGGCACGGCGGGCGCGGCGCCGCGCGGGGAGGGAGGTGCCCCTGCCGCGGGAGGGCGTCACCGGCTTGTCGGGAAGCGCGCCGCTGCACCAGCCTGCGGAGCTTCCCGTCCTGGCCGCCGAACACCGCCGCCTGCTCGACGCGGCAGTCACCCGCCTCCCCGGGCGCTGCCCCGCGCTGCTGCGGGCGATGCTGTCCCAGTGGGACCTCACCTACCCCGAAATCGCACGTGAGTTGGGAATGTCACAGGGCAGCCTGGGGCCGCTTCGTTCCCGATGTCTGGGTTGCCTGCGCACAATGCTCGCGGCGTCAGATTGCGGAACCTGAACTTGGGGGAATGCTGCGGACAGCAATCGGCGTCATCAGGGCAGACAGTCCGGACACGGCACCCTCGTCTTCTCCGTGCCCGGACTCATTCATGGCAAGGGGAGGCAGGCGCACATGGGCATGAGCGTGACCATCTCTGCGGCGGACGAGAGCGACGCCGAACAGATCCTCAAACTCCAGTACCTGTGCTTCCAGAGCGAGGCGGAGGCCTACGGCGACTACGCCATCGCGCCGCTCACGCAGTCCCTGGACGCACTGAGGGCGGAGATGGCCGCGGGTTGCGTGCTCGTCGCCCGTCTCGGCGAGGAGATCGTCGGGTCCGTGCGCGGCGCCGTCGACCCGGACGGAACGGCCCGCATCGACCGGCTCTGCGTCCATCCGCGGCTCCAGCGGCACGGTCTGGGCGGAAGGCTGCTCGCCGGGATCGAGGCCAGGCTCGCCGCGGAACGGCAGGCCAAGCGCTACCACCTCGTGGCCGGTCACCGCGGTGAGGGCAACCTGCGGCTGTACCGCAAGTACGGCTACACGCCTGTGAGCACCGAGCGGGACAGGAAGGTGACGCGCACCTCCATGACGAAGGACGCCGGGGGCACCGCTCCCGCGGCGTTCACCGCGAGCGCCTGACAGCCGTCCCCGCGAACAACAGCCCTGGTCCGTCCGCCTGTCCGTCTGTCCGGTTGCGTGCCTGCGTGCCTGCGTGCCCGCGTGGCTGCCGTCTGCCTGGGGAGGACGCCGGGCGGCCGGACGCCTCAGCCGCGGTCGGGCTGCGACCGACGCAGCCACAGCAGTCCCGTGACCGGCAGGATCACCGGGATGAAGAGATAACCCATGCCGTAGTCGGACCACACCGTCGCGTCGGGGAAGGCCGAGGGCGCCGCCAGTGTCCAGGTGCCCACCGTCAGCACCCCCAGCAGCTCCACGCAGCAGCAGGCGAACGCGGCCTTGCGGGCCCGTTCGCCGCCGCGCACCAGGGAGACCGTGATGAAGGCGTACACGAGCGCGGCCAGCGCCGAGAGGAGGTAGGCGAGCGGCGCCTCGTCGAACCGGGTGCTCAGCTGCACGATCGAGCGTGACGCCGCGCCCACGGTGAAGATGCCGTAGAGCGTCAGCAGCAGCGTGCCCGGGCCGCTTCCGATACGGCTCCGGGCGCCACTGCGCCCAGGGGGCGGCTCCGGCGGAGCCTCGCCGTCCCCGTGCGCGGTCTCAGCCACCGGTGCCGCCTCCCCACACGTCGTGGAGGCGGGCCTGGAGCGCCGCCAGCACCAGCGCGCCGGCGGCCACGGTCAGCGTGCCCCACTTCGTCCGCTCGGTCAGCGAGATCAGTCCCACCAGCGGCATGCACAGCACGACGGAGGCCAGGTACGCCACGAAGACCGCGGTGCCCTCAGCGGGCTCCCCGCCGCGGGCGAACTGCACGATGCCCACCACCAGCTGCACCAGTGCGAGCAGCGTCACCGCCGCCATGCCGAGGAAGTGCCAGTCCTTGGTCGGCTGATCGCGCAACGCCGCCCAGCCGCACCACAGGGCCAGGAGGACGGCGGCCACGGCGAGCGTGACGGTGAGTGGCGTGAACATGGCCCGAGTTTATGAGGGGCCCGTTCCGCGTCCGCGTGCGGGCCTCACCCCGCGAGCGGAGGCGGAACGGGCCCCTCCTCCGGCGAGGTCCGGCCCCGCTCCCGGACGGGCCCCGGCGGAGCTCCTCCGGTCCACGCCCGCGGACTCCCGGCTTCCGCCCGCCGGGGGAGACGGGCCGGTGCCGGGATGTTCACGGACCGTAGCCGCCTGGGGCGGCGGGCAGTCCCCGTATCGACATATCGGTACGTGACCCCCGTTCCCGCCTGCGAAGCCGCCGCCGACGCTGCGGCGAACCTGTTTCATGCTGCATGCTGTGCACTGCTGCAATCGTCTGGAACACCTTCAAGGACCCGCTGCCGCGGTCCTCCCAGAGCGACCGGCAGACCTGAAGTGGTCCTCCGGGGAGAGCGACACCCCCAGACCCTCGATCCGTATGGAGCGGCGCATGACTTCGACCTTTCCGGATGTCTCGATCAGTACGGACCGGCTCGTGCTGCGCCCGCTGGAGGAGGCGGACGTCCCCTCCCTCACCGAGATGATGCGGGACGAGCTCGTAGCCGCGTGGACGACCGTCCCCGTGCCCTACCGCGACGCCGACGCACGGGAGTTCATCCTCAGGCGGGCTCCCGCCATGCGCACCGAGGGCGAGGGCATCGTCTTCGCCGTCACGGAGTTCCTCACGCACCGGCTCGTCGGGCTCGTACAGCTGGAGAACACCGACTGGCGCACTCTGGCGGCCGAGGTCGGCTACGTCACCGCGCCCTGGGGCCGGGGAGAGGGGTACGCCTCGGAGGCGGTGCTCGCGCTCGCCCAATGGCTGTTCGGGGACCAGAAGTTCGAGCGCCTCGAACTGCGCACCGCCGCGGACAACACGGCCGCGCAGCAGGTCGCCCAGAAGCTGGGCTGCATCAGCGAGGGAGTCCTGCGGAACGCCTGGATAGCGCGCACCCGCACCGAGGACGGCGGCTGGGCCGAGATCCGCACCGACCTGCTCGTGTGGAGCCTGCTGCCGGAGGACCTCGAAGGCATCCCGGAGGAACTCGCCGACGCGGGCGGCTACGCCTCGTACCCCGACTGGCTCCACTCCCGCTGACTCACGCCCGGGTACCGCCGCTGATTGAGGGGCCCGGCGCTCCCGCTGGTCGTCGGCCGCCCGGCAGACGCGGCGGCACGCGGTTTCCGCATGCCGGGAACGGTCCGCACCCGGGGTCGGCCGGGAGTCGCCGCAGAGGTAGGCTCGACGAGCCCCGACCTGCGACATGCCCAGGAGAGACGCACCGATGGCCGACCGCGTCACCGTGATCGGGTGGGACGGTTCGCCGTTGTCCGGCGCCGCCCGCTCCGCCCTCGGCGCGGCCACCCTCGTCGCCGGGGCCGCACACCACCTGCAACTCCCCGAGGTGCCGCGGGGCGCCGAGCACGTGAGGCTCGGCAGCGTCTCGCTGGCCGCGCGGCGCATCGCCCGCCACCGCGGTACGGCAGTCGTCTTCGCCGACGGCGACCCCGGATTCTTCGGCGTCGTACGCGCGTTGCGCGCCCCGGAGCACGGACTCGAGGTCGAGGTCGTCCCCGCCGTCTCCGCGCTCGCCGCCGCTTTCGCCCGTGCCGGAATGCCGTGGGACGACGCCCAGTTGGTCGTCGCGAACTCCCGCACCCTGCGCCGCGCCGTCAACGTCTGCCGCGCGCACACCAAGGTCGGCGTCCTCACCTCACCCGGCGCGGGCCCCGCCGAACTGGCCCTGCTGCTGGGCCCCGTGCACCGTACGTTCGTCATCTGCGAGGCCCTGGGCACCTCCAGCGAAGAGGTCACCGTCCTCACCTCGGACAAGGTCGCCGACCACACCTGGCGGGACCCCAACGTGGTGATCGTGGTGGGCGGTTCGCAGCAGGGCGCGTCTCCGCCGCCGGGAACGGCGGGCGCGCAGCCCGGCGAGGCCGGGGCGGGCGCTGCCGGCGGCGCGGCGCACGGGTGGACCAACATGGGCCACCAGGGCGGCGGTTGGCTGGCCGCGCAGTCGCCGGGCTACCCGCCCCCGATGCGCGGGTGGGCGCTGCCGCACTCGTTCTACGCGGCCCAGGACCCGGCGGCGGGGCACGCCCGGCCGCCTCGGGCAGGCGAGTCGGCGCAGCTCCGCGCGGGCCAACTGGCCCGTCTGGGGCCCCGGATCGGCGACCTCGTGTGGGACATCGGCTCGGGCAGCGGCGCGCTCGCCGTCGAGGCCGCGCGTTTCGGTGCCGCCGTCATCGCGGTCGACCGCGACGCCGACGCGTGTGCCCGCACGGCCGACGCCGGCAGGCGCTTCGGCGTGCAACTGGACGTCGTGCAGGGCACGGCGCCGCAGATCCTGGAGGACCTGCCCGAACCGGACGTGGTGCGGGTCGGCGGGGGCGGTGTCCGCACGGTCACGGCTGTCGCCGAGCGCCGTCCCGGCCGCATCGTCACGCACGCCGTGACGCGGGACGAGGCCGAGGCGATCGGAAGGGCGCTCGCCGAAGGCGGTTACGCCGTCGAATGCGCTCTGCTCCAGTCCGTCCAACTCGACACGGACGAGTGGGTGGAGAGCGAGCGGGCCGTCGTCTTCCTGCTGGCAGGAGTCCGCAACTGAGGCACTGCGGCCGGAAGGTGACGAACTCCGACGAAGTGCTGTTTCTCACCCTCCCGTGGCCGGAGGCCTCCCTGGCCCCGGGTAGGCTGACCGATCGTTGTGCCGCTGTGCGGTGTTGAGGGTTCGTCCGTCAATGTCCGGATGGCGCGTAGGCGGGGAATCGTGCCGCACCGTGCGGATGCTCGTTCTCCGTCTACGGGGGCCCGGCGGCCGTTCGCAGGGTTGGAAGAAGCACTACCGATGGGCGAGGGGTACGCATGACTGACACCGGCCGGATCCCGGGTGAGGGGCAGCCGGAGAATGCAGGCGGTCAGCCGGAGGTCCAGCAGCCGGGCAATCCGGCGGCGGACTCCTACCCCTACGCGGGGCCGGCCGACGCCGCGGTCGGCGCTCCCGCACCCGCCCCCGGTGCCGAGGGGGACCTGCTGCTCCCGGGCTCCCACGGGGCCTGGAACGAGGCGCAGCCGGGGGTCGCTGCGCACGAGGCGTACGGGCAGGAGCTCTACGCCCAGCACGAGGCGTACCCGCAGCAGGACGCCTACGGCAACCCGCTCGCGTACGGCCGGCACGCCGCCGCCCCCCAGCACGGTGAGCAGCAGCAGGAGCAGACGCCGCCCGTCCCGGGACCGCACGAGACGGAGGGCCGCGACTCGGGCTCGTTCGACTACGCAGCCGTACGGGCCTCCCTCGACGGCCATGCCGATCCGCAGAGTCCCGGAGCCGGCGTGGGCGATGCGCAGCAGACGGTGGACGGACACGGCGCCGAATCCGGCGCGGCGCAGGCGCCGGCGGCCGAGCCCGCCGCACCGGCACCGCCCAGGCGCCCCCTCCACATGGGCCCACCGGAGCCGGAACCGTCCGGGGCGGTGCTGCCGCTCTCCGACAGGGGACCCGGCAACCCCGCGCCGGGACCGGGGCAGAAGTCGGCGCCCGTACCGGGGGCCGTGACCGCCGCCCCGCAGCGCCCGCCTGCCGCGCACGCGGCGCAGCAGGCCGAGAACGCGGTGCCGCAGGGCGAGAACGCGGTGCCGCAGGGCGAGTTCGCGGCCGAGCAGGGTCCCTCCACGGGCGGCCCCGAGTACTACGAGTTCGCGCACCAGGACCCGGAGACCCTTCCCGGCCCCCAGCTCGGTGCGCTGCCGCCGCACGACGGTCAATGGGACTACCAGGGACAGGCCGCGGAAGCGGCTGTGCCGGGCCCCGCGCCGCAGGACGCCGCCTACGTCGCCGACGGCAACGCCCCTGGCTCTCCCGCTCCTGCCGCGCCCTCCGTCCCCGAGGCCGAGACGCCTGGGCAGCCGGGCGACCACCTCCAGCCGGGCACGGTCCCGGCGGCCGGGCTTCCCACCGACGTCCAGGAGCCGCAGGAGCTCCCTCAGGAGCAGGGGTTCCAGCACCACCCGGACCAGGTCCCGGACCAGCAGCCGGGCCAGGTCCCGGACCAGCAGGTCCCGTACGAGCAGCAGGCCCCGGCAGAGCAGGCGCCGGAGGCGGCACCACCGGCCGACGGCGCCCCGCCGGAGCCGCAGGGACCCGAGGAAGCCGCCGCGGGGGAGCCGAGGCGGCGCCGGGCGGCAGACGAGCCCGAGCCGGAGAGCACGGGCAACACCTGGGTCTCGACGCCGGGTTCGACAGCCGTCGAGGCCATCGAACCGCAGGCGGCGCAAGGTGCGGAGACGGACCAGGCGCAGGCCGGGGAGGCGCAGGCCGAGGTGCCCGCTCAGGCCGAATCCCCTGAGGACGGCGGCCTGGGGACAGCCGCGGCCGAGGCCGGTTCCGCAGAGGGTCCCGATGCGGGGGACGGCCGGAGCGAGGCCGCGGGGCAGCAGGTCCCGGTCCCGTCCCAGGCGCAGCAGCCCGGGGACGGGGACGGCCCCCCGGAGGAGGGCGCGGCGGCAGCCGAGTCCGAGAAGGGTCCGGGCGACGGCTCCGGTGCCGCTGAGGCGTCGCCCGCCGAGACGGCAGTCGCGGAGATTCCCGCCCAGCAGCAGGCGGAGCATGCCGATGCCGTGGCGGCCGGCAGCCCAGGCGTCGAGCCGGGCGGAGCGCCCGGCGACGAGGACGGCGCCGCAGGAGCGGAAGCCGGCGGGAACGAGGCCGCCGGCATGGTCCCCCGCCAGGGCCAGCACGGGGAGCCGGAGGCGGAGCCCGCCGCGGAGGACGCCGAGGCCGCGGCCGCGGCGCCCGCTGCCGAGGAGGACGCGGCGCCCCTCGCGGACGGCGCCTCCGGCGTCGAGGAGACGGCCGGCGAGTCCGGCCCCGGCTCCGAACCCGGCGCCACCGAACCCGTCGGGCCTGCCGAGCCGGCCGGGCCCCCGGCCCCCGGTTTCGCGGACGACGAGCGCGAAGCCGTCCACCGCCTCATGCGTGAGCGGCGGGACATCCGCAACGGCTTCCGTTCCGACCCGATCCCGCACGAGGTGCTGCTGCGCGTCCTGGAGGCGGCGCACACGGCGCCCAGCGTGGGCCACTCCCAGCCCTGGGACTTCGTCGTCATCCGCTCCGAGGAGACCCGCCGGGCCATGCACGAGCTGGCCGAGCGTCAGCGCGAGGCGTACGCCAAGTCCCTGCCCAAGGGCCGTGCCAAGCAGTTCAAGGAACTGAAGATCGAGGCGATCCGCGAGACGCCGGTCAACATCGTCGTCACCGCCGATCCCACCCGCGGCGGGCGCCACACGCTCGGCCGCCACACGCAGCCGCAGATGGCTCCGTACTCCTCGGCGCTCGCCGTGGAGAACCTGTGGCTCGCCGCCCGGGCCGAGGGCCTGGGCGTCGGCTGGGTCAGCTTCTTCGACGAGCGTGAGATGGTCCGCGCCCTCGAACTGCCCGAGCATCTGGAGGTCGTCGCCTACCTGTGCGTGGGGTACGTCGACGAGTTCCCGCCCGAGCCCGAGCTGGCCCAGGCGGGCTGGTCCAAGCGGCGCCCCCTGTCGTGGGTGGTGCACGAGGAGTCCTACGGGCGCAGGGTGCTGCCCGGATCCGAGCCGCAGGACCTGCTCTCCGACACGGTCGCCGCGATCCGCCCGCTGGACGCGAAGGCGCTCGGCGAGGCTTGGGAGCGGCAGAAGCGCATGACGAAGCCGGCCGGTGCGCTCGGCATGCTGGAGATCATCTCCGCGCAGCTGTGCGGACTCTCCCGCAAGTGCCCGCCGCCGCTGCCGGAGCCCGCCGCGGTCGCGATCTTCGCGGGCGACCACGGTGTGCACGCCCAGGGCGTCACCCCGTGGCCGCAGGAGGTGACGGGCCAGATGGTCGCCAACTTCCTGGGCGGGGGAGCCGTCTGCAACGCCTTCGCCAACCAGGTCGGTGCCGAGGTCTGCGTCGTCGACGTGGGCGTGGTCGCCGAACTCCCCGCGACGCCGGGCCTGTTGCCCCGGAAGGTCCGGGCCGGGACGGCCGACATGACGCAAGGGCCGGCGCTGACCCGCGAGGAGGCCCTCCGCGCGGTCGAGGTGGGCATCGAGACCGCCAGGGACCTCGTCGCGGCCGGCAACAAGGCGCTGCTGACGGGCGAGATGGGGATCGCCAACACCACGGTCTCCGCCGCGCTGGTCTCCGTCTGCGCGGGAGTCGACCCGGCCGAGGTGACCGGGCGCGGCACGGGCATCAACGACGAGACGCACGCCCGCAAGGTCGACGTCGTGCGCCGCGCGCTGGAGCTCCACCAGCCGGACCCGGCCGACCCGCTCGGCCTGCTGGCCGCGGTCGGCGGCCTGGAGCACGCTGCGCTCGTCGGTCTGATCCTCGGCGCGGCCTCGCTGCGTACGCCGGTGATCCTGGACGGGGTCAGTGCCGGGGCGGCCGCGCTCGTGGCCCGCTGCATCGCGCCGGAGTCGCTGGCCGCGTGCATCGCGGGGCACCGCAGCTCGGAGCCGGGCCACGTCGCCGCCCTCACCAAGCTGGGCCTGCGTCCCCTGGTCGACCTGGACCTGCGGCTCGGCGAGGGAACCGGTGCGCTGCTCTCGCTGCCGCTGGTGCAGAGCGCGGCCCGCGCCATGCACGAGGTCGCGACTTTCGATTCGGCAGGGGTGACGGGCAAGAGCTGACGGCCGCGGCCGTCAGCCCGCCGGCCGCACCGTGATCCGCGGAACTGCGGATGCGCCGCATCCCGCCATAGGCTGTACGGGTGTACGGGCCGCGCCCGTACACCGGCCGCATCAGGCGGCGCACCGCCCGGCCGGCGCACCCCGTGGCGCCGCCGGCCCGCGGCGTCCCCGTGCCCGGCCGAACCCGCGACCGCCCGTCCCACGTCCGCACCACGCACATCACGCCGCTCCAGCGCCGCAGCGGCCCACTCCGCAAGCAAGGAGCCGCAAGCGCCATGTCCGAGTCCCCGACCGGGCCCGCCTCCCACGCCCCTGCGCAGGCCGGGGCCGACCACCCCGCCTACCCCGTCGGCCTGCGCCTCTCCGGGCGGCGGGTGGTGATCGTCGGAGGCGGGACCGTCGCGCAGCGCCGGCTGCCCGCGCTGCTCGCGGCGGGAGCCGACGTGGTGGTGGTCTCGCCCGCGGTCACGCCGTCCGTCGAGGCCATGGCCGACGCGGGCGAGGTGACCTGGGAACGCCGCCCGTACGCGCCGGGCGACCT
Source organism: Streptomyces sp. WMMB 714 (assembly GCF_900090125.1). Classification (NCBI taxonomy): domain Bacteria; kingdom Bacillati; phylum Actinomycetota; class Actinomycetes; order Kitasatosporales; family Streptomycetaceae; genus Streptomyces; species Streptomyces sp. WMMB 714. The sequence goes on from NZ_FMHJ01000009.1 coordinate 181,103, forward strand.
GGCGGAGGCGTGGTACGCGCTGGTCGCCACCGACGACCCGGCCACCAACACCGCGGCGTCCGCCGAGGCCGAGGAGCGCCGCGTGTGGTGCGTACGCAGCGACGAGGCCGCCGCGGCGACGGCGTGGACACCCGCGACCGGACACAGCGAGGGCGTCACGGTGGCCGTGCTCACCGGCAACGATCCGCGCCGCTCCGCCGCCGTGCGCGACGCCGTCGTCGAGGGGCTCCACGACGGCACGCTGAGCGCTCCGCGCCACAGGGCCCGCCACGCGGGAGTGGCGCTCGTCGGCGGGGGCCCGGGCGATCCCGACCTGATCACCGTGCGGGGCCGCCGCCTGCTGGCGGAGGCCGACGTGGTCGTCGCCGACCGCCTCGGGCCGCGCGATCTGCTCGCCGAACTCCCCCCGCACGTCGAGGTGATAGACGCCGCGAAGATCCCGTACGGCCGGGCCATGGCACAGGAGGCCATCAACGACGCGCTGATCGAGCACGCCAAGGCCGGCAAGTCCGTCGTACGGCTGAAGGGCGGCGACCCCTTCGTCTTCGGACGCGGCATGGAGGAGGCCGAGCAGCTGGCCGAGGCGGGCATCCCCGTCACGGTGGTGCCCGGCATCACCAGCGCGGTGAGCGTCCCCGCCGCCGTGGGAATCCCGGTGACGCACCGCGGCGTCGCCCACGAGTTCACCGTCCTCAGCGGCCATGTGGCTCCCGGCGACCCGAGTTCGCTCGTCGACTGGGAGGCTCTGGCACGCCTCGGCGGCACCCTGGTCCTGCTGATGGCGGTGGAGCGGATCGGGGCCATCGCCGAGACGCTCGTACGGTACGGCCGCGACGCGGCCACGCCCGTCGCCATCGTGCAGGAGGGGACGATGGCGGGGGAGCGCCGAGTGGACGCCACCCTGGCGACCGTGGCCGAGCGTGCCGCCGCGGAGGCCGTGCGCCCCCCGGCGGTCGTCGTCATCGGCGACGTCGTCTCCCTGGGCGCCCGTTCGCGTCCCTGACGCCGTATCCGGCGCCCTCCGTCCGCGCTCGCCCCCGCCGCAAGGACATGCACCGCAACCACAACCGGAAGCAGCAGTGGCCCGATTCATCACCGTCGACGATCCCGACGACCCCTCGCTCGCCGACTTCACAGGCCTGACGGACGTGGAGCTGCGCCGCCGCCGCGAGCCTGCGGAAGGACTGTTCATCGCCGAGGGCGAGAAGGTCATCCGCCGTGCGCTGCAGGCCGGTTACCCGATGCGCTCCATGCTGCTGTCCGCCAAGTGGGCCGAGCAGATGCGCGACGTCCTCGACACCGTCGACGCCCCCGCGTACGTCGTCGCACCCGAACTGGCCGAGCAGGTGACGGGTTACCACGTGCACCGGGGCGCGCTCGCCTCGATGGGCCGCAAGGCCCTTCCCGGCCCGGAGGAGCTGCTGGCCGCGGCCCGCCGCGTCGCGGTCATGGAAGCGGTCAACGACCACACCAACATCGGTGCGATATTCCGGAGCGCCGCCGCTCTCGGGATGGACGGGGTGCTCCTCTCGCCGTCCTGCGCGGACCCGCTCTACCGCCGCTCGGTGAAGGTCTCCATGGGGGCGGTCTTCTCCGTTCCCTATGCGCGGCTGGGCAGTTGGCCCCACGATCTGCGAACCGTGCGGGACGCGGGATTCCTGCTGCTGGCCCTCACGCCCGACGAGCGCGCGGTGCCCCTGGACGAGGTGACGTCACGCCGCCCGGACCGTGTGGCCCTGATGCTCGGCGCGGAGGGCGACGGGCTGACCCGCCGCGCATTCGAGGCGGCCGACGAGCAGGTACGCATTCCGATGGCGCACGGCGTCGACTCGCTGAACGTGGGCGCTGCGGCGGCCGTCGCCTTCTACGCGGTCACGAGGGAGTGATGGGGCGCCACAGCGGAGTGACGGGGGTCCGGGGTACGGGGCCCGCGGGAGACCGGTCGGCCCGCCCGCCCGGGGTGACCGCTCAGGGCTGCCGCGCGGCCCCGTCCGCGTGCGGACGCTCCGGCAGCGGCGCCAGCGGAACGGAGCGCTGCGGTGCCGACCCCGCACCGCCGTCCGGTCCCTGGCAGCCCTGCGCCGTCGCGATGCCGAGTGCGACCAGCACCGTGACCGTCACGAAGACCACGAGCCGCTGCCGCAGCAGCCGCCGGTCGGGCGCCGGTGTGCGCCGCGGGCCGGTCGCCGGCCCTCGGGTGCGGCTTCCGTGCGGGCCGGGCCGGCCGGGGCCGCCGCGGCCGGCGGTCCTGGGCGCGTTGCGGCCCGCTGCCGCGCGCTCGCCTGTCCTGCTCGCGGACCCGCGCGGCGCCCCCGCGTCGGGGCCGTGCCCGCTGCCTGCGCCGTGCCGGGTGCCGCTCACGGACGTGTGGCCGCGGTCCCCGCGCTCGCGGCCCCGCTCGGGGCCGCGCCGCTCGGTGCGCTGACGGCTCTGGTACTCCTCCGTCCGGCGGCCGCGGGTCCGCTCTGCGGGAGCCCTGCCCCGCACTCCGCCGGAGCTCCCGCGCGGACCCGGTGCCCGGGACGAACTCGACGCCGGGCCGGGCCTGTTGGGCCCGTGCCCCCCGGAAGCGGTCGCTCTGGCGACGCCCTGCGCTCCACCGGCGCCCTCCCCGGCGGACGAGGGCCCGTGCGGCCCTCCCGCGCCCTCGGGGAAGCCGCGTGCCTCCCGCGCGGCGATCTCCTTCAGACGCAGCGAGAGCTGGAGCGGGCTCGGGCGCTCCTCAGGAGCCTTGACCAGGCATGCGTGGATCAGCGGCGCGAGCGCGGCGTGTACGTGTTCCAGCTGGGGCTCCTCGTGCACCACCCGATAGAGCATCACCTCCGAACTGCCCTGCCCGAAGGGCGAGTCGGCCGTAGCGGCGTATGCGAGCGTCGCCCCGAGCGCGAACACGTCCGTGGCGGGGGTGACCAGAGCGCCCCGCACCTGTTCCGGGGCGAGGAAGCCGGGAGAACCGACGGCGGTGCCCACGTGCGTGAGCGTGCTCGCGCCCGTCGCCCACGCGATGCCGAAGTCGATGATGCGCGGGCCCTTCGGCGAGAGCAGGATGTTGGACGGCTTCAGATCGCGGTGCACGACCCCCGCCTCGTGCACGGCCACCAGGCCCTCCGCCAACGAGGCGCCGACGGAGGCGACTTGGCTGGGCGGCAGCGGCCCGTGCTCGTTGACCTTGTCGTGCAGTGAGGGGCCGGGAACGTACTGGGTGGCGAACCACGGGCGGTCGGCGTCCAGATCCGCCGCGACGAGGCGCGCGGTGCAGCCGCCGCGGATGCGCCGCGCGGCCGACACCTCCCGCGCGAACCGCGACCGGAACTCCTGGTCCTCCGCCAGATCGGGGCGGATGACCTTCAGCGCGACGCGCTGCCCCCGGCGGTCCGACCCGAGGTAGACGACGCCCATGCCGCCCGCCCCCAGCCGCCGGTGAAGCTTGAACGTACCGACGACTCGCGGGTCCTCGCGTCGGAGCCGCATCATCGCCATCTCGTTCCCCTGCCTCCGGTGGGAAGGCCCCGCCCCTGCCCACGGGGTAGGCCACTTCATCCGTAACCCGGTTACGTCCGTCTGACGAGCACAGCTTACGGACTGCCGTGACGCGGCGACGACAGGCCGCGCACGCGGCGCAGCAGGGATTGCCGGGCGCGGTGGCCGGATCGCTGCCCTTGCCGTCAACGGAACGGAGGATGCAGGTGTGCCGCCCGTGCCCGCGGGCAACACCCCGTTCACACAACCGATTTGACGGGGCGGCATCTCGCAGCGGCTCAGCCGGCAACCGTGCGGGGCGTGTCCGGTGCGGCAGCGGCACGCCTGCGCGCCGCGGGCCGGCCGGCCGTCTTCCAGGTGGACGGAGAGGAGCCCGGGGTGAGGGATCTCACCGGCGCACCACCCGGAACACGCACGGGTGTTGGGCGAGGCGAACGCCCGGATGCCGGGCGCGGGCGCCGCGGCGGCGGCAGGAGAGCGGCGCCGGTGCGGAGCGCCCCGGTGGTGCCGCGAGCGTCGCGGAAGCCGCCGGGCCCCCGGCCGACCCCTCCGGGCAGACCCCGGTACCTGGCGCCGCGCCTCCACCTTGGGGAGTATCCGGCGGCCTCCGCCGTCATCCTGCGGGAGGCCCCGCAGTCGATACGCGGGCATGACGCCCGGAGGTACCGCCCACACCTAGTCTTGTGGCAAGCGGCGGGCGCTGCACTCGTCCCCCGAGGTCAAACGTCCGCCGCCCTTGGATCCGACGGGAGCTGACCATGGCGCACACAGCAGGGCGCACGGCAAGCCGGACGCGGGAGCGGCTGTCGGCCGTCGCCGACATCGGCACCCGGCCGGGCGGCCGCAGGCATCCGCTCGTGGCCGCCGCCATGGTCCTCCCCTTGGCCGTCGTCCTCGCGATCGTCTTCGGGGCGGTCCAGGCGGTGGTCACACAGGCGTCGTCCGTGGCCGGAATGCTGGGGTACTGAATTCGGTGCCCCAGGCTCGGGAGAGCGGCCCGAGTCGGGGATACCCGGCCGTCAGCCCCGTGGGGACGGGGGTGCGGCGGACGGCATTGAGGTCCGGGCAGCTGGGGAGCTGCCCGGACCTCACGCATGTGTCCCGGCCGTCGGCTCCGTCCGACGGGCCGTGCGGGTCCGCCGGTCTCCCCGGTACTACCCTCGCCCCGTGATGACACCTCAGATCGCCGGCAGCCGGTACGTCAGCCTCACCACGTTCAAGCGCGACGGCACCGCCGTGCCCACTCCGGTGTGGGCCGTCGAGGACGAGGGCGAGCTGCTCGTGTGGACCAGGGACGACAGCGGCAAGGTCAAGCGCATCCGCAACAGCGGACGCGTCACTGTCACGCCCTGCGACGTGCGGGGCCGTACCGTCCAGGACGCGCCCGTGGCCGAGGGCAGCGCGAGGCTGATGACGGAAGCGGGCGGGCTGAAGCGGGTGCGCAGGGCCATGGCCCGGAAGTACGGATGGCAGTTCCGCCTCACCGACACGGGCGGCGCGCTCGTCAGGCTGGGGAAGCGCCCGCACGTCGGGATCGCCGTCACCCTGCGGGAGCCCGCCGCCTGACGTTCCCCGCCTTCCGGAGGGCAGGCGCCGCACCGCCGCGTACTCCCCGCGAGGTAGCCGCGGTTCCGCCGGACGTACGACGACGAGGCGGGCCGCCGGGTGCGTACCGCCGCCCGCCCAGGGGAGGGTCAGGCCGGCGGGCCCTCGTCGTCGCCCGGCGCCGCGGGCATCGGGCCCGCGGCGGCGAGCGCGGGGAGCGCGGGTGCTTTTCCGGTCAGGTCCGCGCACTGGAGCGGTGTACCGAGAACGACGGGGAGCGTGAACCAGACGACCTTTCCCGAGCCGTCGTGCTGTGCGCGCATGCCCCAGCTGTCGCTGACGGCCGCGATGAGGGCCAGGCCGCGCCCGTTGGTCGCCGTGGACCGGGCGGCGCGCAGCCGCGGCAGCCGGGGGTCGTGGTCCCGCACGGAGACGGTCAGCCGGTCCCTGAGGTAGACGAGTTCGACGGTGCAGTGTTTGTCCGGCCCGGTGTGCCGGTGGACGTTGGTGAGCAGTTCGGTGACGCCGAGCGCCGCGGCGTCGATCAGCGGGTCCAGACGCCAGTGGTGCAGCTGCGCGGTGACGATGCGGCGCACCTGCCCGATGCGTGAGGGCAGAGCGTTGAACTCGACCGCGCAGTGCGTGCGCGACCGCGCCGCGGCCCGGCCCGTCATGCCGGCCGCTCCCGCCCAGGGGGCGTACCGGAGCATTGCGAGATGCATGTGAGGAAGGACACAGCCACAGGATGGGCCGATGAGGCAGCGCCCGCAACGCGGCCGGGGCCCGGCCGCACCGGCACGGCACAGGGCCTCCCGGCGCGCCGCGACGCGCCGGGAGGTACGGGAAACGTCCTGGCCCGTGCCCTCGGAACCGGGTGTCCGCCTCGCTCAGGTGCCGAGCACGCCCCGTTCGGCGGCGGCCTTCGCACGCGCGGTGCGCACGGCGCTCAGCAGCCCTTCCCGCCGGCCGAGGCCGAGCTGGAGCACGTACCGCGTGCCGCCCATCGTCGCCAGCGCGCTGTCCGGCATCCCGTAGCCGCTGATGCGCACCTTGTCGAGAGGGGCGCTGTCGATCTCGCTGCCGTAGCTGGTCATGAGCACCAGCTGGCCGTCGCGTACCTGGACATGGCCCGCCCGGGTGAGTGAGCGCAGCATCCGCCGTATCTGGACCCCACCCGCGTCGTACTCCGGCTCCGCCACCGTTACCTCCCACCAGTCCCCAGCGGCGCGGGTGCCCCCGACCGGCCGCTATATACCCTCTGTGAAGTGTGCACGCAAGCTGCGTGCTCCACCAGAGGGCCCTCCTATGATCGGCCTGTGAGCACCACCGATCCGCCTCCCGCCGGCGCGGCCGAGCAGACGTCCGCCGACGGGACGGCCCGCGCCTCCGCCGACGCGGCAGCCGCAACCCTCGACGTCGACCGCAGCGACGCCGGCTACCGCGCCTGGCTGAAAGAAGCCGTCCGCAAGGTGCAGGCCGACAGCAACCGCAGCGCCGACACGCATCTGCTGCCCTTCCCCCTGCCCGAGCAGTGGGGCGTCGACCTGTACCTCAAGGACGAGTCGACCCATCCCACCGGCAGCCTCAAGCACCGGCTCGCGCGCTCCCTGTTCCTGTACGGACTCTGCAACGGCTGGATCCGGCCAGGCAGACCCGTCATCGAGGCGTCGTCCGGCTCCACCGCGGTCAGCGAGGCGTACTTCGCGAAGCTGATCGGCGTCCCCTTCATCGCGGTGATGCCGCGCACGACGAGCCGCGAGAAGACACGGCTGATCGAGTTCCATGGCGGGCAGTGCCATCTCGTCCAGGACGCGCGGACGGTGTACGAGGTCTCCGCCGCTCTCGCGGTGGAGACCGGCGGTCACTACATGGACCAGTTCACCTACGCCGAGCGGGCGACCGACTGGCGGGGCAACAACAACATCGCGGAGTCGATCTACGAGCAGATGAAGCTCGAACGGTATCCGGAGCCCGCCTGGATCGTCGCCACCGCGGGGACCGGCGGCACCTCCGCGACCGTCGCCCGCTACGTGCGCTACATGCAGTACGACACCCGCGTGTGCGTCCCCGACCCGGAGAACTCCTGCTTCTTCGACGGATGGCTCGGCGGGGACGACGGGGCCGCCAGCGAGCGCAGTTCACGCATCGAGGGGATCGGCCGCCCCCGCATGGAGCCGAGCTTTCTGACCAGCGCGGTGGACCGGATGATGAAGGTGCCGGACGCGGCCAGCGTCGCGGCCGTGCGGGCGCTGGAGCGTGCCACCGGCCGCAGGGCCGGAGGCTCCACGGGCACGGGGCTGTGGAGCGCCCTGAAGATCGTCGCGGAGATGGCCGGCCGGGGCGAGACGGGCAGCGTGGTCACGCTGATCTGCGACCCCGGGGAGCGCTATCTCGACAAGTACTACTCGGACGCGTGGCTTGCCGGGCAGGGGCTCGACATCGCCCCGTACACCGCGACGATCGAGACGCTCCTGTCGACGGGCCGCTGGCCCGGCGACGCCCGCCCGGAGCCCGGGGAACGCTAGGGCCTCTCTCGGATCTCCGCGGGTCCGCGGCGTCAGCCGCGGCACTTCCCTGCGTTGCCGAGTCGTCCGAGTGCGCCCCTGGCCTTCGGCGGGAGACCCTAGGGCGTGTCTCAAAGTAGCGTCGTCCGGCCGTAGGCCGGGGGGGACGCGGTGTCTGGTGCGTGCGATCGCAAGGCGGAGGGAGGAGAGCGCAGCGGGCTGCGCCGACGACCGACAACGCAGGCAGCGTGCGTGCCAGGCACCGCGGCCCAGACGGGACTTTGAGACACGCCCTAGGCGCGACCGGCTCTGAGAGCGGGGACGCGGTCGAGGGCGATGCCGAAGTGCTCGCGGTAGGCGGACAGTACGGCGTCGTCGCCGGCGAGCTCCTCCTCGTGCCGTTCCGCGCTGCCGGTGGAGGTGAGGGTCCGGCCGCTCAGCGTGATACGGCCCTCCTCGGTCAGCAGGGAGCACACGAGCGACCGTGTGAAGTGGGACTCGGGCGAGGTGCGGTGCCACCAGCAGCCGAGCCCGAAGTCGGCCAGGGTGCGCGGACGTTGCTCGACGCGGTACTGCGCGACTCCGTCGCGGAGGACGTCCAGGTCGCCCTGCGGGGTCTCCTTGATGCGGAACAGGCCGCCGGGGTCGGCCTGTTCGTCCGGCGAGTCCAGGCGCAGCGGGTACGTGCTGTGCCGTCCGAAGCCGACGTCCACCAGCCAGGGCCGCGGCGTCTCCACGCGCAGCGCCAGGTGGTCGAAGAGCGGCCCGGGCCCGTCGTCGCCGAAGACCCGCGCGGCCAGGAGCGTCACGGGGAAGCCCAGGGTGGTGAGCAACGCGGCGAAGGCGCCGTTGAGTTCGTAGCAGAAGCCCCCACGGCGGCGCTCGACGATCTTGTGCGTGAGCGCGTCCGCGTCGAGCACGATGTCCTCGCCCATGTGCACGCTCAGGTTCTCGAACGGAACCGTGAGCAGGTGCCGCCGGTGCAGCTCACGCAGAGAGTGCGAGTCGCGTCGTCCGGGGCGCGCGGCGCCGATGCGGGCGAGATAGGCGGAGGTGCGGGCATCGTCGATCCTGAGGCCGTTCATGGCCCCTGTTATCGCAGCTCGGCGGCGGATGCGCATCCGGCGGGCGGACTACGTCCCGCGGTGTAAGGGCCCGTGGCGCCGCCGCGTCCGAGGGCCCGGGCAGCGGGGGAGGACTCAGCCGCTGGAACCCCGCCGGACGTCGCTCACCCGGGTGCTCTTTCCTCGCCCGCGACGACGAGTTCCGGCAGATGGTCCTGGATCTCCGCGCGTGCCCCGTCCGGCAGCCCGCCGTCCGTCACCAGGGCGTCGACCTCGCGGAGCGTGGCGAACGAACTCAGGCCCACGGTGCCCCACTTGGTGTGGTCCGCGACCACGACGACACGGCGCGCGGCAGCGACGAAACGCCGGTTCGTCTCCGCCTCCGCCAGGTTGGGGGTCGACAGTCCGGCCTCCACCGATATGCCGTGCACGCCGAGGAAGAGGACGTCGAAGTGGAGCGAGCGGATGGCGGCGTCCGCGACCGGACCCACCAGGGAGTCCGAGGGAGTGCGCATCCCGCCCGTCAGCACCACCGTCGCCGCACCGGGGCGCGGGGAGCGCGCACCGGCGGGGCCGCGGTGCGCGGTGTGGAACACGTCCGCCACCCGTACGGAGTTGGTGACCACTGTCAGGTCGGGAACGTCCACGAGCTGCTGCGCCAGCGCGAACGTCGTCGTGCCGCCGGAGAGCGCGATGGCGCTGCCCGGCTGCGCCATCACAGCAGCCGCCCGGGCGATCTCGCCCTTCGCCGACGTCTCCAGGGACGACTTCGCCTCGAACCCGGGTTCGTGGGTGCTGGCGTCCGCGAGCGGCACCGCGCCGCCGTGCACCTTCTCCAGTGCGCCCTGGCGGGCGAGGGTGTCGAGATCGCGACGGACCGTCATGTCCGAGACCATCAGCTTCCGGGTCAGTTCGTTGACCCGGGCGCCGCCGTGCCGCCGGACCTCTTCGAGGATCAGCGCCCGCCGCTGCTCGGCCAGCAGGTTGTGGTTGTCGCCCACCGCGAACTCTTCCCTTCCTCGGCCGCACACCCCGCGCGGACATCCTCCCACGTGGTGAAGGGCCCGGCGGACGTCACGATTTCGCGTGGCTTCTGCGGTGGGAGCCTGCACGCGTCCCCCGGCGGGCAGGATGCTGAGCGATCGCGACCGCACGACGACCCGGGGGAGCAGCACATTGCCGGAGCACGGGAACAGCAGCGCACTGCCGAGCGTGGCGCGAACTGCCCCGCCGGAGTCGGGAGTCGAGCCGCCGCCCGGCCTGAACCTGGAACTGCTCGTGCACGGAGTCGGGGGGACCACCCCGGAGGAGATGCTCGGCGACCCGCGCATCGAACGCGTCACAGGTGACGCGACGGCCGCCGTGTACCGCCGGGCCGACGACGTCGACGCCGAGGCCCGGCCCCAGGACTACCGCGACAAGCCCGTCGCGGAGGCCTACTCGTGGTCCAACCTCACCTCCGGCAACGGCGCGCGCGCCCTGTGGCTGATCTTGCTGCCGTTCATGGTCGCCAACCTCGCCCACTGGATGCGCCCGGCCGCACACGGACGGCACACCGCGGTCCGTCTGCACGGCGTGCTGGTACGGCTCGTCGGGCTCAGCCTGACGGTGCTGCTGGTGGCGGCGGCCTGCGAGGTGGCCCTGGACCTCGTCGCCTGGCAGTGCGCGGGCTCCGACGCCTGCGTCGACGAGCGCTCCTGGCTCGGGTTCATGGCGCAGAGCCCGTCGGGGGAGGGCGGCTGGTGGAGCCAGCCCGGCCGCCGTCTGGCGCTGGCCGCGGTGGTGCCCGCCGTGCTCACCGTGCTGCTGTGGTGGCTCTCGCACCGCACTTGGGCTGCGTACGAGTCGCAGCGTCCGCTGCGCACCGAGGTCACCGAGTACGACGCGGAGGCGCAGGAGCGGCCGGCGCTGTGCCTGCCCGGGTTCTGGTACGGCAAGCGCCTCGTGGCCCGGCTGCGGGCGGCGCACACCGCGGCGGGATTCCTCACGGTCGCCGCCGCGCTGGCCGCCGCGTCGACGCGCTACGACAGGAAACCCGGCGGCAGCGCGGGACTCGACGCCGTGGGCTGGCTGCTGGAGGTGCTGATCGTCGGCTGCGCGGTGTGGGTCGTGTACGTGGTGTGCAGGCGCGGCCGCAAGGAGAGCGAACCCGACGACGCGCTGGACAAGGTCACGGTGCGCGCGCTGCCCGGTCTGACCGTCGCCGTCCTGCTGCTGGCCGCGGTCCACGCCGCCTGGGCCCGGCCGGGGTGGATCTCCTCGGGGGGCGAGCTGCCGGGCGACGAGACGTTCGGCGTACTGGCCGTAGGGCAGGGCGCACTGGTGGCGGCCCTCGGAGTCATAGGGCTGCTGCTGCACCGGCGGCAGCCCGTCCCGCGGACGGTGCTGAAGGGGCTGGGCGCCCCGGCCGTCGCGATGCTCGCCTGCGCACTGGGCGGGGTGATGTCCGGAGGTGTCACGCAGCGCGTCGGCGACTGGCTGGACGGGCCCGGCACCCCCGGAGCGGGCGGCGGGCTCATCGAGGGGCCGCCGATCCTGCTGACGTGGCAGTCCTCCGCCATCCCCGTGCTGCTGGGCGCCGTACTGGTGATGCTGGCGTTCTTACTGGTCCGGCTCTCCCGACGAAGCGCCGAGCTGACGGACGACGTGGAACGCGGCTATCCCGGCTCCCTTCCCGACCCGTCCCGTTCACGCCGCATCGCCTCCACCGTCGCGCGGGCCGCGCTGACCGACTCGGCGCCCTGGATCGTCGGCACCGTCGCCCTGTTCACGCTGCTCCTCGGCGCGGCAGGCGTGCTGGGCACCTGGCTGACCCGCCAGGTGCCGGGCCGGGCCGCCGACGGCCTGCCCGGCATCATCGACGGATTCGCCGACACCGCGCAGGCCCTGGGCTCCTGGCTCGTCGGCCTCGCCTTCGTGCTGCTGGTCGCCTGGGGCCGCCGCGCCTACCGCGACCCGTCCGCGCGCCGCACCATCGGCATCCTGTGGGACGTCGGCACCTTCTGGCCCCGGGCGGCGCATCCCTTCGCCCCGCCCTGCTACGCCGAGCGCGCCGTCCCCGACCTGGCTTGGCGGATGGCGACCTGGACCGAGCAGACCGGCGGGCGCCTGGTGATCTCCGGCCACTCGCAGGGCAGCGTCCTCGCCGCGGCAGCCGTGTGGCACCTGGAGCCCGGGACACGCGGGCAGATCGCGCTCCTCACGTACGGGTCGCCGCTGGAGCGTCTCTACGGCCGCTGGTTCCCCGCCTACTTCGGCCCGCGGCAGCTCGACGACCTGCACCACCAGGTGGACTGCTGGCGCAACCTGTGGCGCCTGACCGACCCCATCGGCGGCCCGGTCGACCACGCCGGCGGTGGCGACGTACCCGGAGTGGACAGAGGACCGCTGCTGGACCCCCTGGAGTACGGGCGCACGCTCCGGCATCCACTTCCCTCACCGATCCTCGGGCACAGCGAGTACCAGGCCGACCCCGCGTTCGACGAGGAGCGGGACCGTCTGCTGGCACGGCTGCGCACGCGGGAGCCCGGACCTGCGTGCGCGGCTTCCCCGTCAACGGACGGTCAGGCGACCCGGGTCGGACCGGACCCGGGCGGGCCGCGGGACGCGGGCGAGCCCGAGCCGCCTCAGACGCCCCCGGATGACGGCACCGCCGCCACCCCGGTGCAGCCGGACGCACAGCCGGTGCGCCGCGGCGACGAGAAGGAAGCCGTCCCGTCCTCGGTGCCGGCTCCGGCCTCTCCCTCGGCCTCTCCCTCGGCATCGGCAGCGTCGTCGTCGGCGGTGTGGCTGCTGGGGTACGCCGCGCTGGCCTTCACGGTGGCGGCCCTGTGCGCGCCTGCGGCGCTGGAGGGCTCGCATCTGGCGGTGCCGGAAACCGCACAGGTCGTGGCGTCCGCCGGGGGCGCCGTACTCGCGCTGTGCACCGGCGTCGCCGCCGTGATCCGGGCGGTCTCGGAGCTGAGGAGAGCGAACACCGACCGGCTGCGCCTGAACCGGGGACTCGACGCGGACGGGCGGGACGACGGTCCGGGAACATCCGATCCGCAGCAGCCACCGGACCTTCCGCACCAGGCGGGAGGCGACGGCGACCGGAGTCAGAGCGAGCCGGGCAGGTCCTCCATGTAGAGGAGAGTCAGGTCGTCGGTGTCGGGGTCGGGAAGCTGCGCGACCCGGCCCGCATGCCGCTCGACCATCGCCTCGAATGTCTGCCGGGCGGTGCGCCCGTTGCCGAACGTCGGCCCCTTCGGCAGCTCCGCGAAGTACTTCAGCAGCGCCTCGGTGGCGCCGGGCGCGAGCTGGTACTCGTGCTCCTGCGCCTGCTGCTCCACGATGCGCAGCAGCTCCTCGGGGGCGTAGTCGCCGAAGGTGATGGTCCGTGAGAAGCGGGACGCCACACCGGGGTTGACCGCGAGGAAGCGGGTCATCTCCGTCGTGTAACCCGCCGCGATGACGACGACCTCCTCGCGGTGGTCCTCCATCAGTTTCACCAGGGTGTCTATCGCCTCGCGCCCGAAGTCGCGCCCGCCGTCCTCCGGCGAGAGGGCGTAGGCCTCGTCGATGAAGAGCACGCCCCCGCGGGCCCGGTCGAACGCCTCCTGCGTGCGGATGGCGGTCGAGCCGATGTGCTCGCCGACGAGGTCGACGCGGGAGACCTCCACGAGGTGCCCGCGCTGAAGCACCCCCAGGGAGTGGAGGATCTCCCCGTACAGCCTCGCGACGGTGGTCTTGCCGGTACCGGGCGACCCGGTGAAGACCAGGTGCCGACGCACGGAGGCGGCCTTGAGCCCCGCCTCCTGCCGGCGGCGCCCCACCTCGATCATGTCGGTGAGGGCCCTCACCTCCCGTTTGACGCTCTCCAGGCCCACCAGGGCGTCCAGTTCGCCCAGCACCTCCTGCGCGGGGCGGGCGGGCTCCGCGTCGCTCCCTGACGCGGCACCGGACGCGGGGGCGGCCGCCTTGGACGTCTCGGTCTGCTGCCCGGAAGCCTTCTTCGGTGCCGTCAGCGGCGCGGTGAGCAGGCCGGCACCGGCGGGGGAGGGGTCGGCCGGCGGCGGTGTGGGGGCGGCGCTGACGGGAGCGGCGCTCTGGTCGCTCGTGCAGTCCTCGACGACGTGCCCCTCCTCGGCGAACTCGTAGCCGCCCCGTGCGCACCGCTCCGCCCGGCAGCGGCGCAGCGTCGTGCGGCAGCCGTCGATGACGTGGAAGCCGTAGCCCTTCGAGCCGGTGACCCGGCAGCCGTGGAAGGTGCCGCGCCCGCCCGCGGAGACGTAGAAGCCGGCCTCCTCGGGTGAAGTGACCGTGCACCGCTCGACGTCGGGGTCGGCGCCCTTGGTGACGATGAAGCCGGTGGCGACTCCGTCGACCGTGCAGTTGGCGAGGGTGCCGCCGCTGCCGTGGTCGCGGAACCAGGCGCCGGTGGCCGCGTCGCGGATGCGGCAGTCGTCCAGCTGCACCGTGGCACCGTCGCTGACCGACACCGCTGTGCCGCGCACCTGGGTCAGGTCGCTGTCGACGACGTCGGCGCGCGAGCCTCTGTCGAGGACGAACAGGGCGTCGGGGACGGTGTGCACACGGCAGGAGTCGAGCACGACCGTGGCGCCGTCACTGATCCACACGGCCGGGTAGTCGCCCGTACTCTCATGGATCTCGCAGTTGTTGGCGTCCGCTCGCGTGCCCGGGTCCCACACGGACAGGCCGTTGCGGCCGAAGCGCCGCACAGTGGAGCGGGTGAGGGTGAGAACGGAGCGGGAACGCAGGTCGAGGGCGTTCTCGGGAATGTCGTGGATGTCGCAGTCGGCGAGGGTGAGGACGGCGTCCGTGTCCATGGTGACGCCGTCGGCCGAAGTGCGGTGCACCCGGCAGTCGGTGAGGTGGCCGGTGGCGCGGGAGACGACCTGCACGCCGGTGCCCTTGATCTCGTAGACCTCGCAGCCCACGGCCTCCGCCGCGCTGTCCTCGCCGTGCAGCGAGAGCCCGGCTCCGGTGGCGTGGTGGACCCGGCACCGTTCCAGCCTGGGATGCGCGCCGTCGCGCACGGATATGCCGGACTGGCCCGCGGAGACGACCTCGCACTCCTCGTAGACGCCGCCCGCACCGCCGGTCACGCTGATCCCGATGCCGGCGGGGTTGTCGACGGTGCAGCGCCGCACGGTGGGCCGGGCCCCGGACCGCACCTCGATGCCTGCCGCCGAACGCGTCATCACGCGGAGGCCGTTGAGCTCCGCTGCGCCGTCCTCCACGAGGAGCGCGGGCGAGGCGGCGTCCTGCGCCTCGATCTGCAGGTCCTGCACGACGGCCGAGGACCGGACGGTCAGAGCCACCCCCTCGGCCGGGGCGATGCGCACGGATCCGGAGGCGGCGCGCTCGGGGCCGCGCAGGGTGACGGTGCGGTCGAGAACCAGGTTCTCCCGGTACGTTCCGGGTGCCACGGTCACCACGTCACCGTCGGAGGCGACCTCCAGGGCGGCGGCGAGAGAGGCGTACTCTCCCGTGCGGCGCCGCCACCGCGACGTTCCGGCGTGCGTCACCTGCACCGAGCCCTGTGCCATTGACAGTTGTGCCCCAACTTCGATGGTTTCCACTGCGCGTGGGAGGCACGCGCACGAGAGATGCACCACCGTAGCGTGCGTGCCGAGGTGCTCACTGCACGCGTCCGTACTCCGGGCACCGCCACGGGCACGGAGAGCCGCGCGGGAGGCGGTCCCGCGAGCGGCCGGAGCACGCTCAGTAGTTGGAGCCGGTGCGTCCCCAGTCGGGGCCGATGCGCGCCCACTCGGCGTCCCAGCGCGCGTAGCGGCGCCGCAGCAACTGCCGGACGGTCAGGCGGCGTCCGGTCTCCGCGGCGGCGGCGGCACCGACCGCGGCGGCGAGTCCCGCCAGAGCGGCGTACGAGGAGGCCGTCCCGGGATTCATGGGGCTCTTGACGACGCGTCCGTGCGCGTCCGTCCAGACCCGGAAGCGTTCACCGGGCTGCACACGGGTCTTCGCGGTGACAGTGCCCTTGTGGCTGCTGCCGTCCGGACCGGCCCAGTGCGCCACGACCCGGTGGCGCTCGGGACTCTGCACGGCGGTCTCGGGATCGGTGTCCAGCGGAGCGCGCGTCTGGACGGACTCGGCGGTCGCCCAGATCTGGTGCCGGCTCCGCTGCTGTTCGTCGATGTTGTGCAGCAGGGCATCGTGCGCGGCGGAAGTTCCCAGCCATCCGACGACTGGGCTGATGACGACGATCAGAACTACGGCACACAGTGCCAGCCACGCTTCGCGGCGGTCGCTGCGGCGGCACAGCGGATTCTTGCGCCAGCGCCACAGGCCGACGATCGAGCGCATGACTTCTCACCCCCTTCTCCACGTTCGCAGGTACCTCTCGTAAGCCGGTACATGCCTGGGACAGGCGCAAAGAGACTCAAATCACCGGAACGAGGTCAGCGTTCCGATCGGTTCTCCGGACGCCCGGACCTGCGGTGCGGGGCGCCTCGCAGGGTCTCCGTGTGCCTCCCGCGTGGAGCACTGACTCTACTCCGGGGTGCCGCGTCCCGCCGTGACGGGGGGCACCCGGTGACATCTTCGGTACACAACCGCGGCCACGGGGTGTCCCACCGGCAGCCCTCGACCCGGCGGGGGCGCGCCTCATCCCGGTGTGAGGGTGTGAGGGTGTGAGGGTGTGAGGCGTACGGGGGCGAGGCGTCAGGCGCCCGGCCACCTCCACTCCGACACCTCCGGCAGGTCCGTGCCGTGTTCGCGGACCCACGCGTGATGCCGCGTCCGCACGTCCTCCATCCTCTGCCGCAGGCCGATCGCCTCCGCTCCCAGGCCCGGAGTGCGGTCGATGACATCCATCACCAGCCGGTAGCGGTCCATGTCGTTGCGCACGACCATGTCGAACGGCGTCGTCGTGGCGCCCATCTCCTTGTAGCCGCGCACGTGGAGCGAACCGTGCACCGCCCGGCGGTAGGCGAGGCGGTGCACCAGCCACGGATAGCCGTGGTAGGCGAAGACGACGGGTCGGTCACGGGTGAAGACGGCGTCGAACTCTGCGTCCGGCAGCCCGTGCGGATGCTCGGAGCGCGGCATCAGACGGGCGATGTCGACGACGTTGACCACGCGTACGGCCAGCTGCGGCAGATGCTCGCGCAGCAGCGAGGCGGCCGCCAGCGTCTCCTGCGTGGGCACGTCCCCGGCGCAGGCCAGCACCACGTCGGGCTCCCTGCCGCCCACTTCGGTGCCCGCCCACTCCCAGACGCCCAAGCCGCGGGCGCAGTGGCCGCGGGCCTCCTCCAGGCCCAGCCAGTCGAAGCACTGCTGCTTGCCGGCCACCACGACGTTCACGGTGTCGCGGGTGCGCAGCACGTGATCGGCCACGCACAGCAGGGTGTTGGCGTCCGGCGGCAGGTAGACCCGCACGACCTCCGGGCTCTTGTTGAGGATGTGGTCGATGAACCCGGGGTCCTGGTGGGAGAAGCCGTTGTGGTCCTGCCGCCAGGCGTGCGACGTGAGCAGGTAGTTGAGCGAGGGGAGAGGCTGCCGCCACGGGACGTCGCGCGCGCTCTGCAGCCACTTGACGTGCTGCCCGGCCATGCTGGCGACGATGTGCGCGAACGCCTCGTAGGAGGCGAACAGGCCGTGCCGCCCCGTGAGGACGTACCCCTCCAGCCAGCCCTGGCACATGTGCTCCGAGAGCACTTCGAGGACACGGCCGTGGGGGCCCAGGTCCTCGTCGGTGCCGAGCGTGCCCGCCTGCCAGCCCCGTGCGGTGGCGGAGAAGACGCCGTCGAGGTGGTTGGAGGCCGTCTCGTCCGGTCCGACCATGCGGAAGTCGCGCCGCTCCGCGGTCGCCTCGAACAGCTCCGTCAGCAGCCCGCCGAGCACGCGGGTCGGCTCGTGGGAGCTGCCGCCGGGTGTCTTCAGCGGTACGGCGTACCGCTCAAGCGGGGGGAGCGGCAGCTCGCGCACCAGCCGTCCGCCGTTCGCGTGCGCCACCGCGCCCAGCCGCCGGGCGCCTTCGGGCACGCAGGCCAGGACGTCCGCCGACGGCCTGCCGTCCCCGTCGAAGAGCTCCTCCGGCCGGTACGAGCGCAGCCACTCCTCCAACTGCCGCAGCCGGTCGGCGTCTTCGGTGACGCCGGTCAGGGGGACCTGGTGCGAGCGCCAGGTGTCCTCCACGGGTTTGCCGGAGACGTACCGGGGGCCCGTCCAGCCCTTGGGCGTACGCAGCACCAGCATCGGCCAGCGGGGCCTGTGCTGTACGCCGCCGCTGCCGTCGCGGGCGCGGGCCTCGCGCTGGTAGAGGGCGATGCGCTCCAGCGCGGTGTCGAAGGCGCCCGCCAGCGAGCGGTGCGCCTCGGCCGGGGGAGTGTCCGGCTCCGCGGTGACGTGGAGGGGGTCGTACCCGTAGCCCCGCAGCAGGGAGTCGAGTTCGTCCTCCGGGAGACGCGCCAGCACGGACGGATTCGCGATCTTGTAGCCGTTGAGGTGGAGCACCGGCAGCACCGCGCCGTCGTGCACCGGGTCCAGGAACTTGTTGGAATGCCACGACGCGGCGAGGGGGCCCGTCTCGGCCTCGCCGTCCCCGATCACGGCGCAGACCAGCAGGTCCGGATTGTCGAACGCCGCCCCGTAGGCGTGCGCCAGCGCATAGCCGAGCTCGCCGCCCTCCTGGATCGAGCCCGGCACGTCCGGGGCCGTGTGGCTGGGCAGGCCGCCCGGCTGGGAGAAGTCGCGGAAGAGCCGGAGCATCCCCTCGGCGTCCCGCGCCCGGTCCGGGTCGTACTCCCCGAACGTGCCCTCCAGCCAGGCGCCCGAGAGCACAGCCGGAGCACCGTGGCCGGGCCCCCACACGCACAGCGCGTCCGTGCCGTGCTCGCGGACGACCCTGTTGAGGTGCGTGTAGACGAGCCCGAGGCCCGGTGACGAGCCCCAGTGCCCCAGGAGCCTCGGCTTGACGTGCTCCGCGCGCAGCGGTTCCCGCAGCAGGGGGTTGGCGCGCAGATAGAGCTGGCAGGCGGAGAGGTAGTTGAGGGCACGCCAGTGGGCGTCGAGCTGTGCGGCTTCCTCGTCGGAGAGAGCGGAGTGCGTATGCATGCCGGATGGGTACCAGGGAGCACGGCGGCTGACACCCGCGCCGCATGCCGGGGAGAAGCATCCGAACCGTGGCGGATTGTCCCGGTCCAGGCGTTGCCTGGCGCTGCGCCGGGCGGCACGATGACGGTGTGCTGAATCCATGGCTGGCGCTCGAGGCGGGTGCCGACGCGGCCGAGCGCGCCGGCCAGGTGCGGCGCGCCCACGAGGAGTTCGTGACGGGCGGCGGGATCGGGGCGCTGGTACGGGGCGTGGTCGCCGAATCCTGGCAGCGGTGCGCCGGAGCGTCCGTCGAGCCGGAGAGCGTCGCAGGTATCGACCTCGCCGACGGCGAACTGGAGGTCTACCGCGCCGCGCACCCCCTCGCACGCGTCATGCCGCTCTTCCGCGAACTGCTCGGCACGGTGGCCGACGACGGCGCCCACCTGCTGTCCGTGTGCGACGAGAACGGCCGGATGCTCTGGGTCGAGGGCCACGCGCAAGTGCGGCGGCACGCCGAGCGGATGAACTTCGTGCCCGGTGCCCGCTGGTCGGAGCGGTACGTCGGGACCAACGCCCCCGGCACGGCGCTCGCCGTCGACCACGCCGTGCAGATCTTCGCCTCGGAGCACTACTGCCGGCCGGTGCAGGCGTGGACGTGCGCGGCCGCTCCCGTCCACGATCCGCGTACGCACCGCCTCGTCGGCGCCGTCGACATCACGGGCGGCGACCATCTCGCCTCGCCGCAGAGCCTGGCCCTCGTCCAGGCCACCGCGCGGGCCGCGGAGGCCCTCCTCGGCGAATCCGGCGGCGGCCCCGGCGCGTCCGCTCCCGCCGGACCCGTCCTGAACGTACTGGGCTACGACGAGGCGCTGTTCGACGCGGGCGCCGGACGGAGCGGCAGCGCCGACGGCACGGCGGGGCGGGTCGGGACGGGCGCTCCGCTGCGCCTGGGGCGGCGCCACAGCGAGATCATGATGCTGCTGGCAGCGCACCCCGAAGGGCTGACGGGCGAGCGGCTCGCGCTCGAACTCTACGGCGAGCGGGACGTCAACCCGGTGACGTTGCGAGCCGAAGTCTCCCGCCTGCGCGGCCTGTTGGGGCCCCTGCTGGACTCGCGTCCGTACCGTCTGAGGAGGCGGCCCCACACCGACTACGACGCGGTCGGCGACGCCCTGTCGGCGGGGGACCCGCGGGCCGCGCTCGCGGCCTACCGGGGGCCGCTGCTCCCGCTGTCCGAAGCCCCGGGCGTCGTCCGCCTGCGCCGGCTGCTGGAGGACCGGCTGCGCCGCGCGCTGCTGAGGAGGCCCGATCCGGTGCTGCTGGAGGAGTGGGTTCGAACACCCTGGGGCGAGGACGACCTGGAGGCATGGGAAGCGCTCCTGACGTGCCGCGGCGCCGGAGAGACGCGGCGGCTGGCGCTGGCCTCGCGCGTGCGTGAACTGCGGCGCTCCTACGGGCTGGCGGAGACCGCGGGCGGCGGCGGGGACCGGCCCCGCCCGCACGCAGCGGGCAGGGAAGCACACGCAACGTATCCGCAACGTTCCCGCCCATAGCCTCACCCGCAGAACGAGCCCGCCCCGCCGGGCGGGCCGCACGCGTCACAAGGGGAGGCAAGCAGATGAGCCGCTACGCCGCGCCCGGGTCCGACGGGGCCGTCATGGACTACCAGTCACGCTACGACCACTGGATCGGGGGCGCCTACGTCGCCCCCGCACAGGGCGGCTACTTCGAGAACCCCACACCCGTCACAGGAGCGTCCTTCACGGAGATCGCCCGCGGCACCGCGGACGACGTGGAGCGCGCACTCGACGCAGCCCACGCGGCGGCCCCCGCCTGGGGCCGCACCCCCGCCGCGGACCGGGCCGCAGTGCTCAACCGGATAGCCCAGCGCATGGAGGACCACCTCGAAGAGCTGGCGGTCGCCGAGACCTGGGAGAACGGCAAGCCGGTGCGCGAGGCACTCGCCGCCGACATCCCCCTGGCGATCGACCACTTCCGCTACTTCGCGGGCGCGCTGCGGGCCCAGGAGGGCTCCCTGTCGGAGATCGACGAGGACACCGTCGCCTACCACTTCCACGAACCGCTCGGCGTCGTCGCGCAGATCATCCCGTGGAACTTCCCCATCCTGATGGCCGCCTGGAAGCTCGCGCCCGCGCTGGCGGCGGGCAACGCCGTCGTCCTGAAGCCCGCCGAGCAGACCCCGGCGTCGATCCACTTCTGGATGAGCCTGGTGGCCGACCTGCTGCCGCCCGGCGTGGTCAACATCGTCAACGGCTTCGGCGTCGAGGCGGGCAAGCCGCTGGCCGCCAGCCCGCGCGTGGCCAAGGTCGCCTTCACGGGCGAGACGACCACGGGGCGGCTGATCATGCAGTACGCCTCGGAGAACCTCAAGCCCGTCACGCTCGAACTCGGCGGCAAGAGCCCCAACATCTTCTTCGACGACGTCTCCTCCGCCGACGACGACTTCCTCGACAAGGCGCTCGAAGGCTTCACCATGTTCGCCCTCAACCAGGGCGAGGTGTGCACGTGCCCGTCCCGTGCGCTCATCCAGCACGGCCACTTCAGGGACTTCCTCGACGCGGGGATCGCGCGCACCGAGAAGATCGTCCAGGGGCACCCGCTGGACACCGGGACGATGGTCGGGGCCCAGGCCTCCAACGACCAGCTGGAGAAGATCCTCTCCTACCTGGACATCGGCAGGAAGGAAGGCGCCCGGGTGCTGACGGGCGGCGCGCGGGCCGAACTGGGCGGCGAGCTGGAGGGCGGCTACTACGTGCAGCCGACAGTCCTCGAGGGCGACAACAAGATGCGCGTCTTCCAGGAGGAGATCTTCGGCCCGGTCGTCGCCGTCACCGGCTTCTCCGACTTCGAGGACGCCATGCAGACCGCCAACGACACGCTCTACGGCCTCGGCGCCGGCGTGTGGACCCGCGACGGCGGCACCGCCTACCGGGCGGGACGCGCCATCCAGGCCGGGCGGGTGTGGACGAACTGCTACCACGCCTATCCGGCGCACGCGGCCTTCGGCGGCTACAAGCAGTCCGGCATCGGCCGCGAGAACCACCGGATGATGCTCGACCACTACCAGCAGACCAAGAACCTGCTGGTGAGCTACTCGCCGAAGAAGCTCGGGTTCTTCTGATGGCCTCCGGGGAGCGGACGCGGGAGGCGCCGCGGCAGACCGGAGAGGGGCCCGCGCCGGACGGCCCCGAACGGGTCGCCGTCACCGGCGAGGCGGCAGACGTGATCAGGCGGCTGACGGATCAGCACGGGCCGCTGATGTTCCATCAGTCCGGCGGCTGCTGCGACGGCAGCTCTCCCATGTGCTACGAGCGCGGAGAGCTGCGGACGGGCGACTCGGACGTCCTCCTCGGCGAGCTGGGCGTGGAAGGCGTCGCCGAGCCGGTGCCGTTCTGGATGTCCGCCGGCCAGTACGCCTACTGGAGCCACACCCACCTCACGGTGGACGTGGTGCCGGGGCGCGGCAGCGGATTCTCCCTGGAGGCGCCGGAAGGTGTGCGCTTCCTCATCCGCTCCAGGCTGCTGGAGGAGAGCGACTAGGGTCCCTCGTCTGGATCTCCGCGGGTCCGCGACGCCGGCTACGGCACCTCCCTGCGTTGTCGGAGTCGTCCGAGTACGCCCAGTACGAGGACGATCCACCGCCTTGCGATGTACCGCATCCGACGCCGCGGCCTGATCCACGAAGATCCAAACGAGAGACCCCGGGGCTGTCCGTCCGGCACTCCGTGATCCGACGGGGTGCCGGACTGAAGGGCCTGTGGAGAACGGCCGGCCGGCGGGTCGGGAGAAGTGCCTGCCGGCCGGTTTCCGAGACGGCTCGGGAGAGGACGTCCTGCCCAGGTGGTCCGGCACCTACTGGTCGAGAACCTCGAACGAGTCACCGCTGCGCACCCTGCCCGTGTGCTCGGGGATCAGATTCTGGCCGAACACCAGCTGGTCCCCGAAGCGACGGTGGCGGGCCAGGGTGCGCAGCGGTTCCTTTCCGCGTTCGGCGGTCGACTGGTCCGTCGTGGTCACCACGCAGCGGCCGCAGGGCTTGGCGACGCGGAAGACGACCTCGCCGATCCGCACCCGGCGCCATCCGTCCTCGGCCCACGGGGCGGTGCCCTCGATGACGATGTTGGGACGGAAGCGGCTCATCGGCAGCGGCCCCTCGTCGGCGTGATCTCCCTGCGCGATCAGCGAGTTGAGGGCGTCGAGCGAGGAGAGCGACGTCAGCAGCAGGGGAAAGCCGTCCGCGAAGGAGACCGTCTCACCAGGACGTGCGAACGCCCCGATCTGCCGCCGGTGCTCCGGGGCGTCCATGTACACGAGCTGCGCGGGCGTTCCGAGGTAGCCGGAGAACCAGGCGCTCGCCTCGGGTGCCGCGGGCGCCGCCTCGACCTTCCTCCCGAAGATCTGCACCACGACCGTCCCGCCGTCCCGCGGAGGAACCGCGACCTCCAGCGGCTCCCTCCCCGGAGCCGCCACCCGGACTCCCCCTTCCCCCGCACCCTGTGCGAAGGTGATCCCGGGCAGCGGTTCGGCGCGGGCCAGTGCGAGACGCGGATGCTCCCGCTGCGTGAGCTGGTTGCCGTCGGGTGACGTCAGCATCCAGCGCCGGTCGCCTGCAGGGCCCCACGGTTCGACCGTCAGCTCGTCGAGGGCCGTCCCCGCGAGTGCTTTCACCGGGTAGACGTGCAACGCGGACGGTCTCGGCTCGCTCATGCGGCCATCCTGTCACCCGGCAACCCTGTTCCGGCAGTTGAGCCGGTGTTCAGTAGCCGCGGCCCTGGTACTGCTGCCCGCCGTAGGGGTCCTCGTACGCGTTCGGCATCTGGCGGGGCGGTGCCGGGCGGGGTGCGGCCGGCCGGGGTGCCGCGGGCCTCGGTGCCGCCGGGCGCGGGGCCACGGGGCGCATCTGCTGCGGCGGAGGGGTCTGTTGAGGCTGCTGTTGCTGCGGGTACTGCCGTGGGTCCGGGTACCCTCGCTGCGCGGGAGCCTGCTGCGGGATGTACGGAGCGGGCGTCTGCTGCAGCGGCGCCGACTGCAACGGAGCCGGCTGTGCCATTCCGGGCGGCGGAGGCTGCTGGCCCATGCCGCCGGGGTAGCCCTGCGGCGGGGCGTTGTACTGCTGGGGGCCGCCTCCGGACGGAAGAGCGGGACGCGCCGGAGGCAGGGCGGGGAGCGAGGAGCCGATGGGCTCGTACGCCGACGGGACCCGGATCGGCGCGATCTGCGGGGTGCCACGCTCGTTGACGAGCATGTCGTAGATCGGGGTGTCCGGGTAGGACGGGCCAGCGTAGTAGCCGCCAGGGGAGTAGCGGGGGGAGGTCATGCCCATAAGGTAAGCCCAAATTGTGGCCGTTGGGGAGCCCGGTCATGGGGCCGATTCTTGCGCTTGCAGTACCTCCGTATCACCAAACCGAGCGAACGTGTGGAAAACGGTCACGAGGTGATGTCGAGATCCTGTAAAGGAGCGCCGCTCGCCGTTGCGTGGCGCGTCGATTAGGTTTGCCGCCGAGCCGCACGCACAGCGCGACGGCCACCGGATGAAGGGGGAGTGGCATGACGATGCAGAAGGGCGCCAACGTCCCGGTCGCCGCGGCGTCCGTACGCATCGAGCTGAGCTGGCGGGCGGGTCCCGGGGTTCCCGACGTGGACGCCTCCGCTCTGCTGCTCGCCGGGGGAAAGGTGCGCTCGGACGGCGACTTCGTCTTCTACAACCAGCCGCGCCACGCCTCGGGAGCGGTGCGCCACGAAGGCAAGCAGCCTCAAGAAGCAGGCGTCACCGACGCGTTGAGCGCCGACCTGGGCGCCGTCGAGGGGGAGATCGAGCGGATCGTGATCGCCGCGTCCGCCGACGGCGGCACCTTCGGCCAGGTCCCGGGTCTGTGCGTACGGGTGCTGGACGCCGCGGGCGGAGCCGAACTCGCGCGCTTCGACAGCGGCGACGCCACGGTGGAGACGGCCTTCGTGCTCGGCGAGCTCTACCGCAGGCAGGGCGCCTGGAAGTTCCGCGCGGTCGGGCAGGGCTACGGCAGCGGACTGGCCGGTCTGGCAACGGACTTCGGCATCAGCGTCGACGAACCCGCCGAACCGGTGCGTGCGCCGGCGCAGGCCGCCCCGTCCGCACCGGCGCACACCCCGCCGGCGCCGCCGGCGGCACAGCCCACGGCTCCGCCGCCCGAACCGGTACGCCTGACGAAGGTGACGCTGACCAAGGAGGCGCCGAGCGTCTCCCTCACCAAGCAGGGCGGCACCTCGGGAACGATGCGCGTCAACCTCAACTGGGAGGTGCAGAAGCAGTTCTCCGGCTGGGGCAGGAAGCTCGGCAAGGCCATGGCGATGCACTCCGACCTCGACCTCGACCTGTGCGCGCTCTTCGAACTCTCCGACGGCCGCAAGGGCGTCATCCAGGCGCTCGGCAACGCGTACGGGTCGCTCCACCAGCCGCCGTTCATCCACCTCGACGGCGACGACCGAACGGGCGCGAACGCCTCCGGCGAGAACCTCACGATCAACCTCGACCACGCCAAGGAGCTGCGGCGCGTCCTGATCTTCGTCACCATCTACGAAGGGGCCCGCAGCTTCGCCAGCGTCAAAGGGACCGTCACCCTCCAGCCCCAGCACGGCGCTCCGGTCGAGTTCCACCTCGACGAGTGCACCGTCTCCTCCAACGTCTGCGCGCTGGCCCTGATCACCAACGAGGGCGGCGACCTCGTCGTCCACCGCGAGGCGCGCTACCTGGTCACGCCGCGCGGCAGCAGCCCTCAGCGCACGGTGGACGCGGCCTACGGCTGGGGCATGCAGTGGACGCCGGGACGCAAGTGATCCGTGCGCGGCCTGCGTGGCGGCGGCCGGAATTGCGCGGGGCGTCAGGCGTAGGTGCGGCCCTTCCAGGCGGCGCCGCGGCCCCGGTGGTGGCGCAGAGCTGAGTCGAACGTCATCAGCAGGTAGAGGGCGGCCGTGGCGGGCAGCGCGAGAGCCCGCCACGGCGGCTGACCGTAGTAGCGCAGCATCGGCACGTACGTCAGCGCCATCACCGCCCACGCCGCCGCGCCCACCGGCGAGCCGGCCAGCGCCGTCACCGGCGGTGCGAGGTAGACCAGCGCGAGTCCCGCGAGCGTCCCGGCCAGCACCAGCGGGTTGTGTCCCAGTTGTGCGTACGCGCTGCGTGCCACCATCTGCCACAGCTGCGGCAGGCGTTCGTAGGGGCGCACGCTCGTCACCTTGTCCGCGAGCCCGAGCCAGATGCGTCCCCCCGCCTCGCGCTTGACGGCCCGGGCCAGCGTCACGTCGTCGATGACGGCGCCCCGGATGCGCTCGGGGATGCGGGCGCGCACGGCCGTCTCGGTCCGCAGCAGCACGCAGCCGCCGGCGGCCGCCGCGGTGCGCGAGGCGGGCCGGTTCACGCGGCCGAACGGATACAGCTGTGCGAAGAAGTAGACGAACGCCGGGACGATGAGCCGTTCCCAGCCGCTGTCCGCGCGGAGCCGCGCCATCTGGGAGACGAGGTCCAGGCGGGCGCCGAGGGCCGCGCTCACGAGGCTGCGCAGCGAGTCCGGGTCGTGCGCGATGTCCGCGTCCGTCAGCAGCAGGAACTCGGCGTCCGTGCGCTCGCGTGCGACGGACATCGCGTGCCGCAGCGCCCACAGCTTCCCCGTCCACCCGGCCTCCGGGTCGCCGGGGTGGTGCACCGAGAGCGGGAGACCGTCCGGGCGGGCCCGCGCGAGCCGCAGCGCGAGGTCGCCCGTGCCGTCCCTTGAGCCGTCGTCGACGAGGATGATCTCCGCGCGGCCGGGATAGTCCTGGCCGAGGAGCGTCGGCAGACTCGACGGCAGGACGGCCGCCTCGTCCCGCGCCGGGACGAGTACGGCCACCGACGGCCAGGAGTCCGGCTCCCCGCCGGGCGGCAGGCGGATGTCCGTGCGCCAGAAGAGGCCCTGCCCGACCAGCAGCCACAGCCAGGCGGCGAGTGAGGCGGCGGCGGTCCAGGTGAGCACGCTCATCGCCGCAGTGTCCCCCAGCCCGGCCGCGTCGCGGCGCAGGCGGGCGCTCCGCCGCCGCGGCACGTGCCGGAGACGTGGGGACATGCCCCGGATGGCCCATCGACTACAGTTCCTGCCGTGAAGATCGCGCTCGTCGACTCGGGACTCGGGCTGCTCGCCGCGGCAGCGGCGGTGCGCCGCCTGCGGCCGGACGCCGACCTCGTACTCTCCAGCGACCCGGCGGGCATGCCCTGGGGCCCCCGCACCCCGGAAGACATCACCGCGCACGCCTTGGCCTGCGCCGAGGCCGCCGCCGCGCACGGCCCGGACGCGCTGATCGTCGCCTGCAACACCGCCTCCGTGCACGCGCTGCCGGCGCTCCGCGCCGAACTGGAACCCAGCATTCCCGTGGTGGGGACGGTGCCGGCGGTCAAGCCCGCCGCGAGCGCGGGCGGCCCCGTCGCCGTATGGGCCACGCCCGCCACGACGGGCAGCACCTACCAGCGCCGCCTCATCGCGGAGTTCGGGCAGGGCGCACAGATCGCCGAGGTCCCCTGCCACGGCCTGGCCGACGCGGTGGAGAGCGCCCAGGAGGACGCCATCGACGTCGCCGTCGGGGCGGCCGCCGCGCTCACGCCGCCCGGTGTGCGCTCCGTCGTGCTGGGCTGCACCCACTACGAGCTCGTCGGGGAACGCATCCGTGCCGCGGTCGCGCAGCCCGGCGGACCGCTGCCCGTGCTCTTCGGTTCCGCGGAGGCGGTCGCGGCGCAGGCCCTGCGGCGCGGCGGGCACCGGCCGGATCCCTCGGCGCCCGGGACCGGCGGGCTGACGGTGCTCTTCAGCGGACGCGCCGCCGAGCGGCTCCCCGAAGCCGCGGCCACCTACGCCGAGGGCCGGCTTCTCACCGCGGCCACCCTGACGCCGTAACGGCCCGCCGGGCAGGGGCCGTTCACAGGTGGACGGACCGCCGCGCGGCGGCCGTGCCGGCCAGCAGCGCGGCTCCCGCCGTCACCTGGGTGAAGCTCAGCGCGTTGCCGATCGCGCTCAGCGCGGCAAGAGCCGAGAGCGCGGCCGCGGCGGTGAGCACGACGGGCGTCTGCCGGGGAGAGGCCCGCAGTGCCGCCATCAGCCACACGTACGCCGCCGCGAGCAGCAGCAGCCCCACGAGGCCCTGCTCGGCGGCGAGTTGGAGCGGCGCGGAGTGCGGCTTGCCGTCGGCTCCCGCGGCCTGGTGGGTGGTGGGGCTCAGCTCGCGGAAGGTGTCGGGCCCCGTTCCCGTGAGCGGCTTCTCGCGCAGGAGGTGGAGCGCGTCCTCCCACAGCTCGGTGCGGTGCTCCGTCAACTGGCCTTGGAGGGCGGCGGTCACCGGTCGCGGCAGCGCGTCCGCCGCCACGGCGAGGGTGACGCCCGTGACCGCCGCGGCGGCCAGGGAGAGGGCGGCGAGCGCGGGCAGCCGCCGGCGGACGCGTCCCGCCGCCAGGGACCACAGAAGTACGGCCAGTCCCGCCGCGAACCCGACCGGCGTCCCCAGGACCAGGGCCAGCACCACGATGCCCGCCGCGGCGAGGCGCAGCACGACCCTCACGGCGTTGACGGGGGTGGCCCACGCGGCGCAGCAGGCGGCTCCCACGGCGAGGGTGAGCAGCGCGGCCGTCACCCCGGAACGCCCCTCCGGGCCCGCGAACTGGATGCTCCCCGCGACCATCCGGGTCGGCACGGGGCCGAACAGAGCGAGCAGGACGCCGAGTGCCGCGGCGCCCACGTGGGCGCCCACCGGCAGCAGGGAGCCCGCGATGCGCCCGGTGGCGTAACCCGCGGCGACGGCGAGGACGGCGAGCAGCAGGCCCTCCGGGCGGGCGTCACGCCCGGCCGCCGTGATCAGCGCCCAGGCGGCGCAGGCCCCGAGCACGAGCACGCCGGCGACGTCGGCCGCGTTGCTCTCCCGCTGCTCGACTGGGCATGGCACCAGCGTTGGTGACGTCATTCGCGCGACCCCCCGGAACCCGCGCACCCGTACCGCCTGCGACGTCGGCGGACGGACTGCGACTCGCGGGCTCAACCGTAGTGCGCGAACGACGAGTTGTGGATGGGTTGCGACCGAATGATGTGCTTGGTGCGAAGATGACCGCCTCCGCGGACCGTGCGGAGGCGCGTACGGGAGGGGCACGGCCCCGTCCCTCCCCGCGCCGCACCGGTGCCGGCGATCCGGCCCGGCACTCCGGCGATGCGCCCTCCTCCCCGCGGAAGTCGTGGGGCACCCCGAACGGGGGCGTTTCCGGCGCGGCAGCGAGGCAACCACGGCGGGCATGCTGCTCAGGACACTGACAGGCGCGGCGGCCGGAGCCGCCGGGACGACCGCGCTCAACGCCGTCACTTACGCGGACATGGCGCTGCGGGGCAGGGGCGCGAGCTCGGCGCCGGCGGATGTCGTCGACGCGCTCAGCGACCGCACGGACGTCGCCGTCCCCGGCACCGGAGAGACCCGGGCGAACAGGGCCGCCGGGATGGGCGCGCTGCTCGGCATGGCCACGGGAGTCGCTGTGGGCGCGTGCTACGGCCTGGCCAGAGCGTCCGGGTGGCGTCCGGCTGTGCCGGTGGCGGCAGTCGCGACGGGCGTGGCGGCCATGGCCGGTTCGGACGTGCCGATGGCGGCCCTGGCCATCTCCGACCCCCGCGGATGGACGCCGTCCGACTGGCTGACGGACCTCGTGCCGCACCTGGTGTACGGGCTGGTCACCGCCGCGGTCTTCGAGCTGGCGACGGGGCGCGGCCGGTAGCGTCGGCTGCTTCCGCGGACCGCACGGCGCGTCCCGCTACCCGGACAGCGCGAGGCCCCGCCCCCGGCCGTCCGGAGCGGGGCTCGTCGCGCCGACACGGCTACTCCTCCAGGAGCTCCGCACCCGCCTGTCCGGAGCCGGGAGTCCCGGGCGGGAGGCCGGGCCGGTCCGGACGGCGCAGCACCTGCGTCACCCGTCCCGAACCCTTGCAGGATTCGCACGACTCGACGTAGCAGCCCCGGCCGTTCATGACCGTCTGCCCCTTCCCGGTACCGCTGCAGGAAGTGCACCGATAGGGCGGTGGCACTGCCGTCATACGGCATCACCTCCAGGCTGAGGCGCTTGCCCGTCCCGGGCCGGACCACACGTCGCCAGTGCCCACCGGCCAGGTGCATGCCCGGCGCCTCCGGTCTGCGCAGGCCCAGAGGGACCCTTCCGCGGAGCAGCGGCCCGCCCGTCGTCCGGCGTCGCGCCTGACGCCCGGGCACGTAGAGTCGGGCCCATGGCGACACCCGAATTCATCCGCACCCTCCGCGAGAGCGCAGGTCATCAGCTGCTCTATCTCCCCGGCGTGAGCGCCGTCGTCTTCGACGACGAGGGGCGGGTGCTGCTCGGACGGCGGGCGGACACCGGGCGCTGGGCGATCATCGGCGGCATCCCCGAGCCGGGGGAGCAGCCCGCCGCCGCGGTGGCGCGGGAGGTCCACGAGGAGACCGCCGTGACATGCGTGGCGGAACGGGTGGTCCTCGTACAGGCGTTGCCGGAGCCCGTCACCTACCCGTCCGGCGACATCTGCCAGTTCATGGACGTCTGCTTCCGCTGCCGCGCCGTCTCCGGTGAGGCCCGGGTCAACGACGAGGAGTCCCTGGAGGTGGGCTGGTTCTCCCTGGACGCGCTTCCCGACCTGGAGGAGTTCGCCGTCACCCGCATCAAGATGGCCGCCGGCGACGGACCCACCTGGTTCGAGGGGATCGGCGCGGACTGAGCGCGAAGCTGCTGTGCCGTCCGCCCCGGCCGCAGGTCGTGGGGCCGTGGGGCGGAGAGGGTTACGTTGGAAGGCGGAACGCCGGGGCCCGGAGGGACGGCGGGGGAGAGCCTGCCCCGCGGGAGCCGGCGGCCGGGGCCGCGCAGGAGGTGGGAGTCACGTGCAGGGCAGCGAAGAGCGCGAGGGCGGAGAGCCAGCGTGCTGGCTGAACCAGGTCTGCGAGGAGTGCGGCCGGGTGCGTGAGCAGCCGGGACGCACCGACTGCGAACACTGCGGCCACGACCCGGCAGCGGACAGGCGCGAAGCCGCGGCCGGTCGCGCGGCCACGGCAGAGACTCCGGCCGGCGGCCGCCGGCGGGAACGCCGCGATCGCGACCCGGAGGGGAAGGCCCGCAGCGCGCGCCCGCGGGACGGGCTCGGACGTCCGCTCCCGTACGGGGAGGAGGGCGTCGCCCGGCAGCCCGAGGGCGTGGTGCGCACCCCGGCCGAGACCCTGAGCGAGGCGCAGAGGCTGCTCGACGAGGGCAAGCCCTTCCACGCGCACGAGGTCTTCGAGGACGCCTGGAAGTCCGGTCCGGAGCGGGAGCGGTCGCTGTGGAAGGGCCTGGCGCAGATCGCGGTCGGCGTCACGCACCTCGCCCGGGGGAACACCACGGGCGGCGCGCGCCTCCTGCTGCGGGGCGCCGACGGGATCGCTCCCTGGGCGCCCGGTCCCCCGCACGGCATCGACGTGGCCGCCGTGGAGACGTGGGCCCGGCGGACGGCCGACGGGATCGAGGGGCGCGCCACGAGCGGGCCCGTGACGGTGCGGCCCCCCTCGCTGCGCGGCACCCGCGCAGGCTGACACCGCCCGGCAAGGGCCGTGGCCCGGAGCCGGGACGGCCCGTGACCGTCCCGCTCACACCTTCCGGAAGTGGTACGCCTCCTCCGCGGCCGCGGCGACCTCCTCGAGGTCCGCACCTCCCGCGGAGGCGACCACCGCGGCGATCGCCCCCTCGACGAGGGGCGCGTCCACCAGCTGCGAGTTCTCCGGCAGTTCGTCCCCTTCGGCCAGCAGCACCTTCACCGTCAGCACGGCACTGCCGAGGTCGACGAGGATCGCCACCCCGGCTCCCGTGTCGACCTTGTGGGCCGCGGCGCTGATGAGTTCCGCACTGGTGCCCAGACCGCCGTCCGGCCCGCCGCCCGCGCCCTCCACCGGAGCGCTGTCGCGTCCGGCGGCGAGTCCCACGGCGAGACGGGCGACCGAATCGGCCACCTCCTTGCTGTGCGAGACCAGGACGATTCCCACACGCGGTTCCGGCTTCCCCGACGCCTGGGGGCGGGGTTGCGCGTCGTGCTGCTCACTCATCGGCGACCGCCCCGGCCAGTGCGGTGAACAGGAGCGCGGACGATGTCGCTCCCGGGTCCTTGTGCCCGACGCTTCTGTCGCCCAGATAGCTGGCCCGGCCCTTGCGCGCACGCATCGGCACCGTTGCCTGGGCACCCTCGTCCGCCGCGGTGCGTGCCGCGCCGTAGGGGTCGGGCCCTCCGGCGGACAGCGCCTCGACGCCGGGGTAGAGCGCGTCCAGCATCGTCTTGTCTCCCGGGGCCGCGCCGCCGAGCTGGGCCACAGCGTCGACTCCCACGCGCAGGGCGTCCGCCAGCTGACGGCCGGTCACCTGCTCGTCGTCGCCGAGTGCCTTGCCCGTACGGCGCAGCAGTGTTCCGTACAGCGGCCCCGAGGCACCGCCGACGCTGGAGACCAACTGGCGCCCGGCCAGGATCAGTACGGCGCCGGGCGCGCTGGGCGACTCCTTGCCGAGCGCGGTGACGACGGCCGCGAATCCGCGCTGCAGATTGCTGCCGTGGTCCGCGTCCCCGATCGCCGAGTCGAGCTCGGTGAGCAGGTCGGCCTCACGCTCGACGGAGGCGGCTGCGGCGGTGAGCCAGCGGAAGACGGCGCCTGCGTCCAGCTCATCGGTCAGGTCGGTCAAGACAACTCCCTTTCACGAGGGCTCTCGGGCGAGACGCCCGACGGCGGCCGCTGCCCGGTCCATTGCTCACGGCTCATGCTCAGCAACCCCAGCGCAGACCCGGCGTGCTCACCGGCGCGTCGTACAACCGCAGCATCTCCTCGTCGGCCCGGCAGAGTGTCACCGAGGCCCCCGCCATGTCCAGCGAGGTGACGTAGTTGCCGACGAGGGTACGGGCGACGGGCACGCGGCGCTCATCGAGGACGCGCCGCACCTCGGCGCAGAATCCGTACAGCTCCAGCAGGGGAGTGCCGCCCATGCCGTTGACGAGGGCCAGTACGGGGCCGTCGGGCTCCAGGTCGGTGAGCACCGCGTCGACCGCGAAGTCGGCGATCTCACCCGA
The DNA here is from genome assembly GCF_900090125.1 of Streptomyces sp. WMMB 714. Lineage (NCBI taxonomy): Bacteria > Bacillati > Actinomycetota > Actinomycetes > Kitasatosporales > Streptomycetaceae > Streptomyces > Streptomyces sp. WMMB 714. The sequence continues at coordinate 213,866 of NZ_FMHJ01000009.1, forward strand.
GGTCATCATGGGGCGGCGCTCGCGTCCCGACTCGCCGTGGATGCCGATGCCGAGTTCGAGCTCTCCGGGCGGCAGGTCGAAGGTCGGGCTGCCCTTGGAGGGCGTGGTGCACGGGTTGAGCGCGACGCCGAAGCTGCGTGCGGAGTCGGCGACCTGGCGCGCCATGGACTCCACCCGCTCCAGCGGCGCCCCCTCCTCGGCGAGCGCTCCGGCGATCTTCTCCACGTAGAGGGTCGCGCCCGTGCCGCGCCGGCCGGCGGTGAACTCGCTGTCGGTGACCGCCACATCGTCCTGCACGAGCACCTTGGCGATCTGGATGCCCTCGTCCTCGGCCAGCTCCGCGGCCATGTCGAAGTTCAGGACGTCGCCGGTGTAGTTCTTGACGACGAACAGGACGCCCTTGCCGCTGTCCACGGCGGCCGCCGCCCGCGTCATCTGGTCCGGCACGGGGGAGGTGAAGACCTCGCCCGGGCACGCGGCGTCGAGCATGCCCCGGCCCACGAAGCTGCCGTGCAGGGGCTCGTGCCCCGAGCCGCCGCCGGAGACGAGGCCGACCTTGTCGGCGACGGGCGCGTCGCCGCGAACGATCACCCGGTTCTGCACATCGACCGTGAGCTCGGGATGGGCCGCGGCGACCCCGCGCAGCGAGTCCGCGACGACGTTCTCCGGCACATTGATCAGCATCTTCATTGATACCTCCGAGTGAGCGAATGACTGTCTCTCTGGCCGGTGCTCCTACAGGTCAGAGCTGGAATCGCGGGTACGGCACCGAGCCCGGCGTCCGCGGGCCGCGGCCGTGACGCACCGTCGGCACCGTGCCGCCCGCCCGCCGCTGAGCGCGTGTCAGCGGTACCGGCGCTTCTCCGTACCGCTGCCGCGGGCACCCCTCGGCGCCGGCGGGCGGGGCGGCACGTGTCACGGGACGTGACCTGGTCGGTCTGCACATCTACAGCCTGCCGCAATGCGCGGCAGCTGAAGAGATCCGCGCGGGGTTCCCGGCGGGTTTCGCCGCCCTGCCGGTGCGGGGCTCGCGCTGCGGGGCGCACGGCGTGGGACCGCTCAGCCCAGCTCGAGGCTGGTGACCCCGAACACGCGCTCCGCGTCCACCGGCGGCGGCGGACCGGCGTACATGCGGACGGTATGGGACCCGGGTTGCAGACCCCGGGAGGCGGCGAGGGCGACCGCCGCCTCGTGGGTCTCCGGAACATCGACATGGACCTCCTCGTCCTGACCGGCGTGAGCGGTGAGTGCGTCGAAGAGCGCTTCGGCCGTCCGGCGGTCGTCGGCGAAGAGAGGCCCGATGCGGCTGCCGGAGCGCGCCTTGCGGACGACTCCGTACCCGGCGACCTCGCCCCCGCGCAGGAAGACGTATGCCGAGTGGCCCTCAGCGGTGAGCCACCGCTCCAGGAAGGCGCGGCGTTCTGCGGGGAAGCACCGGCGGTCGTACTCCGCGACCGCGTCGAAGTGGGTCTCCGTGACGGCTGTGACGTCCGGGGAGGGGGTGCCGGAGGTCGTGGGGCGGCCGGAGTAGCGGCCGGTGCGGTAGGCGGGGACGAACCCCGAGCGCCGGTAGGTCTCCTCCTGGGCGGGGACCGCGTCGAGGCCGATGGTGCGCCCGCCGGCGTGCGGTACGGCTTCGTTCCAGGTCGCCATGCCGAGGCCCTTGCCGCGGTGCGCGGGGTCCACGAGGTAGTAGCCCAGGAAGGCGAAATCGTCGGAGTAGTTGACGACGGAGACCGCGGTGACGGGCTTGCCCTCCGCCCGGCCGAGGAAGAACCCGGCCGGGTCCGTGGGGTGGAAGCAGGCCGTGTCGCCCAGGCCCGGGTTCCACTCCTCCTCGGCGGCCCACTCCTCCACCTGCAGCCACTCCTCCGAGGAGGCGCGGCCGAGGACGAGCCCGGCCGCGGCGGCGGGCGGTTCCGCGGGGGAGGGCTGGTGCGGGGCGTCGTCGCTGAGGGGGGTCATTCCGTCTGTCCGTCCTTTCCCGGGGCCTCCGCGGCCGGGCGGGCCGGCCGCGGAGGCGGTGCGTCGGTCGTGCGTCAGATCAGGTCCATCGCGGCCACCTCGTCGGGGCGGCCGTAGCTGACGGGGCCCTGGAAGCGCCGGCGTGCGGTGGCGAACCACCAGACGGTGGCGATGATGAGCACCACTGCCAGCGCGATCGGGGCGTAGTTGAACGTGGTGGGAGTGATCGGCGAGGCGTGCGGCAGCATGAACAGCACGTTGCTGACCAGGATCCACACCACGGCGACCGTCCCGACGGGCTTGCCCCAGCGTCCCAGGTGCCACGGGCCCGGCTCGAAGTCGTTCAGCTTCAGGCGGAGGTAGATCGGGACGGCGTAGGCGAGGAAGAGGCCCACGACGTTGACGCTGACGATCGCCGTGAACGCCGTCTCGGACCACCAGCCCGGGATCACGAGCACGAGAGAGCAGGCCGCCGCCAGCCACACCGCCTTGACGGGCGTACGGGTGCGGGAGGACACCGAGTGCCACCAGCGGGAGCCGGGCATGGCGCCGTCCCGCGAAAAGGCGAAGATCTGCCGGGTGTTGCTGGTCATGTTGGCGAGACCGCAGAAGAGCATCGCGCCGATGACGATGAGCAGCAGGAATTTGGCCGTGCCGGCGCCCAGGGAGTTGACGAGAATCTGCACCGGGGGAGCGTCGGCCTTGGCTTCGGCGCTGTAGTCGCGGATCGAGTACACGAGCGCGAGCATCAGGATGAGGCCGGTGATCGCGGAGTAACCGATGGCGCGCATGATGCCGCGAGGTGCGTTCACCGTGGCCTGCACGGTCTCCTCGGACATGTGGAAACTGCCGTCGAAGCCGGTAAAGGTCCAACTGGTGACGAGCAGGCCCAGCATGCCGCCGTAAATGGCGCTCTCGAAGCCCGTGTTGTTCACGAAGTGCGTGACGAACGAGGCCGGCTGGTGGTCGGAGGGCATCACCGTCAGCGCGGTCACGATGACGACCATGCCGATGAGCAGCCACCACACGGAGATGCGGTTGAGCAGGGCCACGAGCTGCACCGTGTAGGTGTTGGCCAGCGCCTGGAGCAGCAGGATCACCGCCGTGATGATGACGGTCTTCTGGATCGTCACCTCGTACGTGTGCCACTGCATCGCGAAGAACGCCTGGAGGAACGTGGCCGCCGCGAAGCCGGTGGCTGCCGTGCCTCCCACCTGGCCCACGAAGTTCAGCCATCCCGTGTACCAGGACCACGCGCCCTTGTGCTTCTTGGCGAGCTTTCCGGCGGAGAAGTACAGCGCGCCGCTCGTCGGATACGCCGAGGCGATCTCCGCCATCGAGGCGCCGATGAAGAGCACCATCACCGAGACGCCGATCCAGCCGAATATGAGAATCGGCGGGCCGCCCGCGTTCATTCCGAATCCGAAAGAGGAGAAGATTCCGGAGATGATGTTGATGATGGTGAACGAGATGGCGAAATTGTCGAACGCGCGGAATCGCCGCGTGAGTTTACGCGGATATCCCATCGCGTGCAGTGTGGCGTCGTCGTCGAGAGCGGGGGGAGTCTCCCGCTGTCGCGTCCTCGCACGGGCGAGGAAGGAAGAGTCGGGCACGGAGAACCTTTCTGGGTGGGTCAGAGAAGAACCGTCTTCGGGATGGTCGGCGGTGCGCCGCCCGTCTGCGCCGCGAGCCCGGCCCGGGGCGCGTCCCGGTCGCGAAGCGGCCCTGCGTCAGCGGGAGTTGGGTACCGGCAGTCCGCACGCTCTTCGGGCCTTGGTCAGCTGCTCCTCGGGATCGCCCAGCGCGCTCCACGGCATCCGCGCGGCGTACGGCCCCATGGCGGCGAAGACCGGCCGGGCCTCGAACTCGCACTGCGCCATGAGCAGCGCGTGCGCCAGGTACGACAGGTCGATGACGGGGGTGAACTCGTAGCCCGCGACCTCGGGAAGCCAGTGCTGGTAGGCGCCCAACGCCGTGGCCTTCCACTGCGGTTGCTCCCAGGTGCGGCTCGCGAGGAGCGAGGAGGGGTCGTGCCCCTCGACGAGCGCCACCAGCGGGAGGAGCCGCAACGCCGAGGTGGCGGGGGCGCGTTGGCCGAGGAAGGCGGCGACGTCCCACGCGGCGTTGGTCGAACCGCCGTACCGGGCGAAGAAGAAGGACAGGAACCGGTGATGGGCCTCCCGGTGCCAGGGGTCGAGGCGGAGGATGTGGGAGAAGAGCGTCCAGGGGCCTGCGGGCGCGGTGAGGAGCCCCTGCGGTGCGGGGTCGCGGGGGCGTTGCAGACGTGCCAGCGTCAGCTGGGTGACCCACGGTGTCGGGTCCCTCGGGGCCATCAGCGCGGCGCGCTGGCAGGCGGCGAAGGCGATGCGTCCGAGGTCGGGGGCGCGTCTGTCCTCGGAGTCGGCGGCCCGCAGGGCCCGGAGCGAGGCCACGCGTGCCCACAGCAGCGCGGCCTCCCTGCTCGGGTCCTCGGCCAGCCACCGCTCGGCGAGGTCGGAGTCGGCGGCCTCCGAGGCGAGCACGAGCGAGCGGTGTGCGCGCAGTCCGTTGTCCGTGCGGGCGTCCTTGAGTGCCTCGTTCGCGCTGAAGTAGCGGCCGGCCCGCACGTCCACGCAGGCGCGTGCCAGCTGGCGGTCATCGGCCGCCGGGTGCCACTGGTACTGCCCCTCGAAAAAGCCCGCGGTCATGCTCTCCTGCCGAATCTGCCGTCTCCGCCGATGCCGCCCCCATGCGCACAATTCGGGCAAGCCGAATTCGACCGGAACTCATCCAGTGCCTGGCAGCAACGCACACCCTACTCAGCGTCATGACGGACCGGAACCTCCGATCCGTATCGCTATGGCAACGCTGCCCATTCCTCCCCACTTAGGCGTCTCCGCTGGGCCTCTAGAGGGGATTGGAGTATGTGGTGAGCATATGTCAGACCGCTGCCGCGCCTTTTCGGCGGTGGCCGGCGCACATCTGGAGAGCTGAACACGCGTGGTGAGTACAGCGTTATGCGGGGCGGCCGACCCGGGCGGTTGCGACTTCAACAGGAGTGCCGGGGAAGGCTGTTCGAGTAGTAAGGGATTGCTGTTCCTTGAATCTCGAACTTCCGGCTCTGCTTTCAGTCGGCGCGCCGTCGGATAGGTGGTCGCTCTACGGGAATTCTCAGAGCGCTCTCAAGTCCGGTGCCCGGAACGGCGGTCGGGGAGAGGGGGCGGAGAGGGGGCGCGGCGGAGGCTCCGGTGGCCGCGACCCCTCCGCCGGTGCCGCCGAGGCGGTGCGGGGAAGGGCCGCGGTCCGGAGAGTGCCGGTCCGTCAGGGAATCGGCGGAACCGTCGGGCCCTCCTGGGCGAGAAGGTCGCGCGCGAACTGCTCCCACTGCGCGTACCGGTCCGGATAGGCCGACCTCTGGACGGCCTGGCACACCTCACCGGGAGGCATCGTCTCCCAGCCCTGGATCTGGATGAGGCCGGGATTGCTGCCGAACGGGGCGACGCCGTAGAAGGACTTGGAGGACGTGGGGACGTCCGTGATCTGCTCGGGCGTGCCCCACCCGGTGCTGGGGCGCTGCTGGAAGATGCCGAGCGAGTCGTGGTCGACGGGTTCCGTGTAGTTGACGAACTTCGACTCCTGCATCGCCGTCATCAACGCGATGACCTGGCCCTGTTCGGGTATCTGCGCGCCCTTGCCGACCCCGATCACCGTCCGGGCGTTCGCCAGTTCCTCCGGTCCGAGGTCCGCGGGCGTCGCGAACACCTTGTGCAGTTCCGAGTCCGGGGCGGCCTGGAGCGCTCGGGCCGTCGCCGCGTCGACCTCGCCGGTCGCCTTGAGGCCGTGCTTCGCCTGGAACCACTCCAGGCCGTGCCCCGCGTCCTCGGCGGAGGCGGACGAGCCGGCCGCACCGGACTGGGAGGCGACGGCCGACGGGGCGGCGAGCAGTGTGCCCGCCGCGACGAGTGCCGCCGCTGCCGCGGCTGTCGCCCTCCTGCTCCGCATGTTTCGCTGCATGCTTGCTTCTCCTCCCGTTGGGCGTGCGGGGGAAATCCGCACGCGGTTCCGGAGCCCCTCCCGCTGCGGTCGTGCCGTTTCGGATTCCGCTGCGGGCCGGTCCGGGTCTGTCCCCGCCATACGTGCGCGAGCGCCTCGCCGTATGACACGCCCCGGTGTGATGCGGGCCACTTCCGCCGCCGCGGCTGAGGGGCTGGTAGTTTCCGGACGAAACCATTCAAAAGGAGGCGCTCGTGCAGGAGTTGGCGGCTCCTCTGTGGGACGTGCAGAACAATCAGGGACTGCGGGAACTGGGCGAGTTGGGCCTCGCCCTCGTGCTCTCCACGCTGATCGGCTTCGAACGCGGCTCGCAGCAGAAGAGCGCGGGGCTGCGCACGCACGCGCTGGTGGGCATCGCCAGCGCTCTGATGATGCAGATCTCCCAGTTCGGATTCAGCGCCGTGCTGGGTGTGGAGAACGCCTCCTTCGACCCCTCGAGGGTCGCTTCGCAGATCATCACCGGTATCGGCTTCATCGGCGGCGGCCTGATCTTCGTCAGCAGAGGCGCTGTCCGAGGCCTCACCACGGCCGCCACGGTCTGGCTCACCTGTGCGGTCGGCATGGCATGCGGCGGCGGGCTGGCGCTGCTCGCCACGGTGACCACGGCGCTGCACTTCCTCGTCGTCCGCGGCTACCCTCTCGTCGCCTCGCGGCTCTCGGCGGGACGGGCGCCGGCCCAGTCCGCGGTCCGGCTGCGCTACCGCACGGGCGAGGCGCTGCTGCCGCAGCTGATGGAGATGTGCACGGAAAGGGGTTTCCGCATCCTGGGAGTCAGGGTCGACCGGCTGCCCCGCATGCCGCAGCGGGGGCGGCTCGGAACGGCCGTCGAGGAGCCCCTCGAGGAGGAGGCGGCGGAGACGGCCCGCGTCGTGCTGCGTCTGGAAGGCACCGCCGACGTACGGCAGATGGCGTCGGAGATGTTCAACACCCCGGGCGTGCTGGGCATGGACGTCTCACTCGAAGCCGATCTCGACGAATGAGCGTGTGGGACGGGCTCGTGACGTGCTACGAAGAAGCATGCCTGACGCCCCCCACCGCACCTCCGGTGACTCAGCAGTCCACGACGCCGTCATCGTCGGCGGAGGACACAACGGCCTCGTAGCCGCTGCCTATCTGGCCCGTGCCGGAAAGCGCGTCCTCGTGCTGGAACGCCTCGGCCGCACGGGCGGCGCCGCCGTGTCGACCCGGCCGTTCGCCGGCGTCGACGCGCGGCTGTCCCGCTACTCGTACCTGGTGAGCCTGCTTCCCCAGCAGATCGTCGACGACCTGGGGCTGCGCTTCGCGGTGCGCAAGCGCAGCGTCTCCTCCTACACGCCCGCCGTACGCGACGGCAGGCGGACCGGCCTGTTCGTCGGCGGAGGCACCGCCCGCACCCGGGAGTCGTTCGCCCGACTCACGGGAGGGACGCGGGAGTTCGAGGCGTGGGAGGACTTCTACGCCATGACGCAGCGCGTCGCCCAGCGCGTCTTCCCCACCCTCACCGGGCCTCTTCCGAGCCGGGCGGAGCTGAAGGAGCGCGTCGGCGACGACGCCGCCTGGAGTGCACTCTTCGAGCGGCCCCTGGGCGAGACCGTGGAGGAACGCTTCAGCGACGACCTCGTGCGCGGCGTCGTGCTCACCGACGGCCTCATCGGGACCTTCAGCCACGCCCACGACCCGTCCCTGCTGCAGAACCGCTGCTTCCTCTACCACGTCATCGGCGGAGGCACGGGGGACTGGGACGTCCCCGTCGGCGGGATGGGCGCACTCACCGAGGCCCTCGCGGAGTCGGCGCGGGCGGCGGGGGCGGACATCGCCACCGGCCACACCGTGCACCGCATCGAGACCGACGGAAGCACCGCCGAGGTCCACTACCGCACGGAGGACGGCGAGGGCACCGTGCCGGCCCGCCGCGTGCTGGTCAACGCCTCGCCCGAGGCGCTCGCGGAGATGCTCGGCGAGACGCCGGAAGGCCGGACCGGGTCCGTCGCCGGATCGCAGCTGAAGGTGAACATGCTGCTGCGCCGGCTCCCCCGCCTGAAGGACTCCGCGGTGGACGCCCGAGAGGCGTTCGCCGGCACCTTCCACGTCGCGGAGGGGTACCAGCAACTGGCCGACGCGTACCGCCAGGCGCAGCAGGGGACCCTGCCCGAGGTGCCGCCGTCGGAGGTGTACTGCCACTCGCTGACCGACCCCTCGATCCTCGGTTCCGGGCTCGCCTCCGAGGGCTACCAGACGCTCACGCTCTTCGGACTGCTCACGCCTCCCGAGTGCTTCGCACCGTCGGCAGGGGACGGACAGGACGGCAAGGCGCTGAAGGAGAAGGCGCTAGCGGCGACCCTCGCCCAACTCGACGCGCACCTCCAGGAGCCGATCAGCGAATGCCTCGCCCTGGACGAGGACGGAAACCCCTGCATCGAGGCCAAGACCCCGATGGACCTGGAGGACGAACTGCGCCTCCCCGGCGGGCACATCTTCCACGGCGACCTGTCCTTCCCCGTCGCCGAGGAGGGCACCGGCCGCTGGGGCGTCGAGACCGCGCACGCCAACGTGCTGCTCTGCGGGGCGGGAGCCGTGAGGGGCGGCGGAGTGAGCGGCCTCGGTGGACACAACGCGGCAATGGCGGTACTCGAGAACGAGGAGTAGGCGTACGGAGGCGGTGCCGCCCCCTCGTTGAGGGCGGCATGGCGGGCAGGACCCGGACGGCGAACCGGAACGGTGCCCGTGGCCGCTGGTCACGGGCACCGTGCGGTGCCTTCGTCCGGGCGCGGGCGCCCGCCATGATGAGCCCGACGGGCGGGCCGGTGCCGCCGTCGGCACAGTCACCTTGAGGAGGACCTCTATGGCCGGGCTCTGGAGCACGCAGGGTGTCCTGCGACGCAAACCCATCGAGCAGATCAGCGAGGGCGAGGGCGGGGCCGGTCAGCAGCTGACACGGGTGCTGAGCCTGTGGCAGCTGACGGCCATCGGCGTGGGCGGCATCATCGGTGCCGGCATCTTCACGCTCGCCGGCACCGTCGCCAACGGGAAGGCGGGGCCGGCCGTGCTGGTCTCCTTCCTCATCGCCGGGGTCGCCAGCGCGGCCGCGGCTCTGTCCTACGCCGAGTTCGCGGGCCTGATCCCGAAGGCGGGTTCCGCGTACACCTACGGGTACGCGGTCCTCGGCGAGATCGCCGGCTGGTTCATCGGCTGGGACCTCCTGCTGGAGTACACGGCCATCGTCGCGGTGGTCGCGATCGGCATCTCCGGCTACTTCTCCTTCCTGGTGCAGCAGGCGGGCGCCGAGGTGCCCGCGTGGATGCTCGGCGCTCCGGGCACCGGGGACGGGCACCGCGTCGACCTGTTCGCCGTCGTGCTCTGCCTGCTGATCGCCTTCCTGCTGAGCCGCGGCATGAAGAGCGCCGCCCGGTTCGAGACCTTCGTCGTCGCGCTGAAGGTGCTGGTCGTCCTGCTCGTCGTCGTGGTCGGCTTCTTCTACGTCGACACGGCGAACTACGAACCGTTCTTCCCCTTCGGCGTCTCCGGCGCCTTCACCGGCGCGGCCACCGTCTTCTTCGCGGTCTTCGGCTACGACGCGATGAGCACGGCAGCGGAGGAGTCCCGGGACTCCCAGCGCCACATGCCCAAGGCGATCATCTACTCGCTGGCCATCTCGATGGTGCTGTACGTGCTGGCCTGCCTCGTCCTGACGGGCATGCAGAACTTCACCGAGATCGACAAGGAGAGCGGGTTCTCCACCGCCTTCAAGTCGGTCGGCCTGTCCGGCATTGCGGACGTCATCGCGGTGGGCGCCATCATCGGCATCCTCACCGTGATGTTCACCTTCATGCTGGGCGTGACCCGCGTGTGGTTCTCGATGAGCCGCGACGGGCTGCTGCCGAAGTGGTTCGCCAAGACCCACCCGACCCGCCACGTGCCCACCCGCGTCACCTGGATCGTGGGCGTCGCCTCGGCCGCCATCGCGGGCTTCCTGCCCATCGAGCAGGTCGCCGAACTCACCAACATCGGCATCCTGCTGGCCTTCGTCGTCGTGTGCGCCGCCGTGATCGTGCTGCGCTACCGGCAGCCGGAGCTGCCCCGTACCTTCCGCACCCCGGGCATGCCCTTCGTGCCGGCGATCGGCGTGGGCTTCTCGCTGTGGCTGATCACGTTTCTGGCCTGGCAGACGTGGCTGCGGTTCGCCGTCTGGCTGCTGATCGGCCTCGTCGTCTACTTCGGGTACTCCTACCGCCGTTCGGAGCTGGCCCGGCGGACGCCGGAGGCCGGGGAAGGCAAGGAGTAGCGTCGGGCGTATGAGTGAGGAAGTCAGCACCGTCTCCGTGAACGGACTCCGCATCGCCTACCGCACCTGGGCGGAGGACAACGCGGAGGGCACTCCCGTCGTCCTGCTCCACTGCCTCGGCGAGGACGGCGAGGACTGGCGCGGTCCGCTGATCAGCCGGCTCGCCGCCGCACACCCGGTCTTCGCCCCGGACCTGCGGGGGCACGGCCGCAGCGACTGGCCGGGGGAGTACGGGCTGGACGCCGTCTGCGCGGACGTCCTCGCCTTCCTCGACGCGCTGGGGCTGGACCGCGTCATCCTCATCGGGCACTCCTACGGATCGGTCGTCGCGGGCATCCTCGCGGGGAAGCACCCGTCCCGCGTGGAGCGGCTCGTCCTCGAGGAGACCCCCGCCATGCTGCCGCTGGACCCGCCGCGGGAGATCCGCGATCAGCCGGACGAGCCGCAGACGTTCGACTGGGAGGTGCGCAGGCAGTTCGACCGCCAGCGCAACGACCCGGACCCGCGCTGGTGGGAGCGGCTCACGGAGATCACCGCTCCGACGCTGCTGATCGGCGGAGGCCCTTCCAGCCATCTCCCGCAGGAGGACATGGCGGTCATGGCGGAGCGCATTCCGGAGGCCGCGCTGGTCACCGTCGAGGACGCCGGCCACCTCGTGCACGAGGACAGGCCGGGTGAGTTCGCGGCCGCTGTGCAGACCTTCCTCGCGGGCGGTTCCCCTTCCGGCAGGTGACGCCCGGTGCGGTGCCCGCGGGTCCGGGGACGCCGCGCGAGCAGGCGGTAGGCAGCCCCTCCGCCCCATCGGCGGTCCCGCAGCGGAAGGTTCCGCTACGACCGATCCGGCTCCGACGAGTCAGCCGCTGACGGTTTTCCCATGCGGCGCAGTGGACACCCGTAGAGTGATAGTTGAACAGCAAAGCACTTCTGCGAGGAAGGTCCCTGATGGCTGAGCCCGAAGGCACGGCGCTGGAGGAACTGCGTGTCAGGCGTGAGGCTGTGCGCACGCGTTACCTGCGGGAGGGCGCGCGGCGACCGGCGACCACGGCGCGCGGCGTCCACCACGTGGCTTTCATCTGCCGGGACGTCGAGGAGACCGTCCGCTTCTACCAGGACCTGCTCGGCTTCCCCCTCGTCGAGATGGTCGAGAACCGCGACTACCGCGGTTCCACGCACTTCTTCTTCGACATCGGCAACGGCAACCTGCTCGGGTTCTTCGACTTCCCCGGCCACGACCATCCGCCCTTCGCCGAGACGGTGGGCGGCGTGCAGCATCTGGCCCTGGCGATGGACGGCCCGGAGCACGCGGCGGCCCGCCAGGCTCTGGACGGGGCGGGCATCGAGTACGCCGGCCCGGACCGCGGCGTGGAGGAGAGCCTGTATCTGCGGGACCCCAACGGCGTCCCCGTCGAGCTGTACCGAGAGGACCTCGGCCTCTTCAACGGCAACAAGATCGTCTGACCTGCCCGTGTGCGGGCCCGGAGCGAACCGGGCCCGCACACACCTGTCGGGGCACCGCCCGCGCTGGTTACGCTGATCGTCCGGACAGCGAGACGCGGGAGGATCGCACGTGGCGGAGCGCACCGTGACCAGCACGGCGGTAAGGCCGGACCTCGACCTGACCAACGCCCGCTGGCAGTCGGGCACTCAGGAGATGGGCGGCGTGGAGATCGCCTTCGTCGAGGGCTGGATCGCCATGCGCAACGGCCGCACACCCGAGGTTCCGGCCGTGATCTTCTCCCCCGGGGAGTGGAACGCCTTCGTGCTCGGTGCGCGCGACGGGCGCTTCGACCTCACCTAGGGGGTGTCGCAAAGTCCCGTCCGGCCCCCGGCCTGCGGCCGGAACGACGCTACTTTGCGACACCCCCTGGCGTCTCTCGTCCGGATCTCCGCGGTGCGCCTACGGGCTGCCGTCGCGGGCCGGCTGGTCCAACTGCCCCAGCGGCTCCGGCAGATGGCCCTCATGCACGACGGTCAGCCGGTGCGTGACGCGCGTGATCGCCACGTACAGGTCGTGACCGCCCTGCGGTGACTGGGCGAGGATGCCTGCCGGGTCGGCCAGCACGACCCGGTCGAACTCCAGGCCCTTGGCCTGGGCCACGCTCAGCACCGCCACCTCGGCGTCGAGCGCGGCGCGGCCGCTCCCCGTGGCCGCCTGAGGCAGGGCCCGGCACAGGGCGGGGATCCGGTCGTCGGGGGCGATGACCGCCAGCTTGCCGCCACCCGCCTCGCCCAGCGCCGCCTGTTCACGGGTCACGCACCGTACGGCCCCCGCGACCAGCGCCCCCGCCTCGCAGCGCACCGCGCGCGGGCGTACGCCCTCCCGCCGCACCGACTCGGGCGGCTCCTGATCCGGCGACACGGCGGCGAGCACGCGCGCCGCCGGCTCCATCACCTCAGCGGGAGTGCGGTAGTTGACCGTCAGGCGCTCCTCCCGCCAGCGGCCCGCAGCGTGCGGGGCCAGCACCTCCTCCCAGCTCCGGGCGCCGGCCGCGTTCCCGGTCTGTGCCACGTCCCCCACGAGCGTCATCGAACGGGAGGGCGCCCTGCGCATCACCATGCGCCAGGCCATGGGGGACAGCTCCTGCGCCTCGTCGACGATGACATGTCCGTACGCCCAACTCCGGTCGGCCGCCGCCCGGTTCGCCGTCGTACGCGCCGCCCCGGGATCGCGCATCCCGACGGCGAGGTCCGACGCCTCGACCGGCCCGGACTCGTCGAGCCCCAGGATCTGCAGGACTTCCCGGGCGTACCGCTCCTCCTCGGCGCGCTCAGTACGCGCGGCGCGAGCGCGGGCACGGGCGGACGAGTCGTCCTCGCCCAGCAGTTCGGCGGTCTCGTCGAGCAACGGCACGTCTCCGACCGTGAGTTCGGCTCCCGGTAGGCGGAGCAGAGCCGCCTGCTCCGCGTCGTCGAGCAGGCCCGCCGCCGCCCCGGCCAGCAGGGCGCTGTCGGAGAGGAGCCGGTCCACCAGCCCGGCCGGAGTGAGCAGCGGCCACAGCCGGTCCAGCGCCGACCGCACAGATCTCTGCCGCCACAGCTCTCCGGGGCCGTGCCGCAACTCCTCGTCGTCCAGCGGACGTCGGTTGTGCTCCGCGCGGGCGCGTACGAGGGCGGCGAGCATGTCGGTGACGAAGCGCTTGCGTGCCGCGTTGTGCGGCATCCCCAGCGCTTGTGCGCGTCGCAGCGCACGGACGGACACCTCGTGGGGCACGCGGACGCCGGTCTCCTCTTCGTCGAGCGGCACCGATAGGTCGCCGTCCGGGACGCGCTGGTGCAGCCGCACGGCCTCGGCCAGTACCCGGGCCATCCGCAGGGAGCCCTTGACCACGGCTGTCGCGGCGCCGTCCTCCGCGCTCGCCTCCACGCCGGGGAAGAGCCCGCCGAGCGAGGTGAGCACCACGTCCGTCTCGCCCAGGGACGGCAGCACCTCGCCGATGTAGCGGAGGAAGACCGCGTTCGGCCCGACGACGAGCACGCCCCGGCGGGCGAGCGTGCCGCGGTGCGTGTAGAGGAGGTAGGCCGCACGGTGCAGCGCGGCCACCGTCTTGCCCGTCCCCGGGCCGCCCTGGACGACGAGCACCCCTTGCAGGGGCGAGCGGATCACGCGGTCCTGCTCGGCCTGGATCGTGGCCACGGCGTCGGTCATCCTGCCCGTGCGCGCGCCGTCCAGCGCCTGGAGCAGCGCCGCCTCGCCGACGAGTCCGGAGCCGCCGCCGGACTCAGGGCCCGGCTCCCGCAGCAGACGCGGGTCGAGGATCTCGTCGTCGACGCCGGTGACCGTACGGTTCTGCGAGTGCAGGTGGCGGCGCCGTACGAGGCCGGAGGGCCGGGCGGGCGAGGCGGTGTAGAAGGGCCCGGCCGCCGGGGCCCGCCAGTCGACGAGCAGCGGGTCCATCGCAGGAGTGCGCAGGCCGATGCGGCCGATGTAGAGGGCCTCGCCCTCCGCGGTGTCGATCCGCCCGAAACACAGTCCGCTCTCCACGGAGTCGAGCTGCGCGAGGCGGCGGGAGTACTCGTCGGACAGCACCTCGCGCTCGGTCGCCGCCTGGCGTGTGCCGCCGTCGGCGCCGCGGGCATGCACTTCGGCGAGCGCCTTCGCCGTCGCGGAGCGCTCCTGTTCGAGCCGGTCGTAGAGAAGGTCCGTGTATCTCTGCTCCTGCTGCAGGGCAGCGGCCAGAAGGGCCGCCGGTTGACTCTTGGTCATGGGGCTGATAAACTCCTCAACGGACGTGTTGTGCAAGGAAGTTGAAGCACGTGAACCGTCGAGCTTAACAGCTCCGGTGCTCCGCGTCAGCGATCTCGCACTCTCCCGCGCTGCTCCGCCGCTCCATCCCGCACTCCCGCACTCCCGCACTCCCGCACTCCCGCACTCCCGCACTCCGGCGCTCTGCCGCACGCCGCATCTCCCGCGCGGTCTCCCGGTGCACGCACGTCCGCGGGACGCTCCCGCGGCCCCGGCCGGGGGCGCACCGCGTGCCGGGTGAGAGGTCCGCTCCCGGAGGCTCCGCGCCGCACGGGCGCCCTGGGTCCCGAGTCCCGGTAGGCGGGGGATGCCCGGCGGGGCTGCCGGCCGAGGGCACGTACCATGTCCGCATGTCGTTCCTCCGCCGTCGCAGTGCGTCCGTGCCCGCGGGCCCCGACTTCGATGTCCTGGCCATGGACCCGACCGACTGGCCGGGCAATCTCGGGGCAGGTCTGCTTCCCGCCCCGGACGGCAGCTGCCAGGGCGTCTTCCTGCGCTACGACCTCTTCGGCGGCCGCGGCCCGGCCATGATCATCGGGAATCTGCCGGAGGGCTCGCCGGCCCGCGAGGTGAGCGGCAGCCAGGTGCCCTTCGAGGTGGCCCAGCTGATGTCCGCGCTGGAGAACGACGAGCCGGTCGAGGTCACCGGCGTCGAGGACGACCCGGTCATGCACGAGGACAACCTGCTGATCGTGCGCCGCGTGAAGTGCACGGAGGAGCGCATCTCCTGCGTGCAGTTCGACCGCAGCGACGGCGTGCTCGTGACCATCGCGAGCTGGGACCGTCCGATCACCAACGACCTCTACGCCCTGCTGAAGCCGCTCCCGGCGGAGATGTTCCAGCACTAGGACCAGCCCGGCGGACGTACCGCCGCCGCGCACGAGGGCCCGGTACCCCCGCGGGGGTACCGGGCCCTCGTGGCGACCGGTGAGGCTACGAGGAGGAGCGGATCAGCTTCACGTCGTCCGCCTTGACGAACGCCACGCGGTGGCCGAGCTGGATCTGGTAGTACGCGAGGTCGCCGCGGACCACCTTGAACTTCTCCGCCTTCGGGTCGTAGTCCTTCGCGTACAGGTACTCGCCGCGCGTCTTGAGGCCGACGGCGTACGCCTGCCCCTTCCCGATCTTGTACGGCAGGGGGGAGAGCTCCTGGAACGGCACGTCCGCCGGGTACGCCTCCTTCTCGGGGTAGGCCCGCCCGTACACGGGGACCTCGTCCTTGCCCGCCTTCGGGGTGACCATCCGGCCCCGTGCCGGGACGGCGGTGGGCTGCTTCCGGGGGTTGTGGAACCAGGCCTTCTCACCGAGGTACCACACCGCGGTCCACTCGCCCTTGCGGCCGGCGACGGCGTACTGCTGGCCGGTGCCGGCACGGGCACCCGTGTCGTTGACCCCGGTCGTGGAGTCCTCGCCCCCGGGGCGCAGGCCGGCGTCCTTCACCAGGGGCGACGAGGCGTCGGGCGCGGTGTGGAGCCGTACGGCACCCGAGCCGTGCGCCGGGCACGGGTCGCCCGAGTCGTCGCACCCGGTGTACTCCGGCTGGTGCTTGTCGTAGTCGGGCCTGATCGTCACCAGGTCGCTGCCGGCGCCGCCACCGGGCTCGAAGGGCTTGCCGAGCAGGGTGAAGTAGTGCTGCCAGTCGAAGTACGGGCCCGGATCGGTGTGCATGCCGGGGATGTTGGCGGAGGTGGTGCCGGGCACGTTGTCGTGGCCGATGACGTGCTGCCGGTCCAGCGGGATGTCGTACTTCGCCGCCAGGTACTTCACCAGCCGCGCGGAGGAGCGGTACATCGCCTCGGTGAACCACGCGTCGGGGTCGGTCAGGAAGCCCTCGTGCTCCAGGCCCACCGACTTGGCGTTGACGTACCAGTTGCCCGCGTGCCACGCCGCGTCCTTGCCGCGGACGTGCTGGGCGATGTGGCCGTCCGAGGAGCGGAGCGAGTAGTTCCACGAGACGTAGGTCGGGTCCTGGATCAGGTCCATCACGACGTTCCAGGGGCCCTCGGTGTCGTGCACCACGATGTAGTCGATCGAGGCGGACTCGGGCCGGTTCGCCTTGTCGTGGTTGCCGTAGTTCGGCCGGCCCTCGTCGTCCGTGTACTCCTCGTACGGTGCGGGGAGCCACTCGCAGGACACGTTCCGCGGGCACTCCGGCCCGGCCTTCCCCGCCGCGGAGCCGTCCCGCTCGCGCGCGTCCCCGGCCGCCCGCGCCTCGCCGGCGCGCAGCGAGGGCGCCGCGTCGAGCGTGACCCGCTGGCCGGTGTCGTTGGTGCGCCGCGCGCCCGAACGCAGTACGTCGAAGACGTCGTTCGCGAAGGCTTCGCCGGCCGCGCGTTCCGTGGCGGCCGGGAAGGCGGCCACGGCGCCGAACCAGTCCGCGGGGTCGGAGCTGAGGGGGCGGCCCAGCTTCTTCTGCGCGTCGACCAGGAGCGCCGCACCGCCGCGCACGTTGGCCGCCGCCGACTCGCGCAGCTCCTTCCGGGAGAGGCCGGTCAGTTCGGCCGCCCGTTCGGCGGTGCGCAGCCGGGCGGGCACCTTCCCCTTGCCGAGCGTCGCCGCATGGGCGGCCGCGGTGCGGGCCGTGCGGGCGGTGTCGCCGCGGGAGTCCTCCGTGCCCGCGTGGCCGTGGCCCGTCGGTGCCGCTTCGGCGAGTGCCGTACGGGCGTCCGTGAGGTGCATGGGGCCGTAGCCGCCGGTCACGCTGGGCGCGCCGTCGTGGGCGTCCCAGCGCGACTGCAGGTAGGAGACGCCGAGCAGGACGCTGCGCGGCACGTTGTACTGCTCCGCGGCGTCGGTGAAGTGCTGCTGGAGCCTGGAGGAGTCGCGCTGCCCGGCCGTGGCGTACGGGCCGGGCGAGGCGAGCGGCAGCAGCAGTGCCGCCGCTGCGGCACCGGCGGCGGTGACCGTCAGGGCGCGTGCGGAGCGCCCCCGCACGGGCAGCCGGTCCAGTGCGCGCCCGAGACGGCGTCTGAGAGGGTCTGGGGCGTCGGGAGCGGGGCCGGACGATTCATGGAAACCGGGCAAGGAAGCCTCCTCGGACTGGGCTCGCCGCATGCGGCGGACGCGAGCAGGCCTCAGAGGTATCGGTTGTACGATCATCCGTCAATGACCGTGAGGTGGGCACAAGTCGCACGTCAGCGGCGTACGTTCGGCTCCCGGCCTCCCGGCCCTATCCGTGCGGGCGCCGGTGCCGCGGACCGGCGGGCCGGCCGTCGGGGACGGTGGCGGCCGGGCCTGCGGGGCGTCATCGGTATGGACCGATGACGCCCCGCTCGCCCCCCGGACCGTCAACGCCCGGGTCGTCAACGCTCGGTGCGCGGCGGCGCGTTCAGCGCGTGCCGACGGCCGCCCGCACGGCGCCCCGCGCCTGGGCGCAGTCGTCGTGCAGCCTGCGGAGTAACAGCCGCTGCTCCTCGCCCCTCGCCATCCCGCCGGGACGCTCGGCCGCGCCCTGCGGGGCGACCTGAGGTGCGGGCTCGCGCATGGTGCGCCGCACCGCTGTCTCGTAGTGGCGGATCTCCCGGGTCAGCACCAGCATCAGGTTCACGAGGAAGGCGTCCCGGGCCGCGCGTCCCTGAGCCTGCGCCAGCTGGCTGATGTGCCGGCGCGCTATGGGCGCGTCGCCCAGAACCGCCCACAGCGTCGCCAGGTCGTAGCCGGGCAGGTACCAGCCCGCGTGCTCCCAGTCGACCAGCGCCGGGCCGGCGGGGGCCAGCAGCACGTTCGTCAGCAGCGCGTCCCCGTGGCAGAACTGCCAGGGAGTGCCGCTCCCGTTCCCGTACGTACGGGCGATCCCGTGCAGCAGCTTCTGCAGGTCGCCCAGGTCGCGGTCCGTCAGCAGTCCCTGTTCGTGGTAGCGGCTGAGCTTCGCCGGATAGTCGACCGGCCGCTCGAACCCGGAGACGGGAGGCTGCCACAGGTTGAGCCTGCAGACCGCCCCGAGAGCGGCGCGCAGATCGGAGCGGGGCGGCGCGTCGAGCAGGTGGCGCCTCATGGCCGCCACCCGCCCGGGCATCCGCTCGATGACGAGAACGCACTCGTCGGGGTCGGCGGCCACGAGCTTCGGCACACGCACGGGGGGACGGTGCCGTACGAATGTGCGGTAGGCCCCTATTTCGTGCCTGAAGCGCTCTGTCGGAAGCTGCGCACGGTCCACCAGGCACTTGGCGACCACGCTCTTGCGTCCCGCTGTGCCCGCCACCAGCACCGAGCGGCCGACGCGGCGCAGCACCTGGACCGGCTGGAACTCCGGGCAGATGCGCTGGACCGAGTCGAGAGCCGCGCGGATCCGCTCACCCTGAGGGCCGGTCAAGTCCAGCCTCCCGCTGACGGACTGGGCTCCGACGGCGCCGGAGAGCCTGCCCCGCGCGGTCCCGCCGCGGGTGAGAGGGCCCCGGCCCGTGGTGGGCGGGAACGCCGGAGAGCCGCCGGCGTAGGGCGGGTTTCCGAGCGGCCGCAACGGTGCCGACACGGAGGACGTCGCTGGATGCATGGTGAGCAGGGTCCCTTCGTGCGCCGACAGGTCGCCGCGCCCGCCGGCCCGCCCCGTGCGGTCCGCACCCTGGGGAATGCGGGCCGTCCCGGGGACCTGGCCGGAGTGGCGCGTGCATACAGGACACCCGGGCGCGCGGGTGGCACACCATCTGGCGGACCCTGGCGAACCCTGGCGAATAGTTCCGGGGCAGTTGGGCGGGGGTTAATGTCAACTAAGCCGAGAACCTGGGGGCTTGACGTGACCAAGGGACCCAACACCCGCCTCGCGGACCTTTTCGGGCTGGCCGGATGGTCCAAGGGCGAACTCGCGAGACTCGTGAACCGGCAGTCGGCGGCCATGGGGCACGCGCAGCTGGCGACCGACACCTCGCGGGTGCGGCGGTGGATCGACATGGGGGAGACCCCGCGCGATCCGGTGCCGAAGGTGCTTGCGGCTCTTTTCACCGAGCGACTCGGCCGTGTCGTGACCATCGAGGACCTCGGGTTCAGCAAGCCGGGCAGAGCTGCCGGACGGCAGCATTCCGGGCTCGACGGGATGCCGTGGGCACCCGAGCGGACTGCCGAGGTCCTCACCGAATTCACGGGAATGGACCTCATGCTCAACCGACGCGGCTTGGTGGGTGCGGGCGCCGCGCTCACCGCAGGATCGGCACTCACCAGTGCCATGTACGACTGGCTCCGCACGGCGCCGGCCCCCGCTTCCGTCTCCTTCGCCCCCGGCCCGGCCCGCTACGCGGACCAGGCAGCCATCGACAGGTACGACGCGGCCCCGGTCGGGTCCCAGGAGATCGAGGCGCTGGAGCACTCGGTCGAGGTCTTCCGCGCCTGGGACGCGGCCCGCGGCGGAGGACTCCAGCGCAAGGCGGTGGTCGGCCAGCTCAACGAGGTGGGAGGCATGCTCGCGTACCACCATCCCGACCGGCTCCAGCGGCGGCTGTGGGGCGTCGCCGCCAACCTGGCCGTGCTCGCCGGGTGGATGTCGCACGACGTGGGCATGGAGCCCACCGCCCAGAAGTACTTCGTCATCGCCGCGCACGCCGCGCGCGAGGGCGGAGACCGTCCGCGGGCGGGGGAGGCCCTCTCCCGTGCGGCGCGGCAGATGGTGCATCTGGGACGCCCGGACGAGGCCCTCGACCTGATGAAGCTCGCACGAGCGGGCTCCGGCGAGGAGACGCTGCCCCGTACGCAGGCCATGCTGCACACCATCGAGGCCTGGGCGCAGGCGTCCATGGGGCGCGGCCAGGCGATGCGCCGCACCCTCGGCAAGGCCGAGGAGCTGTTCGCGTCGGACAAGGGCGATGTGCCGCCGCCGAGTTGGATGCAGATGTTCGACGAGGCGGATCTGCACGGCATGGAGGCGCTGGCCTACCGCACGCTCGCCGATCACGAGCCCGCAGCGGCGGGCTCCGCGGAACGCCATGCCAAGCAGGCGCTGCGGCTGCGGGCGAACGAGCGGCAGCGCTCGAAGATCTTCGACTGGATCTCCCTGGCCTCCGCCTACTTCATCGCCGACGAACCCGAGCAGGCCGACCGCTACGCCCGGCTGGCCCTCGTCAGCATCGGCGAGAACTCCTCCCACCGCACCTGGGACCGGCTGCGTGAGATGTACCGGCTGACGGGCCAGTACGCGAGCCACGCCGGCATCGCGGACCTGCGGGAGGAGATCAAGCTCGCGATGCCGAGGCACCACAAGCAGACGGCTCCCCGGCTGCCCGGCGCCCGCGGCCTGCGCAGCGTCTGAGCGCGGGCCGGAGGGCACCGGGGCGGGCCGGGGAGCCGTAGCGGGGTCTCCCGGATGCGTCAGCGGCGCACGTAGCGTTCGGCGACCACGGAGGGGAACTCCACCGGCGCGCCATGCTCGAGAGACCGCGCGAGACGCAGGTACTGCGCGTGCGTCCACGCCAGAGGCGTTGCCGAGGCGGTGGGGGTGCCCGGCTTCTCGCGGGGAACCGGCGGCCTCTCGTCCCAGACCTGCTCCGGAAGCGTCAGCGTCTCGCTCGCGGTGCGGGCCATGTCGCGCAGCCTGCCCGCCGCCGACCGCCGGTCCCCGCGGAGCAGTTCGTACTCTCCGCGCTCACCGGCGAAGATCGGCCACAGCCGGCCGTGCGTGGTCTTCACCTCGGGGCGGTTGACGGTCCACTGCTCGCCGTTCGGCTGCTCGCCGTAACCGTCGCCGGTGTAGCGGTACCAGTGGCGGCCCGAGGGCGTGTCGACGGCGATCTTGCGGTCGACGACGTCGAGGGAGTTGAGGACCACCGGGTCGTCGGCGGGCTTGACCCCCAGACGGACGAGCTCCAGGAATCCGGCGTCCACGACGGTGCGCTGGTCGACCGGGGTCTCGCTGTTGTTGCCGAGCTCGTACTTCATGCCGGAGTCCGGCTTCCCGTTCTTCGTCAGCCGCAGGTAGTAGGGCTCGTCCGAGTCGGGGCCGTTGGTGGTGACGGTCCACTTCTCGACCGACTCCTGCCACTTGTCGGCGGCCTCCAGGTACTTGGCGGCCTTGGCGCCCCGGCCGCCGCGGTCCAGCAGGTCCGCGAGGCAGACGAGTCCGGCGATCACGGAGGCGATCGTCGCGGGCGAGTACCCCGACTGCTCCTCCCAGCGCTCCTGCTGGGTGTAGGGCGCCTTGTAGCCCTCCTCGCTCTCGTAGCCGAGGATGAAGTCCGCGGCCCGTTCGAGCTGTTCGAGCGTGCTTGCGTCGTAGCGGTCGAGCAGCCAGGCCAGCAGCATCGGCGCGGCCGTCTCGTCGAGCTGGATGTTCGTCCAGAAGGGCTCGCCGTCGACCTTGCAGTTCTGCGGCCAGTGCCCGTCGGGAAGCTGGGTCCGGAGCATGTAGTCCAAGGCGCGGCCGGCCGCCGCGCGGTCGCCGGCGGCGAGGAGCCCGGTGCCGATCTGGTACTGGTCGCGCGGCCAGACGAGGTGGTAGGGACCCGTCTCCGGGACGACGTGCCGGGAGCCGAAGTCCCAGGGCATGGAAGGGGAGGCGATGAACGCACCCGGGTTCTTCTTGTCCTCGCTCGCCGCCAGCGTCACCACGGACGCCGTGTAGAGCGCCCGGTCCCCCGGAGTGCGCAGGCACGCGGGGGGCTGCGGGAGCGTCGCGAGGTAGGCGGTCCACCCGGCGTCGTACGAATGCGCGGCGGCGTGGAACCCGGCCCGCAGCGAACGGCGGGCCGTCTTCACGGCGTCGCCGGCCCGCTTGCCGAAGCCCAGCACCACGGTCTGCCGGGTGCGGGTGCGGCCGTCCACCCTCAGCCGTCCCAGCTGGACGATGTTGCCGGGCCCCGCGGTGGCGTAGTGGTTCTGCAACCGGCCGTCGTTCTCGGAGAGTTCGGTCCAGCCGTCGTTCACGCCGAGATAGCCGACGGTCGACTCGGCGAAGCCGTCCTGGGCCAGCAGCGCGCTCGCGACGTGCTTGTCCCGGGCGACGAGGGCGCCGTCCTGCGGGAATGCCTCGTCGTCGTTGCCGTCACCCGAGAGCGCGGGGTCGTGAAGGACGTAGACCTGCAGCGGCGTGCCGTTCCGGGACCGGACCTCGATGTCCATGACGACGCTGGAGCGCTCCGGGTCCGTGACGTAGTGCGTCACGGCGCACCAGCCCTCGCCCTGGCTCGTCTGCCGGTAGCGGGGGGCGCCGCCGCGGCCGACCAGCTCGGTGCGCGTGTCCGCCTGTCCGACCCGCTGGACGAACGTCTTGCCGTCGGTGACGACGAGCTCCGTGTGGCGGCTGGCGGGCGTGCTGAGGTCGGGGTAGTACGTCTCGCTCATCCGGCCGCCCTGCAGGGTGAACCACGCGAGACTGCTCTCTCCGCGGGCGGTGCCGAAGCCGACCTTGTCCGCCGGGTCGAACCGCGCGTCCTTGCCCGGACCTCCCGGTGCCTCCCCGGTCGCTGTCGCTGCGCCGCTGCGCGTACCGGACCGCCCGGCTGCCGCGGCGGTGCCGGCCAGCGGCACGGGTGCCGCGACGGCCGACGCACCCACGAGCGCGGCTCTGAGGAAGTTCCGGCGGGAGTTCGTAGACACGCGTCCTCCAGGTGAGGCGTGAAGTCGGGCCCCCACAAGGCCCGTTCAGATGTGTTCACCATGTGAAGGCGTCCGTCCTGACGGCCTCCCATGAGTGAGCGAAAGCCTTACCTCGGAAGACCTCTGCGTCAAGAGAGCTTGAAGTGACTCCAAACTATGAACGCACACGCGGAATTTGGGAGGAGTGCACGGCATGTCCCGCTTTCCTGCTGGCAATTACGGGACCCCACTGCGCCGGTGCGGTTCCGCACCGGCGCACGCCCGTCCTGCGGCGCCCCGCGCCGGGCGCCGCGGCAGGCCCGCCGGCCGCGGCACACCGCCCCCTGCGCGCTCCGGCGTCGCGGACCCGCTCACCCCTTGCCCTGGCCCTCCTTCTTCGCAAGACGCCGGCGCTGCCTGGGAGTCGTCTCCTTGCGTCCGGTCTGCCGTAGGTAGACCTCTCGGCGCTCCTGATTCGTCACACGTGTGGACCCTTCCGGTCGGCGGGACGGTCACGCCGCGTCTCCCCTCGCCGGGCGCGGTATGCGGTGCCGCCCGCGAGGCCGGAACCGGACGGGCCGGACTCCCGCGTGCGACCGAGCACCCGGGGACGCCTGCCGGCGCCGCGGAGCGGCAGGGCGGCGGGTGACACCGGCGCACTTCGCCAAACGCTGCCATTGCGGTGCCGACCGGGGCACGGTCCCCGGACATCCCGGGTACCCGGCCCGGTACGGCCGCGGCAGAGCGCGCGCGGCGGAGAGTTCCGAGGAGGACGGATGACGCGGTCCACTCGCGGAAGCGTGACGAAGGCGAACGGGACGCCGGGCCCCGCTCTCAGGGAACCCGCCCCTCCCACGCCCGGTCCGGGGCCGGGGCCTCCGGGACCCGAGCCCGGACCCGCACCGGGGCCGGCTCCCGCCCCCGGCCCCGATCCGCTGCCGCCTCCTGCGCCGGGGCCCGGAGGGCCCGATCCCGTACCGCCGAACCCGCAGCCCCCGACACCGGGGCCCGAGCCGGGTCCCGCTCCCGACCCGGCTCCCGGCGGTGAGGCCGGGGCGAAGCCGGCCGGCTGACCTCGCCGCGCACGTCGGCTGTCCGCTCCGCCCGCGTGAGGCGGGGCGGGCAGCCGGATCGCGAGTCGCTGCCTGACGGCGGCCCGCCCTGTCAGGGGGTGAGCCGCCGTCAGGGTTCCCAACTCGCGCCGGGCGCTGGCACTCGGGCCGGGAACGCGGGGCACTCGGCGAGTGCCCCGCGTTCCCGGCCTCAGCTTGACGGCTCGGGACGGACGGTGACGGGCGGTTACGCGGCGCCCCTCTCCTCCCCCGTGTCGTCCCCCTTCTCGTCGTCGACGATCTCGGCGTCCACGACGTCCTCCTGGGAGTCCGCTCCGCCGGGCCCGGAGGACTCGGTCCCGTCCGCTGCCCCGCCTGCGGCGGCACCGCCCGCGGCGCCTGCCTGGGCGTCGCCGTACATCGCCTGCCCGAGTTTCTGGCTGACGGCGGCGACCCGCTCGCTCGCCTGGCGGATGGCGGTGGTGTCCTCGCCCTTGAGGCGCTCCTTCAGATCCGCGACTGCTTCCTCCACCTCCGACCTGACGTCGCCCTGGACCTTCTCCTGGTTCTCCTTGAGGAAGTCCTCCGTCGTGTAGACGAGCTGTTCGGCCTGGTTGCGCG
This sequence comes from Streptomyces sp. WMMB 714, assembly GCF_900090125.1. Classification (NCBI taxonomy): domain Bacteria; kingdom Bacillati; phylum Actinomycetota; class Actinomycetes; order Kitasatosporales; family Streptomycetaceae; genus Streptomyces; species Streptomyces sp. WMMB 714. Next base: position 238,536 of record NZ_FMHJ01000009.1, read on the forward strand.
TCTCCGCGTCCTCGCGGCGCCGGCGGTCCTCCTCGGCGTACTGCTCCGCCTCCCGCATCATGCGGTCGATCTCTTCCTTCGGCAGGCTGGAGCCGCCGGTGACCTGCATCTTCTGCTCCTTGCCCGTGCCCTGGTCGCGGGCGGAGACGTGCATGATCCCGTTGGCGTCGATGTCGAAGGCGACCTCGATCTGGGGGACGTTGCGCGGTGCCGGGGGCAGGCCCGTCAGCTCGAAGGAGCCGAGCTTCTTGTTGTAGGCCGCGATCTCGCGCTCGCCCTGGAAGACCTGGATCGTCACCGACGGCTGGTTGTCCGCCGCCGTGGTGAAGACCTCGGAACGCCTCGTCGGGATGGTCGTGTTGCGCTCGATCAGCTTGGTCATGACGCCGCCCTTGGTCTCGATGCCCAGGGACAGCGGGGTGACGTCGAGCAGCAGGACGTCCTTGACGTCGCCCTTGATCACTCCGGCCTGCAGCGCCGCCCCGATGGCGACGACCTCGTCCGGGTTGACGCCCTTGTGCGGGTCCTTGCCCGTGAGGTCCTTCACCAGCTCGGTCACGGCCGGCATGCGCGTGGACCCGCCGACCAGGATCACGTGGTCGATCTGCGACACCTCGATGCCGGCGTCCCTCACCGCCGCGTGGAACGGCTCCTTGCAGCGCTCCAGCAGGTCCGCGGTGAGCTGTTCGAACTGGGCGCGCGTGAGCTTCTCGTCCAGGTGCAGCGGACCCTCGTCCGTGGCCGTGATGTAGGGGAGGTTGACGGTGGTCTCGGTCGCGGACGAGAGCTCGATCTTGGCCTTCTCGGCTGCCTCCCGCAGCCGCTGGACCGCCATCCTGTCCTTCGACAGGTCGATGCCGTGGCCGTTCCTGAACTGCTTCACCAGATGGTCGACGACCCGCTGGTCCCAGTCGTCGCCGCCGAGGCCGGTGTCGCCGGACGTCGACTTCACCTCCACCAGGCCGTCGCCGATCTCCAGGAGCGAGACGTCGAAGGTGCCACCGCCGAGGTCGAAGACGAGGACCGTGTGGTCGTCCTCCTTGTCCAGGCCGTAGGCCAGGGCCGCCGACGTCGGCTCGTTGATGATCCGCAGGACGTTCAGGCCCGCGATCTCACCGGCCTCCTTGGTGGAGGTGCGCTGGGAGTCGTTGAAGTAGGCGGGCACCGTGATGACCGCCTCGGTCACGTCCTCCCCGAGATACGCCTCGGCGTCCCGCTTCAGCTTCTGCAGCACCCTGGCGGAGATCTCCTGCGCGGTGAACCGGTTGCCGTCCACGTCGCCGGACTCCGGGAAGCGCCACTCCGGATCTCCCGCGTGCCGTTTCACCGAGCGTGCGGTGCGGTCCACGTTCGTCACCGCCTGCCGCTTGGCGACCTCGCCGACGAGGACCTCCCCGCCCTTGGCGAAGGCCACCACGGACGGGGTCGTCCTGGCTCCTTCGGCGTTCGGGATGACGGTGGGTTCACCGCCCTCGAGAACGGACACCACGGAGTTCGTGGTCCCCAGGTCGATTCCGACTGCTCGGGCCACCTCGACTCACCTCTCCTCCTCCGCCGTCGCCGTCGCGAAAATCGGCGAGCGGCCCCGGAGCAGCAGGCGAACGGGCCATGGCCGGTGCCGCCACCGGCCTGCCGCGCCCCACTGCCGCAAGGCCGGCGAATGCCTACACTCCCTGCATAAAAGTTGAGCGGGGCAGTGTCAAGGGCTGCCGGGGGTCGGTTTGACGGCGGTCGGCCTCGTGTGAGCACCCGCGGCGCCTCCGCGAAGGCGCACACCGAACAGTGGCGGTGGGCGCCGCGCCTCGCGGTGTCAGCCGCTGACCCGGGCGACCAGCACGCAGGCGTCGTCCCGGCCCTCGCGGTCGCCGAACTCCTCGACGACGGCGCGCACGCACTCCTGAGCCGTACGCGCAGCGGCGAACCGGCCGGCGAGGGCCAGCAGCCGCTGCGAGCCGCCGTCCTGCACATGCCCGCCGGGCAGCAGGGGATCGAGGGCAGTCCCGGAGGGGGCGTCGCCGTACGAGGTGAGTCCGTCGGTGTGCAGGACGAGCAGGTCGCCCGCCTCCAGCACTTCGGTGCGCTGCCCGTAGGCGGCGCCCGGGGCCGCGCCCAGCAGGACACCCTCCGGCGGCCGCAGCACGCGCCCCTCGCCCCCGCGGAAGAGCAGCGGTGCGGGATGCCCGGCCTGCGACCACGTCAACGTGCGGTCCGCGGGCCGGTAGCGGCAGCAGACCGCGCTGCCCAGGGCCGGCTGTGCGGCGGAGTCGAGCAGCTGGTTCAGGTGACCCATCAGCGCCCCCGGCTCGACGCCCGCCACCGCCATGCCGCGGACGGCGCCCAGCAGCATGGCCATCCCCGACGTCGCGGCGACTCCGTGGCCGGTCAGATCGCCCGCGGACAGCAGCGTGGCTCCGTCGGGCAGTTCGAGGGCGTCGTACCAGTCGCCCCCGATGAGGGTGCTCGTCGCCGACGGGAGGTAGTGCGAGGCGATGTCGAGGGAGCCGTCGGCGTGCCCGCCGGAGCGGGAGAAGCGCCGCGAGCCCCGCCACTGCGGCAGCACCGACTCCTGCAGCTCGACGGCGATCCGCCGCTCGGCCTGCGCCGCGTGCTGCTCGTGCCGCACCGTCTCGCGCGTCTCGAGGACGGCCAGCTCGCTCCGGCGCAGCTCGCTGACGTCCCGGACGACCGCCCACATGGCCGCGGTGCCGCCCTGGTCGTCGAGTACGGGTTCCCCGAGGAGGTGCAGCGTGCGTACGGCGCCGTCCGGCCGCATGATGCGGAACTCGCGGTCGATGGGGCGGCTGTCCACGAGGCAGTCCGTCACCGCCGCGGCGAGCAGCGGCTGGTCGTCCGGCAGCACCCACGAGGGAAGCTCGTCCAGGGAGAGCGGGCCCTCGGACGGGGCACGCCCGAAGATGGCGTACAGCTCCGCGGACCAGGAGACCACGTCGGTCAGCAGGTTCCACTCGGCACTGCCGGACCGCGCCGGTAACCGGTCTCCGGGAGGCGCCTGGCCTGCGGCTGCGACGCCCTCCGCGGCCGCGCCGCCGGAGCCGTGCCACTCCGGGGTGTCCGCGCCCGCTGCCGGGGCGCCCGCACGGAGCTGGCCCAGGTGCTCGCCCAGGCCGTCCAGGTGGCGGGCGGCGAGATCGCACAGCGCCCGCTTCCAGCGCGACGTGGGATCGCCCGCCTCTTCTCCGCCCGCGCCCGCCGCGCTCGACCGGACCGCGTCGATCCCGCCGCGCAGCCGGCGCGCCTGCGTGATGAGCGAGTCCAGCGTGCCGCGCTCGGGCGGCTGGGACGCCGGGCGGTCCGCATCGAGGTGGGAGGGCATGCGTTCTCTCCGATACGGGATGAGGGCTCGGTTACGACTGTTGCACAGGCTGCGACCGGCCGTAAGTGGTTTTGCCATACCCGATCCGGTGGTGCTGCGGGCATTTGTCCGCGGCCTGGGGGCAGTTGGAGCCGGGGAAGGGCCCTCGGCGCGCCGCGGAAGGGCTGATTCCCGGTAGGCTCCCGACGCCGGACACGCGCGTTCCGCATCGCCGGGGAGCCCAGGAGTAGAACCGCGTGCAACGGCAAGGATGCTGGTCAACGGAAATTCCGTTGCCAGTTGAGACCCCGCACCGGATGCTGACCTCATGTTCGTCGAGCCCGTCGATTCAGACATAGCGCCCAGCGGTACGCTGCTCGGCCTCCTGCAGCGAGGCCGCGGCGACGGCACGCTGCACGCCTTGGCGGCGCCGCGTGCCGAAGCTCTGGCCGCGCTCAGGCAGTGCGTACTCAACGACCCGCGCCGCGACTGGCAGATCGAACACCGTTCTCTCTACTACGCGCGTCTGCACATGGAGCTGGACGCCGCCCTCGACGACATCGAGGAGCACCTCTTCCACCCGGACGACCAGCTCACCGCCGAGGACGACGCGGAGGTGCGCACGGGTCTCGCCCTGTCCGTGCTGGGCCACCTCGCCTCCTACCAGGACGACCGTGCGCTGGAACTGCTGCGCCGCTACGCCGAGTCCGGTGCGAACTGGCAGTGGGCCCTCGACGAACTGGCCGTGCGCGACGACGACGAGGCGCTCCGCGCGCTCGGTCCCGCCGTCCTCGCCCGCTTCCCGGAGGACCGCCGGGGGGACGCGGCGCTGGCGGCCGCGGCACGCAACGCCTTCGAACCGCGCCCCTGGCGGCTGTGGGCGGAGGACTCCGCACGTCCCGGCCAGGGCGAGCGGCTGCTGCGCGTGCGCGAACACGGCTCCTTCGACCGCTGGCAGCGTCAGATGCACGGTTCCGGCCCCCGCCCGGGCTGGAGCGTCCGTGCCGTCCTCGACTGGGCGCAGGAGGGCCACGACCAGCATCCGCGCGTCGCACGGGAATCGGCGGCTGCCCGCTGCCTGTCGGCCGTGGCGGGCCCCGAGGACCGCGCCGAGCTGCTCGCCGCCGCCCGCGGACCGCGCGAAGCGGCACGGGCCGCCGCGCTGCGCCACCTGGCCGAGCGCGGGGACGAGGACGCCCTCACGCTGATCGAGGAGGCGGCCGCCGACCCCGCCGCGCTGGTCTCCCAGGCCGCCCTGGCCTCCTTCGCGCGGATGCGCAGCACCGCGGCGGTCGTCCGGGCCAGGCAGTGGGCGGCCGCGCCGGAGGGGACACTGCCCGGCGGCCTGCGGACCGCCGCCGCCGAGATGCTCGCCTGCTGCGGCGGCGCCCAGGACGCCGACGCGGTGCTCCGCGCGCTGCGCCGCACCGTCCGCGACGAGGGCCCCGACAGCGGCGCGCTGTGGCCGCTGGTCGACGGAGTCGGCAGGCTGGGCGTCGACTGCGCCGCGCCCGTGCTGCGGCACGTCTACCGTGAGACGGCCTCCTCGCAGCTGCGGGGCCGCGCGGCTGCCGCACTCGCCCTCACCGACCCCTCGTTCGCGGCGGGCTTCGCCGTCGAGTGCCTGTGGGACTGCGAGGAGACCACCCGGGCCCTGGCCGCCGAGTACGCGGCGACGGGGGACGAACGGGTCGTCGAGCGCCTGCGGCGGCTGGCGGCCGATCCCGCCGAGGAGGCGGGCGTGCAGAGTGCGGTACGCGGAAGGCTCAGCCCGGACGCAGGGCGCTGAAGGCTCAGCCCGGACGCAGGGCGCTGAAGGCTCAGCCCGGACGCAGGGCGCTGAGGGTGCCGCGAGCGGCGGCTTCCCGCCGGTGCGGCGGCCTGCGGGCCCGAGGAATGTCCCGAGGGATGTAACGCCGCATCAGGGGCCGTTTCGGGCGTTGTCGGTGTGACCGCATAGTGTGTCCGTCGTGACTGAGCACGCCCCGCCGATCATCCCGTCCCCGGCTCCCGGCCCCGCCGCCGACGAGGGCCTGGCACGGCGGCTGCGCGCCCTGGCCTGCACCGCTCCGCTGCACGACCTGGACGTCCGCAAGGCCAACCTCGCGGGGGAGTACAGCACTTACGCGATGGCGGAGGTCGCTCTCAGCGCCATCGACGTCGTCACCCTCCAGATGGACTTCGACACCGGAGCCGACCACGAGGACGTGGTGGCCCGGCTCCTGCCCCGCATCGCCGCCCAAGCGCCCGGCCGTCCCGCCGCGGAGCACGAGCGGGTCGCCCGCTGGGTGCTGGAGAACCTGGTCAACGTGGGCAGCGTCGACCGCGGATTCCGGGCCGTCTACGGCACGTTCGGGCCGGACGGCGCCTACGTCCGCCGCGACTACGACTTCAAGCTCATCGAGGAGGTCCCGGCCCCCGGCGGGAGCGTCTACCTCCGCACGACCGACGAGGCGGTCAACGTCCTGGTCGGCGCCCTCGACACGGACGTGACCAGCGCCCAGATCGCCGCCGAGGTCAAGCTGGAGGTCCTCATCAGCCGCGGCCGCCTGGCGGACGCCCAACTCGCCGCCGAGCAGGCGCGCTACCGCACGGTCCAGTACGCCGAGACGCTCCGCCGCACGCTGGAGGCCACCCGGCGGGACGTACGCGCCGTCGACTGGCTGCGCACCGTCCCGGACATGATCAGCGAGGCGCTGGAGCACGTCGCCGACCGCTACCGCCACGAGAACGCGATCCTGACCAACATCCGCCGCGCCCGCGACGAGGCGGCGTCCGAACGCGGCCCCGACCACAAGCGGCGCGCCGCCGAGCTCGTCGACATCGTGAAGGACTGCATCCGCCGCCACACCCAGCTCCAGTCCCGGCTGCTGGCTGCCGGGCCGCTCTTCCGGGCCGAGCAGGACCGCCAGGCGTTCGCGCCGCCGGCGGCCCGCGCGGGGCTCGACCTGTACGGGCAACTGCTGGCCCCCGTGCTGCCGTTGCCGCTGGAGCAGGCGGGCCGGGTGACCGACGCCTTCTTCGCGCGGGCGGGGCTGCGCACCCCCGGGGCCGTCCGCGTCGGGGATCTGATCGACCTGCTCCTCACGCCTCCGGCCCCCCGCGAGCACCTCGGGGCCGAGATGCCGGAGCCGGACCTGATCGCCACGCCCGACGACAGCAGGTTCAGCGAGGAACAGCTGGAGCGGGCCATGGAGTTGCTGGACCTGCCCGCCGACGCGCCACGCCGCCTCTCCGGCCTCCTCGCGGAGGCGAGGCGTCAGGACCCGGAACTCCCGTACCTCGTCTCCCTGCTGGCGGTCCATGCGGCCTCTCCGCCCGTGGGCACCGCCTACCGGCAGGGCGAGCAGCGCCTCCTCTTCGCCGTGGACGACGGGGAGGAGCTCGACGACCCCGAGTTCGGCGGAGCGGACCTCATCGTCGGCACGGCCCTGCTGGACGCGGAGGGCATGGCCTCGGACCGCACGGAGGTGGCATGAGGCGGCCCTGGCCCGGCGTGGCGAAGTCCCTTCGCGCGCACGCCACTTCGGGGTGCTCGCCGGGTGGGCCGCACGGCCTGCCCGTCCGGTCCACCCAGCGAGCGGACCGCGGCACGGCCCGCGGCCGGAGAGATCCACGAGGAGTACCGCACCCGTGAGCGACCACCGTGACGAGGCGACCCGCGACGACGGCCCGGCCGGTGACGCCGTCGCAGCAGCCGCCGGACCGACCACCCCGTCCGGGGACTTCGCGGCGCCCGCCCTCCCGTCCGAGGGGAGCCGCGGCGAACACCCCGGCCGCGCCGAACACCCCGGGGACGCGGGCCGGACGGCCGTCACGCCGGCCGACACCGCCGACGCCGCCCGCCTCGTGTCCTTCGGACTCCACCCCAAGCTGCTGCCCGCCCGGGACGCCGAGTACGCCGAACTGCTCCGGCGGTACCGGGACGAGCCCGCCTTCGCGCGCCTCGCGGACGCCGTGGCCACCGGCCTCGGCCTCGTCGTCCTGGAGGTCTCCACACGCGCCGGCATGGCACTCGCCGCCGACGAGGAGTCGGTCTTCGCCGTGCGCATGGGCGACTATTCGCGCCGCGCCACCGCCGACTCCGCCGACCGGTTCCTCCACGGGCTCGCGCACCTCGCCGTAGCCGCGATGGCCTTCCCGCGTCCCGAGGACCTGGCCGACGACGGCTACATCGGCCGCATCACCGTCAACGGCGTGGACTCCTTCGTGCGGCAGGCGTGCCGGAGGCTGGAGGAGCGCGCCGAGGAGGCGGGGGAGAACGCCGACCCGGTCACGGGGGCACCCGGCCTGGAAGCCGCCTGGCGGGTGTACGCGCGCCGCAGCGCCACCGGAGCCACCAAGGACGCACGGCGCCTGGCGGGTTCGACGACCGGCATCATCGGCAAGGCCGTGGCCTTCCTCGTCGACTCCGGCTTCCTCCAGCGGACCGGCGATGACGCCGGAGGCACCTACCGCACCACGCCCCGCTACCAGTTGCAGGTGCGGGACATGGCGGGCAGCGCCGCGATGTCGGAGCTGCTGGAGCTGGGCGTTGTACCCGTCAGCGACGGCACGGCGAGCCTGCTGCCGCCGGGCGAGGGCGAAGTGGAGATCACCGGGGACGCCGCGCTTCCCTTCCACTCCTGAACCGCCCCGGCCGCGAGGGGCCCGCCTCCCGGGCCCGCCCGCACCACGTCCCCCCGCCCGCCTGACGCAAGCACCCTCCGCCCGCACGAAGTTCCGCATCCACACGACGTTCCGCATCCATACGACGAGAGCCCCCGCCATGTACGAGCTGTCCCGGATCCGCCTCTACTCCATCGGGCCCGCCGGTGCGCGCTACGCCGACACCGTCCTGGACCTGCGCGGAGTCGGCGGTCCGGTGCCCAGCCCCGCCCCCGCCCAGGCCGACTTCTTCGAGGACGAGCCGGCCGGGCCCCCGTGCCGCCCCGCTCCCGCCGGGGTCCTCTTCCTGGAGAACGGCGGCGGCAAGTCCGTACTGCTGAAGCTGATCTTCTCCGTGATGCTCCCCGGGCACCGCAACACCCTCGGCGGCGCGAGTTCCGGCGTGCTGCGCAAGTTCCTGCTCGCCGACGACTGCGGCCACGTGGCGCTGGAATGGCAGCACACCCGCACCGGCGAGACGGTCGTCGTCGGCAAGGTCAGCGAGTGGCGCGGCCGCCAGGTGTCCAACGATCCGCGGAAGTTCGCCGAGGCGTGGTATTCCTTCCGGCCGGGCCCCGGCATGAGCCTGGACTCGCTGCCCGTGGCGGAGTCGGCCGCCCTGCGCTCGGCGGCGGAGGGCACCTCGACGGCGCGGGGCCGCCGTCGCACGATGAAGGGCTTCCGCGACGTCCTGACCGAGACGGGCAAGGCGTACCCGAATCTCGACGTGGCCTGGGAGGAGGTCCACGAACGCTGGACCGAACGTCTCACGGGGCTGGGCCTGGACCCCGAACTCTTCCGCTACCAGCGGGAGATGAACGCCGACGAGGGCGAGGCCGCCGGGCTCTTCGCGGTCAAGAACGACTCAGACTTCACCGACCTGCTGCTCCGTGCCGTCACCGACACCCGCGACACGGACGGACTCGCCGACCTGCTGCACGGCTTCGCGCACAAGCTGGGCCGCCGCAGCGAACTCACCGCGGAACGCGACTTCACCGCCGGCTCCCTCGAACTCCTCAACCGCATCGCGGACTCCGCGCAGCAGCGCGAGCGTGCCCGCGACATCCACGCCGGTGCGGAGCAGCGCACGCGGGCGCTCGTCCGCAGACTCGCCGCCCGCGGCGCGGACGAACGCCGGCGCGGCGCCGAACTCGCCGAGCAGGTCGCCGAAGCCGACCGCGCGGTGGCCGCCGCCGCGGACGCGCGTGCCACGGCCTCCCTCACCGCGGCCGAACTCGCCTACAGGCACGCGTCCCTGGCGCTGGCCCGCGCGGAGAAGGCTGCCACCGCGCAGCGCCGCGAACTGACCGACGCCCGTACGCTGCACTCCGCCTGGCAGGCGGCGGAGACCGTACTGCAGCACAGGGCGGCGGCCGACCGTGCGGCCCGTGTCTCCGCCGCCATCCGCGAGGCCGAGCGCGACGCGGCGCCCGCCTTGGCGGCCCGGGCCACGGCCGCCGCCGACCTCGTACGGGCCCTGCACGCCGCGGCGGAGGAGGGGGAGAGCACGGCCGCGGCCGAAGAGGAGCGCTCCGCGGCCCTCCAGGCCGACAGCGAGGCGGCACACCGTGACGCGACGGCCGCCGCCACCGAGGCCCAGCGCGCCCGCAGCGAGAGCGAACACCTGCGGCAGCGCCTCGCGGAGGTCGAGCGGGAGACCGACGAGGCGGTGCGGGCGGGCTGGATCGAGGATTCCGGCAGCGGCGACGGCGAAGCCGACCCCGCGCGGGCGGCCCTCGCCGCGAGCGACGCCGAGAAGAGCGCCGTCGCGTCATGGGAGCAGGCCCGCGAGACCGCCCGCCGCACGGCCGAGCGCGCACAGGAGACCGCGGCGGAACTCTCCCGCTCCGAACTCGCCGCCGCCCGCGCGTCGGACGCGGCCGAAGCCGCGGCCTCCGCCTGCGCCGCCGAGCGCCGTACGGCCGAGGACCTGGGCCGCGAGCAGCGCCTCGCCGAGCTCCTCGGGCTTCCGCACGCCTCTCCGGCGTCCGCTTCCGCCTCGGCCTCCGCTTCCGCTTCCGCTTCCGCCTCCGTGCCGGGCCCCCGCGCCGGGGACGGCCGCGACGGGCAGGACGGCGCCGCACCGGGCCCGGCGTCCCCCGTCCAGGACGGCGCGGAAGTCTCCCCGGCCCCGCTCACCGCGGAGGAGCTGGACAGGGGAGGCGAATCCCTCACGGAGCTGCTGGAGGAAGCCGTCGCCACGTGCGAGCGCCAGCTCTTCGAGCTGCGGACGGCGGCGGCCGAGGACTCCCGCATGCTCGGCGCTCTCGGCGACGGCGGCCTGCTGCCTCCCGGGCCCGACGTCACGGCGACGGTCGAGTTCCTCGGCGAGCACGGCGTCCCGGCCCTTCCCGGCTGGCGCTACCTCGCGCAGGCCGTCGACCCCGCGGACCACGCCGACGTCCTCGCGGCCCGACCGGAGTTGGTCGACGGCGTCATCATCACCGACCCCGGCAGCCACGCCCGCGCGCGTGACGTCCTCGCCGGGGCCGCCCTGCTGCCGCGCTCGGCCGTGGCGGTCGGCACGGCGGCGGCGCTCCTGGCGCCGACGCCCTCCCCGGAGGCGGCGGCAGCCCGCCGGGAGGACGTGTTCCTCGTCCCGCCCAACCCCGCCATGCACGACGAACTGGCCGCCGACGACGAGCGCACCCAGCTGCGCCTGCGCGCACAGGCCCGCGACGAGGAGATCCGCACTCTCGCCGCGCGCCTCGCCGCCGACCGCACGCTCGCGGCCCGCCTCGCGTCGTGGCGTACGGGGTGCCCGCCGGGCCGCCTCGCGGAGCTGGCGGCAGCGGAGGAGGAGAGCCGCGAGGCCGCCGAGGCAGCCCGCGGCCGGCTCGCACAGGCCCGTACGGCGCGGCAGGAAGCCGAGGACGCGGCCGCCGACGCCGCCCGCGTACGGGACGAGAAGCAGGAGGCGGCCCAGCGCGCGCGGCGCGCGGCGGACGCCCTGGCCGGGCTGGCGTTCCGGCTGCGCGAACGCACGAAGTGGCTCACCAGGCTGCGCGGCCTGGCCGACGAGGCGGCGGAGGCGGAGGAGCGGGCACAGTCCTGCCTCGCGCGGGCCCGCGCGGCCGACGAGGACCGGCGCGCCGCGCAGCGCGCGGCGGACGACGCCCGCCGGACGGCACGTACGCTGCGCGCCGAGCGCGCCCAGGTCGCGGGCGTACCCGACGACGTCGACGAGAGCGCGCCGCCGCCGGAGGGCTCGCTGCCCGCCCTGCGTGAGGCCTACCGGTCCGCCTCCCAGCTGTACGAGCAGGTCGGCGTCGGCGCCGACCTGCGAGCCGAACAGGCGCGTGCGGAGGGGGACGAGTCCGCGGCGCTCGCCACCCTGGACCGGCTGACCAACAAGGTCCGCACCCGCGCCGCGCAGCTCCTGGAGGGCCCGGACGGGGCCGACGGGCCGGCACGGCAGGCAGCCGCGGCGCGTGCGGAGTCCCTCGTGCAGATGCTGGAGACCCGCGCCGCCGCCGCGAGCGAGCAGCTCGGCAGGCTGCGCGGCGAGGCGGAGCGCCTCGCCCCCGCTGAGGGCGGCGCCCACACCGAACTGCCGGACTCCCTGGTCCCGGAGGACGCGGAGCACGCCCAGAGCCTGCTGCGCACCGCGAACAGCGAACTCGCCGCCCGCAGCGACGAACTGGACGCCGCGCGTGCGGCCCACGCGCAGCTGACCCGCGCCCACCAGGCCGCCCTCGACGCCGCGGAAGGCTTCGAGGAGACCGGCTCGATGCTCCGCGACCTGCTGCGCGATCCGCAGAGCGCCGCGGCCGTCGACGACGAGGAGCCCCCCGAGCCGTACCCCGGCACACCGGCGGAGGCCCGCCAGGCGGCGGCCGAGGCGCGCCGGTCGCTGCGCGGGTGCGCGGCGGACCTGTCGGCGGCCGAGCAGGCGGTCCGGGAGGCCTGCGAGGTGCTCGTCCGGCACGCCAACTCCGCACGCTTCGAGCAGGTCCGCACGCCGGCGCGGCAGCAGATCCGTGAACTGCCCGCGTCGGCGCTGCCGGAGCACGCCGCGTCGTGGGCCGGGGCGTTCGCCCCCCGGCTGCGCGTCCTCACCGACGAGTTGGAGCAGCTGGAGCGCAACCGCGACAGCATCGTCGACCGGCTGCGCGGGCTGGTGGAGTCGTCGCTGGCGACGCTCCGCGCGGCGCAGCGGCTGTCGCGGCTGCCGGAGGGGCTGGGGGAGTGGTCGGGGCAGGAGTTCCTGCGCATCCGCTTCGAGGACCCCGACCAGGCATTGCTCGCCGAGCGGCTGGGCGAAGTGATCGACGAGGCCACGCGCGCCGCCGTACGGAAGAACTCCGACCTGCGGCGGGACGGAATGACCTTGCTCCTGCGGGGAGTTCACGCCGCGCTGGAGCCGCGTGGCGTGTCCGTGGAGATCCTTAAACCGGACGCGGTGCTGCGGGCGGAGCGCGTGCCGGTCGGCCAGATGGGAGACGTCTTCTCGGGCGGGCAGCTGCTGACCGCCGCCATCGCCCTGTACTGCACCATGGCAGCGCTGCGGAGCAACGACCGCGGCCATGACAGGCACCGGCACGCGGGCACGCTCTTCCTCGACAACCCCATCGGACGCGCCAACGCCACGTATCTGCTGGAGCTGCAGCGCGCGGTCGCGGATGCGCTCGGCGTCCAACTGCTCTACACGACGGGGCTGTTCGACACCACGGCGCTCGCGGAGTTCCCGCTCGTCATCCGGCTGCGCAACGACGCCGACCTGCGGGCGGGGCTGAAGTACATCAGCGTCGAGGAGCATCTGCGCCCCGGGCTGCCGTCGCAGGACCCCGAAGGGGAGACAGTGCACGGCGAGATCACGGCGACGCGCATGTTCCGCCGTCCGGAGGCGGGGGAGGGACGGCCCAGGGTTCCCTCGCAGGCGGACCCGCGCGGAGAGTCCTGAGGGGCGGGGCCCGCCCCAACCGCCGTGGCGGTGCGGTCAGTCGGCCGTGCCGCGCCTCGTCCGCACGCGCGGGCGCGGACGGGCCGCGCTGCTGGGTTCGGACAGGACGCCGTGCCGCTGCCGCCACACCTGCCGCGTCACCCACACGTCCAGCACCGCCCAGGTCGCCACGACAGTGCTCGCCACCGTGGAGATCACCATCGGGAAGGCCAGCCAGACAGCGGCGAGGGAGCACAGCACGGCGACCATCAGCTGCACCAGCGTGACCGCCACTATGAGGAGCGCGCGTACCGCGGCCGTACGAACCGGGTCCGGCAGCCGAGGCTTTGCGTACATGGTCTCTTCACTTCCCCGCTCAACAACCCCCACATGCTTTCACGTTTCCACGGGCGCCGGGTGCGCCACAATCGGCTGGGCAGGTCCGGGCATCAGCTGACATCTGTGGACGAGGCACCCTGGACGGCTGGATTTGCCGCTCGGACACATCTACGACTACGTCACGCGGCAGTAGTAGGCTCACGCCGTTTGCTGTCGGAACTCGCCCCCGAGCGGAGGGGGTCGACTAGGGGAGGCCATGCGCTTTCGCGGTAGGTCCATCCGCCGGAAGATAGTGGCGCTGTTGCTGGTGCCGCTGCTGTCACTGGTGTCCATCTGGGCCTTCGCCACCTACATCACCGGGCGCGAGGCCCAGGAGCTCCTCAACGTCGTCAACACCGTCGACGAGGTGGGCGATCCGGCGCAGGAGGCCGCCCAGGCAGTGCAGCAGGAGCGACGGCGGACCCTGGTCTACCTGGCCGACCCGCGGGGTTCGGAAGCGCTCACCCTGCTCGAGAAGCAGCAGCAGGCCACGGACCGCCAGGTCGGCCGACTCCGCGCCAACGCCCGCGAGCCCGGCATGCGTTCGAACCTCTCCGTCGACGCGCACGCCCGCCTCGACTCCATGCTGGAGAAGTTCGGCGAGCTCGAGGACATCCGCGGCAAGGTCGAGGAGAACACGATCACCCGCGGCGGCGCGTTCCAGGCGTACAACGAACTCGTCGACCCCTGCTACGCGTTCGTCGCCGCTCTCGGCGGACTGAACGACGTCGACCTCGACAAGCAGGGACGCGCCCTCGTCGGCCTGGACAGGGCCCGCGAATACCTCGCCCGCGAGGACGCCCTGATGGCCGCGGCGCTGGCCTCGGGCAAGATGACCAAGGGCGACCGCCGCGCCTTCTCCGACCGGGTCGCCGAGCGCAACCTCACCTACACCACGACGCTCTCCGAACTGCCCGCCGAGGAACGGCAGATCTTCCAGACCTACTGGGACGGCACCGACGGCCGCACGCTGCGCAGCTACGAGGACGCCATCATCGCGGCCGGCGCCCGGGGCACGGAAGGTGTCAACGCGGAGCGGTGGTCCTCCGCGACGTCCACCGTCCTCACCGACCTCGAGCGCATGAACTTCGAGGCGGGCAACCGCTACGAGCAGCGCGTGCAGCCCGCCGCCACCAAGGTGCTGATCCAGGCGGGGGCGGCGGGAGTGCTCGGGGCCGCGGCGGTCCTCGCGTCGATCGTCATCTCCTTCCGGGTGGGCCGCAGCCTCGTAAGGGACCTGCGCACCCTCCGCAGGGAGGCGCAGGAGGCCGCCGGAGTCCGGCTGCCGAGCATCATGCGCCGTCTCGCGGCCGGCGAGACCATCGACATCGAGACCGAGGCTCCGCGGCTGGAGTACCCGCAGGACGAGGCCGGGCAGGTCGGCCAGGCGGTCAACACCCTGCAGCGCGCGGCGGTCGAGGCGGCGGTCAAGCAGGCCGGCATGCGCCGCGGCGTCTCGGAGGTCTTCGTCAACCTCGCCCGGCGCAACCAGGTCCTGCTCCACCGCCAGCTCACGCTGCTCGACCACATGGAGAGGCGCACCGAGGACTCCGACGAGCTGGCCGACCTCTTCCGGCTCGACCACCTCACGACCCGTATGCGCAGGCACGCCGAGGGCCTCGTCATCCTCTCCGGGGCGGCGCCGTCCCGGCAGTGGCGCAAGCCGGTGCAGCTGATGGACGTCGTGCGGGCGGCCGTCGCGGAGGTCGAGGCGTACGAGCGCATCGAGGTGCGCCGCCTGGCCCGTCTCGCCGTCGACGGCGGCTCGGTCGCCGACCTCACGCACCTGATCGCCGAACTCCTGGAGAACGCCACGGTGTTCTCCCCGCCGCACACCGCCGTGCAGGTGCTCGGCGAACGCGTCGCCAACGGCTTCACCCTGGAGATCCACGACAGGGGACTGGGCATGGCGGCCGACGCGCTCCTCGAAGCCAACCTGCGGCTGGCCGAGACACCCGAGTTCGAGCTCTCCGACACCGACCGCCTCGGGCTCTTCGTCGTGGCCCGCCTCGCCCAGCGCCAGGGCGTGCGGGTCTCCCTCCAGCCCTCGCCGTACGGAGGGACCACGGCCGTGGTCCTCATCCCCGGCCGGATCCTCTCCGAGAGCTCGGGGGCGCCGGAGTCCGAGACCGACCGCGACACCGGGAGCTTCCCGTTCCGGGGCGGGGTGACCGGGCAGCGGCTCGACGCCCTCACCCGCAAGGAGCCGGCCGCGTCGCTGCAGGCCTCGGACTCCGGGAGCCGGCCCGCCCTGGACGGGCCCATCGAACTCGAGGGCCCACTGGGTGAGTTGGAGGAGGCGAACCGCGTCGCCTCGCGTCCGTTCGCCGTCGAAGACGACCGCACGCCGGAGCACGACGACGACGGGGCCGCCACGCCCGTGCGCCGCTCCGGCCCCGTGCCGCTGCGTGCGCCCAGGCCAGGGCTGGAGCAGCACCAGCAGGCGGACGACGAGACCGAGTCCGCTCGGCCGTCGAGTGAGGGAGAGGCCCGCGGGGACGGCCTCGCCCCGCTTCCGCGGCGGCGCCCGAACACCCCTGTGCTCGTCGCGGACCACGGCCGTACTGTCGACGGCGGGAACCGGCCCTCCCTCGCCGGAGCCTCCGGCGAGGCGGCGGAGCGCAGCGGGGGCGAGGAGCGCCGGGAACGCCCGGAGAGCCCGCCGGAGACGGACTCGGCACCCGGTCGGTCGGCCGGAGGGACACGATCCGGTACGGTCAGCGGTCTGCCGCGCCGCGTGCGCCAGGCGAGCCTCGCGCCTCAGCTCAAGCGGGACACAGGCGACGGCGTGTCAGCTCACGACGATCGCGGGACGGGTTCCGGCGGCCTGTCGGACCGGGACGCGGAAGAGGTCCGCAACCGCATGGCCTCGCTCCAGCGAGGCTGGCAGCGGGGCCGCCGGCAGAACGCCGAGGAGTCCGCCGACGAATCGGCGGAGTCAGCACCAGGAACGACACCGGAGGGGAACGGTCGATGACCGCACCGAAAGCCACAGCGAACACTGCCCCGGGAAGCGGTGAACTCAACTGGCTCCTGGACGAGTTGGTCCAGCGCGTCGGCAGCATCAGCAAAGCACTCGTGCTCTCCGGGGACGGACTGGCACGCGGAGCCTCGCAGGAGCTGACGGGTGAGGACGGCGAGCACCTGGCGGCCGTCGCCTCCGGCTTCCACAGCCTCGCCAAGGGCGTCGGCCGCCACTTCGACGTGGGCGGCGTGCGGCAGACGGTGGTGGAGCTCGAGGACGCCTTCCTCTTCGTCACGGCCGCGGGCGACGGCAGCTGCCTGGCCGTGCTCGCCGAGGCCGACGCCGACGTCGGCCTGATCGCCTACGAGATGACGCTCCTCGTCAAGCGCGTCGGCGTGCACCTCGGCACCGCTCCCCGCTCGGGGTCCGAAGGGTGACGCAAGCAGGCGCCGAGGGGATCTGACGGGACGCAGTGATGACGGACCCCTGGTTCGACGACGCCGCAGGGCCCGTTGTGCGGCCGTACGCCATGACGCGCGGCCGCACACGCAGCAGCTCGGACGAGGCACGTCTCGACCTCATCGCATTGGTGATCGCGCAGAGCCCGGACGGTGAAGGAGACGCGAAACCCCAGGAGGACGCCGCCGGATCCGGGCAGGGTGACGGTGGCGGTGCGGCCGTCCGTCCCGACGGCGGCAGCCACCGCGACGCCGACGTGATCTCGGACAGCACGCTGGCCCCGGAGCACGTCGACATCGTCCTCCGCTGCCGGCGTGCGCCGCAGTCCGTGGCCGAGCTCGCCGCCGAACTCGATCTGCCGGTGGGCGTGGTGCGCGTTCTCGTCGGGGACCTCATCGACTCCGAATGGGTACGCGTGAGCCGCCCCGTCCCTCCGGCGGAGCTGCCGGACGAAAGCATTCTCAGAGAGGTAATCGATGGCCTTCGGGCGCTTTAAGCGCGGCGCCGCGGCGCCGCCCGCAGAGCCGGTGACGCTGAAGATCCTGGTGGCGGGCGGATTCGGCGTCGGCAAGACGACCCTCGTCGGATCCGTCAGCGAGATCAAACCGCTGCGCACCGAGGAGACGCTCACCGAGGCGAGCCGGCCCGTGGACGACACCGCCGGCGTGGAGGCGAAGTCCACGACCACCGTCGCCATGGACTTCGGCCGCATCACCATCAACGACAGCCTGGTGCTCTACCTGTTCGGTACGCCCGGGCAGGACCGCTTCTGGTTCCTCTGGGACGAGCTGGCCCAGGGCGCGCTGGGCGCCGTCGTCCTCGTCGACACCCGCCGACTCGAGGACAGCTTCGCCGGGATCGACTATTTCGAACGCCGGCGGATCCCGTTCACCGTCGCGGTGAACCACTTCGACGGGGCGGACCTCTACCCCGCCGAGACGGTGCGCGAGGCCCTGGACCTGGACCCCGAAGTGCCGATCATGGTGGGAGACGCGCGGAGCCGGGAATCGGCGCGCGACATCCTGGTCTCCGTCGTCGAACACGCGATGCGCAGGGCGACGTCCGCCGCCCAGCAGCACGAACCCGCTCCCGCGCGCTGAGACGCGACGACGGGACGAGGCCGCAGCCCCGTCCCGTCCCATGCGACGCGCGGCCGCCCGCTCCACCGGATTCCGGGGACGCGAGGCCGGCGTGACCGGTCCCGTGCCGGATCGCTCGCCCGGGCCCGCACGCCGTACCGCCGTGCGGCCTGTGTCAGTCGCCTTCCTCGACCCAGCCGAAGCTGCGCTGAACGGCCTTGCGCCAGTTGTGGTACTCCCGCTCCCGCACCTCGGGCGTCATGTCCGGCGTCCACTCGGCGTCCCGCTTCCAGTGGGCGCTCAGCTCGTCCAGGTCGGACCACACCCCGGTCGCCAGGCCCGCGGCGTACGCCGCTCCCAGGCACGTCGTCTCCGCCACCACCGGCCGGATCACCGGTACGCCGAGGACGTCCGCCTGGTGCTGCATCAGCAGGTTGTTGCCGGTCATGCCGCCGTCGACCTTGAGGCTGGTGATCTCCACACCGGAGTCCTTGTACATGGCGTCCACGACTTCCCTGGTCTGCCAGCTCGTCGCCTCCAGCACGGCACGCGCCAGGTGGCCCTTGGTGACGTACCGGGTGAGCCCGGCGACGACGCCCCGCGCGTCCGAACGCCAGTACGGGGCGAACAGCCCGGAGAAGGCGGGGACGATGTACGCGCCGCCGTTGTCCTCGACGCTCGCCGCCAGCGTCTCGATCTCGGCGGCCTCCCGGATGATGCCCAGCTGGTCGCGGAACCACTGCACGAGCGCACCGGTGATGGCGATGGACCCTTCCAGGCAGTACGCCGGCGGTTCGCCGCTGAGCTGGTAGCCCATCGTCGTCAGCAGTCCGCTCTTGCTGGCGACGGGGCGGCCCCCGGTGTTCAGCAGCAGGAAGGAACCGGTGCCGTAGGTGTTCTTGGCCTCGCCCACCGAGAAGCACGTCTGCCCGAAGAGGGCGGCGTGCTGGTCGCCCAGCGCGGACGCCACGGGAACGCCGGCGAGCTGGCCCACAGCCGTCCCGTACACCTCCGAGGACGACCTGATCTCGGGAAGCATCGAGGCCGGGATGCGCATGGCGTCCAGGATCGACTGGTCCCACTCCAGCGATTCCAGGTTCATCAGCATGGTGCGCCCGGCGTTGGTGACGTCCGTGACGTGGACGCCGCCGTCGGTGCCGCCGGTGAGGTTCCAGATGAGCCAGGAGTCGATGGTGCCGAACGCGAGCTCGCCCGCGTCGGCCCGCTGCCGCAGTCCGGAGACGTTCTCCAGCAGCCACAGCGCCTTCGGCCCCGCGAAGTAGCTCGCCAGGGGCAGACCCGTGCGGTCGCGGAAGCGGTCCTGGCCGTCCGAGCCGCCCAGTTCGGCACACAGGCCGGCGGTCCGCGTGTCCTGCCAGACGATGGCGTTGTGCACCGGCTGCCCGGTCTTCCTGTCCCACACGACCGTGGTCTCGCGCTGGTTGGTGATGCCCAAGGCGCTGAGCTGGTCGGCCCGCAGACCGGCCTTGGCGATCGCGCCGGCCACGACGGCCTGCACCTTCGACCAGATCTCGGTCGCGTCGTGCTCCACCCAGCCCGGCTTGGGGAAGATCTGACGGTGTTCACGCTGGTCGACGGCGACGATCGCGCCGTCCTGGTTGAAGATGATGCAGCGGCTGGACGTGGTGCCCTGGTCGATGGCGGCGACGAATTTGTCCGACATGATCGCGTTCCCCTTTTCCGGATCTACTGCTGAGGAATGCCCGGAGGACCGGCAGGCCCCGGGAGAATCAGAAAGCGGGCTGCGGGGCGCCGCCGTGGTGGTTCCGGTGAGCCCTTTCGCCTGCCGGGCGGCGGAGGCGGGACGCGACCGGCGGGAAGCCCGTATCGGCGTGCTCTCATCACGGCTCCTCGTTGTCTCGGCCGGGTGCGGCCCGAACCCGGTCCGCCCGGGTTCCCGGCCCTGACCGGGCCCTCGCGAACGGCTTCCGAACCTGGTCGCGGGGCGCGGACGTCGACTGCGGCCGGTGTCGTGACCCGGGCCCCGCCGGCCTTGCCCCGGCGGTGCGGCGGTAGTCGTTCTGCGCAGCGAAAAGGCCGTCGTGGCCAGGGACATCATGAATCGTGGAGACAGCGGCGGTCATTGACATCCCTGCCGTGTCGGCGTGATCGGAGACGTATTTCCCCCGTATTCCGGCGGGCCCGGCCGGCATTCGGCAGGGCCCCGGAACGTCCTCGGGGCGCTGCCGGACCCCACCGCTTCTCTCTTCGCGAAGTCGTCCGGAACCGCGGACGCGGCGGTGCACACGGACGCCGCGGACCGAGGCCCGCGGGACGGTTGAAGCCGCAAGTACCGTTGACACCGGACACCCGCGGCCGGAGACTCCGGCGAGCCCGGCGCTGATCCGCCGGCCCGGGCGACCGCGGTCCCGCTCCTCCCGCTTCGGGACACCTCCGGCCGGGAGACGGCACGCGTGCCGGCACGGAGCGCGGACCGAGCACGACCGCAACGCCGCCTCGGAAGGGGACCGACGATGAAGACCGACCACCGCGACCTCCTCATCGGCGGCCAGGAGGTCCCGGCGGCCTCCGGCCGCACCGCGGACGACCTCGACCCCTCGACCGGTGAGGTCTGCGCCACGGTCGCGGCGGGACGCGCGGAGGACGTCGCCCGCGCCGCCGCGGCGGCCGACGCCGCGTTCCCCGCGTGGGCCGCCACAGCCCCCGCCACCCGCCGCAGGATCTTCCTCAAGGCCGCGGACGTCCTGGAGTCCCGTGCGGAGGAAGCAGCGGCACTGATGGCCCGCGAGGCCGGCGGCACCCGGCCCTGGGCGCTGTTCAACGTGCAGCTCGCCGCCGGAATGCTGCGGGAGGCCGCGGCCGCGGTCACCGCCCCCAGGGGAGAGGTCCTCACCTCCCAGGACGAGGGGACGCTCAGCCTCGCCGTCCGCGAACCCGTCGGTGTCGTCGGCGCGTTCGCCCCGTGGAACGCGCCGGTGATCCTCGGTACCCGCGCTGTCGCCGCACCCCTGGCGGCGGGGAACACCGTCGTCGTCAAGCCCAGCGAGGACGCTCCGCTCGCCTGCGGGTACTTCGTCGCGGACGTACTGCGCGAGGCCGGACTGCCGGACGGGGTGCTGAACGTCGTCAGCAACGCCCGAGAGGACGCGGCCGAGGTCGCCGAAGCCCTCGTGGCCCATCCGGCCGTGCGCGCCGTCAACTTCACCGGATCCACCGGCGTCGGACGTCGCATCGGGAACCTGGCGGCTCAGCATCTCAAGCCCGCCGTGCTGGAGTTGGGCGGCAAGAACTCCGTCGTCGTGCTCGAGGACGCCGACGTGGACTACGCCGTCGACGCCGCCACGTTCGCCGTCTTCATGAACGCCGGCCAGATATGCATGTCGGGCGACAGGATCCTCGTCCACGCCTCCCTGGCCGAGGAGTTCACGGAGAAGTTCACCGCGAAGGTCGCCTCCCTGCCGCACGGCGCACCCACCGATCCGGGCACCGTCATCGGCCCGCTGGTCAGCTCCGCGTCAGCCGGCCGACTCGCCGCCCTCGTCCGGGACGCCGTCGAGAAGGGCGCGAAGGTGCTGGCCGGGGGAGGGGAACCGAGTGGCGCCGTCCACCCGGCCACCGTCCTCACCGGTGTCACCCCGGAGATGGAGCTGTACCAGGGGGAGGCGTTCGGCCCCGTGTGCGCGCTGTCCACGTTCGCCGACGACGACGAGGCCGTCGAACTCGCCAACGCGACCGAGCACGGCCTCACTTGCGGGATCATCACCGAGAACGCCACCCACGGACTGGGCGTGGCACGCCGTATCCGCACCGGCATCGTGCACGTCAACGACCAGTCGGTCGCCGACGAGCCGCAGGCGCCGTTCGGCGGGATCGGAGCCTCCGGGTACGGGCGCTTCGGAGGCCGCTGGGGCATCGAGGCCTTCAGCAACACCCGCTGGGTCACCCTCGCCGGCAACCACGCCCACTACCCGTTCTGACGCCCGTGAGCGGGCCCGTACGGCCCGCTCACGCTCACGTCGCGCGGGAGCGCCATGCCGCCGCGTCCCACGGGAGCGCCTCACCGCCGGGCCTCCCGGGACGGCTGCTGAGCTGCACCGGAGCAACAAGTGTCACGAGCAGGTCACCGGAGGCGCACACGCGTGTCCGGACGCGGGATGAGCTGAACCACACCCCGGGTCGCCGCGTCCACCATCAGCAGACGGCGGCACGGGAACCACGGGGGTGATTCCGTGCCGCCGTCGCCCCGGCCGCGTGGCGGACACAGCCGGCGGAACAGTCCTGTTCAGTGGTTGTGCAACGCCCGCCGCCAGACGGGGAAGTCGAAGAACGTCTCGGGGAACGTCTCGTCCTCCAGCGTGAAGTGCCACCATTCCTCGGGGAGGTTGGTGAAGCCCGCCTCCTCCAGGGTGTCCTTCAGCAGCAGCCGGTTCTCGCGCTGCTCCCCCTTGATCCGGGGGTCGAGCGTGTGCGACAGGGTGTCGAAGCAGTCGTAACCGGTGCCCATGTCGATGGAGTTGTCCGGGAAGCGGACGCTCTGGGGCGCGAAGCAGGAGACGAGCGGCTCTCCCGGCCGGTACGGACGCGTGGGCTTCGCAGGCAGCTCGACAAGGGTCAGATCGACGGTGCTGCCGCGGCTGTGCCCCGACTTCTCCGCGATGTAACCGTCCTCGAACAAGCGGTCCTTCTCCACCCGGGGATAGAACTCGTCCTTCATCGACTCGTCGTCCAGGTCCTTCGCCCAGTCCACGAACTGGTCGACGGCTCGCTGCGGCCGGTAGCAGTCGTAGACCTTCAGCGAGTAGCCCTTCCGGAGGAAGGCGTGCTGGGCGACGCTCAGCGCCTTTGCCGTGTCCCGGGTGACGATGCACATGGGCTGCCGGTATCCGTCGACGCGTTGACCGACGAAGTTGTGCCGCGTGCGGTAGCGCATCTCCTGAAGGATCGTCGGAGCGACGTCCCGGAGAGCGACGAACTCCTCAGGGGCGGAGGGCTCTTCGGCTCCTCGCCCGTTCTCTGCCGTGCTCCGGCCCTGGGCGTCCTGTACGGTTCCCGCCGACGGCGCCGCGGCAGCCGGCGCGGCCGGGGCGAGGGCGGTGAAGGCGAGCAGTGCGGCGGCGAGTCGTGCCGCGCGGAACGATCCTCTGAATGGCATGGCCATCGTCTATCAGTTGCGCACCCGCACCGGGTACCCCGCGGCGGTGCCGTCTTGCCGGGTGACCACCGTCCTGCCCTCCTCCAGCGAGACCGTGAACCGCTCGGGCGGCTTCCGCTCCCAGCCCTCTCCCGCGTCGGGGATCACCAGACCGCTGCCCTTGCGTCCCGGTGCGGGCGGCCAGACCTCCAGCTCCGTACCTCCGTCCGGTCCCGCCACCGGCACGGCCGCCCCCGCCCGCGCGAGCACGGGAATGCGGGACAGCGGGGCGTCCAACTGCACCTCGCCCGGCCCCTCGTGGACCGCGCGGGTGGCCGTGTCGTACCAGCGGCCGTGCGGCAGCCGCACCGTCCGCCGCCGCGCCCCGGCCTCGAACACGGGCGCCACGAGGAGCGCGTCCCCCAGCAGGAACGCGTCGCCGCACTCGCGCAGCGCGCGGTCACGCGGATGCTGCCACCACAGGGGACGCACGTACGGCGCTCCCGTGCGGTGGGCGAGCTGCGCGAGCGTGCTGAAGTACGGGCGCAGCCGCTCCCGTTCGGCCATCGCGGCGGAGCAGTGCGCCAGCACCTGCGGCCCGAAGCCCCAAGGGACGGGCGTACCCGCACCCTTGGTGCCGCGGGTGCGGAACAACGGCAGATACGCGGCCAGTTGGAACCAGCGCAGATACAGCTCCGGCGACGGTGCGGCCGCGCCGCCCGCGATGTCCGGCCCCGCGTAGGGGACTCCGCAGAGCCCCAGTCCCACCACGAGTGCCAGCGACGCCCGGAGCGCCTGCCAGTCGGCGGCCGACTCGCCCGGCCAGGTGCCGCCGTACCGCTGCATGCGCGCCCAGCCCGACCGCGACAGGAGGAAAGGGCGCTCGGAGGGCCGTAGTCGCTCCAGCCCCGCGTGAGCGGCCTGCGCCATCGCCAGCGCGTACACGTTGTGGGCCTGGCGGTGGTCGCCGCGCCGCCCCTCCAGGGAGTGCTGCGCGGCACGCGGCACCGTCCGCCCGCCGCCCGGGGCAGCCTGGGGGGACGCCTCGTCCAGCTCGTGCGACACCCCGGCGAAGCCCTGCGCCAGCCGTTCCGCGTACAGCTCGCCCCACCACTTCCGTACGCGCGGCTCGGTGAAGTCCGGCAGCAGCGCCTTCCCCGGCCGCCGCAGCACGGCCTGGACGCGCCGCCCGTGTCCGTCCCGTACGAAGGCGTCCACGGCCGTGCCGCTGTCGTACACGGCGTTGCCCGGTTCGGGCCGCACCGCGGGATTCACGACCGACACCAGACGCACGCCCTCGGCTCTCAACTCCGCGGCCAGCGACGGCAGATCGGGGAAGCGCGCGGTGTCCGTGGTGAACACGCGGCAGCCGTCGAGATGTTCGGCACCCAGATGCACGGCCGCCAGAGGGAGCCCTCTGTCCCGGTAGGCGGCAGCGGTGGCACGGACCTCCCGCTCGGAGCCCGTGCCGCTTCCGCTGTGCTGATGCCCCAGCGCCCAGCCGGGCGGCAGCGCCGGCGCACCGGACAGGCGCGCCCAGCTGTGCAGCACCCGCGCCGGGGGACCGGCGATCACCCAGTAGCGCAGCGGACCGCCGTCCATCCGGGTCTCGCTCCGGCCGGGACGGTCATGCCCCGAGCCCCGCCCTTCCTCACCCTCCGTGATCGTGACCCGCCCGTCCCAGGAGTTGTCGTGGAAGACCAGGTGGGTTCCCACGTCCGCGACGACCAGCTGGAGCGGCATCGTGACGGGCAGCGGATCGGTGTACGGCCCCGCCGGGCCGTGGTCCGCGTTCCACAGGCGGTACGAGCCGTTGCGCAGCGGCGGGCCGCACGCTCTCGCGCCGAGCCCGAAGAAGCGTGCGTCGGCGGCGACTTCGGACCGCTGCAGCCACCTCGCGCGCCCCGCGGAACCGGCAGGCGGCGCCGCACCGGCCGCACCACCTCCGGTGCGACCGGGCGCTACGGGACCATCTCCCGGCCGGGGCCCGCCGGAGGGGCCGCGTTCCCCGCCCGTCGCCGCGCTCTCCCACCACCGCGGCGGCAGCTCCCTGCGCAACAGCTCGCCCCCCGGGGTGCGCACCTCCACCGCCCCGTGCCGGGAGACCGTCACCAGCAGCCGCTCGGAGACCACCCGCCAGCCGCCCGCCTTGTCCGGTTCCAGCTCCGCCCGTCCGTCCGGCTCCGGCACGGCTTCGGCCAGCGCGTACGAGGGCGCCGGCTCCGCCCCGTCCCAGCCGAGGAAGACGGCACCGCCGACCGCCACCCGCACGCACAGCGAGGAGCGCTCGAACCGGATCACCCCGCCGCCCGGCCGCGCCTGCGCGCCGCACGCGGCCCCCGGGACACGGGCCCGCTCCGTCCCGGCCTGCCGCAGCGCCCCCGCACCCTCGCGCCGGCGTCCCCACGGAGTGCGCGCCTGCCGTTCCCGCCATGCCGTCCCGACCCACATCACCGACCGCACCAGGTCACGCGCATCCATGCTCCTCAGAGTGCCAGGACAGGGGGAGCCCGTCAGGGGCGTTCAACTGGCGTTCATCCAGCGCCCATCAGCCCTTGACGTGCGCCCCTGCGCCCCCGGCACGCCATGCCCCCACTCGGCGCCGCCCGGCCCGTGCGGCTGCCGCGTCCAGCACTCCGGACCGTGGTGGCGCCACATTCCGGATCAAGGAGGCATGTGGCGTCCGCCCTGGCGCATGGGGTGATCGCGTGGCATCGTCCTGACCATCCGTACGTACGCCCACCGGTACGCCCGCGCCCGTGCGGAGTACCGCCAGACGAGCCGGACCGGGAGCCGCCCCCATGACCACCGCGCACAGCACACCGCAGCCGCAGCCCGTCACGCCGGAGCCCCTCTGGCAGCCGGGCCCGGACCGCGTCGCTGCTGCGCAGATCACACGGTTCCAGTCCTGGGCGGCCGAGCACCACGGCGCCCCCGCCGCCGTGCCGGACGACCCCGCCGCGAGCTACGCGGCGCTGCACCGCTGGTCCGTCGACGAACTGGCCGCCTTCTGGAAGGCCCTCACCGAGTGGTTCGAGGTGCGCTTCTCCTCCCCGTACGAGACCGTGCTGGCGGACGCGGCGATGCCCGGCGCGACCTGGTTCCCCGGGGCGACGCTCAACTACGCGGAGCACGCGCTGCGCGCCTCCGAGGACCCCGCACGGGCCGGTGAGCCCGCGCTGCTGCACGTCGAGGAGGCGCACGAGCCGCGCACCGTGACCTGGAGCGAGCTGCGCCGGCAGGTCGGCTCGCTCTCCGGCGAGCTCCGCCGCCTCGGCGTACGGCCCGGCGACCGCGTCAGCGGCTACCTGCCCAACGTCCCCGAAGCCGCGGTGGCGCTCCTCGCGACCGCCGCGGTCGGCGGCGTATGGACCTCCTGCGCACCCGACTTCGGCGCGCGCAGCGTCCTCGACCGTTTCCAGCAGGTCGAGCCCGTCGTGCTGTTCACCGTCGACGGCTACCGGTACGGCGGCAAGGAGCACGACCGCAGCGAGACCGTCGCCGAACTCCGCCGCGAACTGCCCACCCTGCGCGCCGTCGTCCATGTGCCGCTGCTCGGCACCGACGCCCCCGAAGGCACCCTCGAGTGGTCCGGCCTCGTCGCCGCCCCGGCCGGCTCCGAGGACGCCTCGCCCGTCTTCGAGCAGGTGCCCTTCGAACACCCCCTCTGGGTGCTCTACTCCTCCGGCACCACCGGCCTTCCCAAGGCCATCGTCCAGTCGCAGGGCGGCATCCTGCTCGAACACCTCAAGCAGCTGTCCCTGCACAACGACATCGGCCCCGGCGACCGGTTCTTCTGGTACACCTCCACCGGCTGGATGATGTGGAACTACCTCGTCTCCGGCCTGCTCACCGGATGCACGGTCGTCACCTACGACGGAAGCCCCGGCCACCCCGACGTCTCCGGGCAGTGGCGCGTCGCCGCACTCACCGGGACGACCTTCTTCGGCACTTCCGCCGCGTACGTCATGGCCTGCCGCAAGGCCGGCATCCACCCGGGACGCGAGCTCGACCTCTCCCGCGTCAAGTGCGTCGCCACCACAGGCTCACCGCTGCCGCCCGACGGCTTCCGCTGGATCCACGACGAGATCTCCGACGACATGTGGATCGCCTCCGTCAGCGGCGGCACCGACGTGTGCAGCTGCTTCGCAGGAGCGGTCCCCACGCTCCCCGTCCACACCGGCGAGCTGCAGGCACCCTCGCTCGCCACCGACCTGCAGTCCTGGGACGCGCAGGGCGAACCCCTCACCGACGAGGTCGGCGAGCTCGTCGTCACCCGGCCGATGCCGTCCATGCCGGTCCGCTTCTGGAACGACCCCGACGGATCGCGCTACCGCGACAGCTACTTCGAGATGTACCCGGGCGTCTGGCGGCACGGCGACTGGATCACGCTCACCGGCCGCAACACCGTCGTCATCCACGGCCGCTCCGACTCCACGCTCAACAGGCAGGGCGTGCGGATGGGTTCGGCCGACATCTACGAAGCGGTCGAACGGCTCCCCGAGATCCGCGAATCGCTGGTCATCGGCGTCGAACAGCCCGACGGCGGCTACTGGATGCCGCTCTTCGTCCACCTCGCCGAAGGCGCCGTGCTCGACGACGCCCTGCGGGACCGGATCAAGGCCACCATCCGCGAAGCTCTCTCACCCCGGCACGTGCCCGACGAGGTCATCGAGGTCCGGGGCGTGCCCCACACCCTCACCGGCAAGCGCCTCGAAGTCCCGGTCAAGCGCCTCCTGCAGGGCGCCCGCCTGGACAAGGCCGTCAACCCGGGCTCCGTCGACGACGTGGAGCTGCTGCGCTTCTACGAGCAGCTGTCGAAGGAACGCACCGGCTGACCGGGCGGCGGCACGCCGTTGTCACACCCCCTGATTACTGTGAGTGACCAGTGACCGCAGGAATCAGGGGGAGACCATGGCTCACACCCGCAGCCGTAAGCGCAGGGCACGCCGTTCGCTGCGCCGCGAAGTGCCCAGCATCGTCCCGGTGCTCGCGGACGGTGCGCACTTCGCGCGGATGCGCGCGTACGGCTCGTTCGCCTTCGAGGAGCACGGCGGGTATCTGCGCCGGCTGGAAGGGCTGCTGCGCGCTCTGAAGGCCCAGCAGATCCCTGCCCGTCTGGTGCTGTTCGACCCCGTCGACTACGAACTGTTCTGCCAGGCCGAGGGGATCGACCCGGACACGCCGGACAGCCGCGTCCGCTACGTCGCCGAGGTCGCCGCGTCCGGCACCGCGATGCCCTACCGGGGCCAGGCCCTCCGGCACCTGCTCCCGCAGCTCCGCGAAGCACACGCGTGCCGGCT
This sequence comes from Streptomyces sp. WMMB 714, assembly GCF_900090125.1. NCBI lineage: Bacteria > Bacillati > Actinomycetota > Actinomycetes > Kitasatosporales > Streptomycetaceae > Streptomyces > Streptomyces sp. WMMB 714. The sequence continues at coordinate 266,675 of NZ_FMHJ01000009.1, forward strand.
CACCTGGCATGCGGGCACAGAGATCCTCGCCCGCGCGGGCTCGTGCGCGCGGTGCGGAACCGACATCGGCAAGGCCGCGTTCGACCGCGCCGCCCACGTCCTGACGTCACTGCTGGAGCGGGCAGGCCGCGGCACGCACCATCTCGTCGCGAGCGTCGCGGTCCCAGGGGCACCCCTCGTTACCGCGCTGGACGTGCGGCGTGCGCCGCGAGGCGAACTCCGCGCTCCCGAACAGGCGGCCCTCGCTCTGACCACCGCACTGGCGGCGGGATTCGCGACGGCGAGCGCCGGAGGCCTCGTCCTCCGCACGGACGCCGGCGCGCAGGGGGAGACGGGCTTGGCGCGCGACACCGTCCGCGGCTGGTCCCTCGACAGAGCGGAGTGCTGGCTGCGCCCGCTCACGGCATCCGAGGTCTTCACCGCCTACTGCACCGATCCCGCGACGCGGGAGCCCCTGGCCCCCGAACCCGGCGTCGACCATGCCCCGGGGTTCGGCCTGCCCCACCCGGGAGGCGCGATGCACTGCTGACGCAGGCGGCCCGGCCGGAAGCAGCCGTGCTTCACGGCCGGTGCGGCGGCTGCCGCTCACTCGCCGGAGAGCACCGCCTGCGCGGCCACCTTGGCCTCGTGCGCGCTGTCCGACGAGCGGGCGGCGTCCGCGGCGCGCGAACACTGAGCGAGAGTGTGCTTCGCCAGGGTGGCCCGTACATAGGGAATCGACGCGGCCCCCATCGAAAGACTGGTCACGCCCAGCCCCGTCAGCACGCACGCCAGGAGCGGATCGGCCGCCGCCTCCCCGCACACCCCGCAGCTCTTCCCCTCGGCCCGGGCCGCGTCGGCAGCAGACGCGACGAGGTCCAGCAGGGCCGGCTGCCAGGGATCCTGCAGCCGGGAGACGGCGCCGACCTGCCGGTCCGCCGCGAAGGTGTACTGGGCGAGATCGTTCGTCCCCAGAGAGAGGAACTCCACCTCCTGCAGCACCGCCCGCGCACGCAGAGCCGCGGACGGAATCTCCACCATCACCCCCGCCTTCGCCTGCAGCCCGGCCGTACGGCACGCCTCGGCGAACGCCCTGGCGTCCACGCGGTCCGCCACCATCGGGGCCATCACCTCGAGGTACACGGGCAGCCCTTCCGCGGCCTTCGCGAGCGCCGTGAGCTGGCCCTGCAGGATCTCGGGGTGGTCCAGCAACGTCCGCAGCCCCCGCACTCCGAGCGCCGGATTGGGCTCGTCCCCCGGCGTCAGGAAGTCCAGCGGCTTGTCCGCCCCCGCATCCAGAACCCGCACCACGACGCGACCTTCCGGGAACGCCTCCAGCACCTGCCGGTACGCCGTGACCTGCCTCTCCTCCGACGGCGCCTTCGTACTGTCCTCGAGGAACAGGAACTCGGTCCGGAACAGTCCCACCCCCTCGGCGCCCGCCTCCACGGCCGCGGCGACGTCGCCCGGCCCGCCCACGTTGGCCAGCAGCGGAACCCTGTGCCCGTCGGAGGTGGCCCCCGGCCCCTTCGCGGCGTCGAGAGCCGCCCTCCGCTCCGCCGCCTCAGCCCGCAGCGCGGCCTGCTCCTCCTCGCCGGGCGAGACGGAGACGGCGCCCGTGCTCCCGTCCACAGCGACGACCGTGCCCTCCGCCACCTCGCACGCCCCTGGCAGAGCGACCACGGCGGGCACCCCCAACGCCCGGGCCAGGATGGCGCTGTGACTCGTCGGGCCGCCCTCCTCCGTCACGAAACCCAGTACGAGCCCCGGGTCCAGCAGCGCCGTGTCCGCGGGAGCCAGATCACGCGCGAAGAGCACGAACGGGCGGTCGCTGTCGGGCACTCCCGGCATGGGGACCCCCATCAGCCGCGCGACGATCCGGTTCCGTACGTCGTCGAGGTCCGCCACACGCCCCGCGAGGTAGTCGCCCGCGCCGGCCAGCAGAGCCCGGTAGGCCGCGAACGCGTCGTACACGGCCCGTTCCGCCGTGCTCCCCACAGCGATACGGCGCTCGACGTCGGCCATCAACTCGGGGTCCTGCGCCATCATCGCCTGCGCCTCGAGGACGGCCTGCGCCTCACCACCCGCCAGATTGCCCCGCGCGGACAGGTCGTTGGCCACAGCCTCGACGGACTGCCGTGCCCGCTGCTGCTCGCGCGGCGCCTCGGACTCCGCGATCTGCTCGGCAGGCGGCTCCAGCACGGCCGTCCCCATGTGCCGGACCTCACCGATCGCCACTCCGTGGCTCACGCCGACGCCTCGCAGGGTTGCGTCCATCTCTCTCATCTCCCGTCGATGCGGTGGGTCCGTCACCGCTGCACTTCACGCGTACCCGGCCTCACCCCGCGGCGGCAGGGGCACGGCGTCACTTCCACTTGAAGAGCGTCGTGCTCGTCTCGACAGGTCCCTCTTCGACGACGGCCGCCAGCGCGTCCGACGATGCCTCGAGAGCGATCACCGGCGAGATCGGCGACTTGCCCGCGTCCACCACCGCGACGGGGTTCCAGCTCACGATGGACTGTCCACGCTCCACCGAGTCCCCCTTGGCGGCGAGGAGTTCGAAACCCTCGCCGTTGAGCTGGACGGTGTCGATGCCGAGATGGGTCAGCACTCCGCGTCCGTCGGCGTCGACCACGACGAAGGCGTGCGGATGCAGCGAGACGATGATCCCGTCGACGGGCGAAACGGCCACGGTCGGCTCCCGCACGGGGTCCACGGCGGTGCCGGGGCCCACCATCGAGCCGGAGAAGACGGGATCGGGCACCGCGGAAAGCCCGACAGCGGCACCGGAGAGGGGGGACGTCACAGTGGTCATGGGATGCCTCCCGATGGGGGGACGAGCAGCCGCCGTCTCCATCAGGCCTGGACGGCGCACCGATCTGCAGAGTAAGTCATCGCAACGGCCCGCTCCGTGAGAGCGCGGCGTGTGGCGTATGCCTCCCCACCCCCGCCCACCAGGCGTTCTCCACCCGGCCGATTTGCTCCCGTCCCCGGGGACCGCTACTGTCTCCCTCGGTCCGAGCCCCCGGCCTCGGACCTGAAGCCCCAATTTCGTTGCGGGGCAAGGAGTTTGATAGCGTCGGGATCACCGAGAGGGAAGCGCCCGGAGTGGCCTGTGACAGGGTTGCGATGGAAGCGTCCGTTCTTTGAGAACTCAACAGCGTGCTAAAAGTCAACGCCAGATATGTTGATACCCCGTCCCCTTGGTTTATGGGGGCGTGGATTTCTTTGATACAGACAGCGAGGATGCTGTGCACACTGGGATTATTCCTCCTGGTTGTGCCGCTCTCGTGTGTGCTGTTTGCAGCATTCACGGAGAGTTTGATCCTGGCTCAGGACGAACGCTGGCGGCGTGCTTAACACATGCAAGTCGAACGATGAAGCCCTTTCGGGGGTGGATTAGTGGCGAACGGGTGAGTAACACGTGGGCAATCTGCCCT
>NZ_FMHJ01000023.1:0-30045 GCF_900090125.1 Streptomyces sp. WMMB 714
GGTTAAGGCTCCCGGGAGATGACCGGGTTGATAGGCCAGATATGGAAGACCCGTGAGGGTTGGAGTTGACTGGTACTAATAAGCCGAGGGCTTGACCATTGATTGCTCGCGTCCACTGTGTCAGTTCTGAGACAACAACCCGCTTGTGATAATTGCAGAGTGAGTGTGTGTTGCCGATACAGGTTTCCACCACCCATGGTGGTGGTGGTGGTGTGTTTCGGTGGTCATAGCGTGAGGGAAACGCCCGGTTACATTCCGAACCCGGAAGCTAAGCCTGACAGCGCCGATGGTACTGCATGCGGGAGCGTGTGGGAGAGTAGGACACCGCCGAACAATTCTTATGGGCCCGTGGCCTGCAGCGTGCATGCGCTGTGGGTCACGGGCTTTCTTGTTTTTCTGGAAAGTCATTTGTGCGGCGCGGCAGAATGAAATGCGGTAACCGCAGACAGGAGTCACCCGATGTCCACGAATTCGCCCGACGACCGAGCTGAGGGTCGTTCCAGCCAACCCGGTTCGGGCCGTGGCGACGACCGGCCTCGAGGCGGCCGGCAGGACGGCAGGGACGATCGCCGAGGCCGGGGCGACAGCTCGCGGCGTGAACGGACCGATCGGGAACGGAGCGATCGCGAACGACCGCGCGGCGGTGGCCGGGACGGGGACAGGGGCCGTACCGGCGGCGGTGGTCCGCGCCGTAGCGACGACTGGCGTGGTGGATCCCGGCGGGACCAGGGCGACCGGCCGACGCACCGGGACCGGGATCGCGACCGGGACAGCCGTGGCGACAGGGACGACCGCCGAGGTGGTGGCCGCGCGGGTGGTGGCCGCTTCGGGGACAAGCGTCCGGATGCCGGCAGGTCCGAGGGCCGACGGTACGGCGGTGAGGGGCGTTCCGAGCAGCGCCGGGACGACCGTCCGAGGGGGCCGCGTCGCGATGACGAGAAGGCCGGCGGCAGGCGTCCGTACGGGCAGAGCGGTGGCCGTGGCCGGGATGAGCGGGACCGTGGAGGATTCCGTGGACGACGGGACGACCGCGGGCGCGACGACCGCGGCGGTCCTCCGCGCAGGCCCGGCCGTGAGCGCGGGGACCGGCGTGACGAGCGCAGGGACGACCGGCGCGACGACCGTCGGCAGGACCGGGAGCCGCTGAAGCGGCTGCCGATCGACGAGGACGTCACGGGAGCCGAACTCGACAAGGACGTCCGGCAGGAGCTGATGAGCCTGCCCAAGACGCTGGCTGAGGACGTCGCCAAGAACCTGGTGATGGTGGCGAAGCTGCTCGACGAGGACCCCGAAGCGGCATACGGCTACGCGAAGGTCGCCCTGCGGCTGGCGTCGCGTGTGCCGTCCGTGCGGGAGGCCGCGGGGTTCGCCGCGTACGCGGTCGAGAAGTACGCCGAAGCGTTGGCCGAGTTCAGGGCTGCCCGGCGTATGACCGGTCTGCAGCATCTGTGGCCCGTGATGGCCGACTGCGAGCGCGGGATGGGCCGGCCGGAGAAGGCGCTGGCGATGGCGGGTGAGCCGGAGGTCCAGAAGCTGGACAAGGCCGGGCAGGTGGAGATGCGTCTCGTGGCTGCCGGTGCCCGCAGGGACATGGGGCAGGCCGAGGCGGCTGTGGTGACGCTGCAGAGCCCTGAGCTGGCCTCCACTTCCCAGCAGCCGTGGACGGCCCGTCTGCGCTACGCGTATGCCGACGCGCTGCTGGAGGTCGGGCGCGAGGACGAGGCACGTGAATGGTTCGCGAAGGCGCTGGAGGCCGACCAGAGCGGCGCCACCGACGCCTCCGACAGGCTGGCCGAACTGGACGGCGTGGAGTTCGTCGACGCGCTCGACCCGGATGCCGAGGACGACGACGCCTCGGAGACCGTGAAGGCCGTGCATGACGAGGCCCGGTCCGAGCGGAGCGAAGGCTCTTCCGGCGCGGAGAGCTGATCGGGCCGAGCCGAACGAACGACAGGGGCGGGACCCTCCCCCGGGAGGTCCCGCCCTTGTCGTGCTCTCAGGCCGCGAAGCGGGCCAGGGGGTTCTCCAGGGTGCCGACGAGCTGGAGGGCGCCCGCAGGGTCCTGCAGGTCCACCATCTGCTGGTTGTTGCGCAGCTGGAGCCTGTTCAGGCAGGACAGCGCGAAGGACTCCGTGAAGAGGTCGTAGCGCTCGAATCGGTCGGCCCGGTGAGGGGCGGACTTCTGGTAGTCGCGGACGCACTCGGCGACCGTCGACCAGAAGGTGTCCTCGTCGAGTGTGCCGCGGTCGGCGAGGATCCCGTTGAGGAAGCGCAGGAAGCAGTCGAAGACGTCGGTGAAGAGGGAGAGGACCTTCATCTCCTCGGGCACCTCCGCGCGGATGCGCTCGACCTCCGGAGGGAGCGGGGTGTCCTCGCTCATCACGGCGATCTCCTCGGCGATGTCCTTGAAGATCGCCCGCTTCGGTGCGCCGTTCTCGTCGAGTACGAGGATGACGTTCTCGCCGTGCGGCATGAACACGAGCTCGTACTCGTAGAAGCAGTGCAGGAGCGGCGTGAGATACACGTCGAGGTAGCGGCGCATCCAGGTGGCGGCGTCCAGGCCGGACTGCTCGATGAGGGCCGAGGCGAACGAGGATCCCTCGCTGTCGACGTGCAGCAGCGACGCCATGGTGGCGAGCCGCTCTCCGGGGGCGAGGAGCGGGACCGGGCTCTCCCGCCAGAGCGCGGCCAGCATCTTCAGGTAGGGGGAGCCCTTGGGGGCGGCGGCCTCGTACGGGGCGGGGTGGTATCCGACCGCGGCGCATTCGCGCAGGATGGCCAGGCCCGAGTCGCGGAGCACCTCGTCTCCGGCGACGAGTTCGGCCAGCCAGTCGTTGATGGCGGGGGTCGCCTTCATGTAGGCCGCGGAGAGTCCACGGACGAAGCCCATGTTGAGCACGGACAGCGCGGTCTTCACATACGGCTTCCGGGGGTCGGAGGCGTTGAAGAACGTCCGGATGGACTGCTGCGCCAGGTGCTCGTCGTCTCCGTGCCCGAGGCAGACGAGGTGCCGCTGGGCGATCTCGGCGGCGAAGGTGACCGACAGCTTGTTCCACCACTGCCAGGGATGGACGGGGATGAGGAAGTAGTCGTCCAGGTCCAGGCCCGCCTCCGACATGGTGGCGGAGAAGCGCCGCAGTGTGACCGCGGAGAGCTCGGACAGCACCAGCTTGTCGTAGCCGAGGTCGGCGGACGCGGTGAAGGTGGCGTGGTCGCGGTGCGCGGCGACCCAGATCAGCCGCACGGGCGCGCCCGCTTCGGGGGCGTAGGCGCGGTACTCGGCGATGTCGAAGCCCAGGCGCCCGTTGTTCGCGACGAAGCAGGGGTGGCCTTCGGTCATGCCCGCTTCGATCTCCTGGAAGCCGCCGGAGCGGGCGAGCCGGCCGGCGCTCACCGGCGGGCGCGTCAGCTTGTACGCGGTGCTGGCCAGGGTCGAGCTGATCTCTTCGAGGTAGACGGGGAGGATCTCCTCGCCCAGGTTCAGCGAACCCTTCAGCTCGGTGATGAAAGCGAGGGCGTCGAGGGGGAGTTGGGCGCCGTCACGGTGGCGGGTGATGCTCTCGGCGTCGACCTGCCAGTGGTCCAGGGACAACTTCCGTGCGGAGAAGCGGTATTCGGTGGCGCCGTCGTCGCTGCGCACGGCGAAGTAGCCGTTGCCGTCCGCTTGACCGCCGTGCACCGGCACGGGGGTGAGCAGCCGTTCGTGGGTGAACTCGGCCAGCGCCTTGCGAATGAGCAGGCGGCCGGCCCGTTCCCAGTGCTCGGGGGTGAGGTGGGCCACGGCGTCGCGGGGCGTGAGGGCGGATGGGGTGGTCATCGGCTGGTCTTCCCTCCTCGTGCTTCGCATGCGGCCTTGAACTGGTCCCTTGTGCACATGCTGAGGTAGGCGTTCTTCTCGGGCTTGGCGAGGGTGCGTTCGACGCGGAAGCCGACGGCTTCGTTGAGGGCGTGCACCCCGGTGTTGCGTACGTCCGGTTCGACGACGACGCGTTCGGTGGCCGGGTCGGCGAAGAGCATGTCCATCACGGTGGTGATGACGGCGAGCGTGAACCCGTGCACGGGTGTGTCGGTGGGTGCGCAGAGGAAGTGCATACCGACGTCCCCGGGCCGGGCTTCGTACAGTCCCTTCAGTTCGACGTGCGCCGGGTCGTAGCGCTCCATCAGGAAGCGGGGCTCTCCCTCGTGCAGGCCGAGGAACGCGTCGTGGTGCTCCGATGCGGCGATGTCCGTGAACTCGCGTTCCACATCGGGCAGTCGGGCGTCCTGCAGCAGGTAGAAGGCCGACTTCGGGTGGGTGACCCAGCGGTGCAGGAGCGGGGCGTCGGCGGACGGGTCGACGGAGCGCAGGGCGAACTCGCCCAGGTCCGGGTCCGTACGGGTGTGTACGTAGGGACGGTCGTGCGCGCTCTGCGTGCCTGCGTTGCCGCCGGGGTGGGTGCTGCTCATGCCGTCGGTGCCTCCGTCCGGGATGCCGGCGCGGTGTCCGTGGCGGTGTCCGCCACGGGGGCGGCGAAGTCCTGGAAGGCGATGGAGCGCTCGACGGGGTAGTACTCGCGGCCGAGCAGCTCCCGGATGATGCAGGAGTTGCGGTAGGCGGCCATGCCCAGGTCGGGGGTGACGAAGCCGTGCGTGTGCAGTTCCGCGTTCTGGACGAAGATCTCGTTGCCCGGTGAGGCTCCGCTGTCGACGCGGTAGTCGCGGCGCACGTCGAACCGGCCCTGCTCGTCCCAGCCGATGAGGTCGGTGAGGGGCGAGAGGAACTCGGGCGTGCGGTAGCGGTAACCGGTGGCCAGGACGAGTCCTTCGGTGGTGAGGGAGAAGTCCTGCTTCTGCTCCTCCTGGCGCAGCCCGAGGGTGTACGAGCCGGACTCGGGGTCGTAGGAGGCGTCCGTGAGCGCGGTGTTGGTCATCAGCCGCGTGGGGCAGGGGCCGCGACGGCTCTTCTGGTACAGCAAGTCGAAGATGCCGTCGATGAGTTCGGTGTTGATGCCCTTGTAGAGGTTCTTCTGCGAGGCGTTGAGCCGGTCGCGGGTCTCGGAGGGGAGTCCGTAGAAGTAGTCCACGTACTCCGGTGAGGTCATCTCCAGCGTCAGCTTGGTGTATTCGAGCGGGAAGAAGCGCGGGGAGCGGGTGACCCACGTCAGGTGGTAGTCGTGCCCGTCGATGTCCTGGAGGAGGTCGTAGTAGATCTCCGCCGCGCTCTGGCCGCTGCCGACGACGGCGATCGAGGACTTCTCCTGCAGCGCGGACTTCGTGTCCAGGTAGCGGGAGTTGTGGATCAGATCGCCGCCCAGGTCCTGGCAGGGCTCCGGGATGTGGGGCGGGGTGCCGGTGCCGAGGACGAGTCTGCGCGCGCGGTACGTGCGCTGCTCGTGGGAGGCGCTGTCGTCGGCGTGCACGAGGTACGTCCCGTCACGCTCGTCGAACTCCACCCGTGTGACGCGGTGGTTGAACCGCACCGAGCTCAACTTCGAGGCGGCCCAGCGGCAGTAGTCGTTGTACTCGGCCCGCAGGGGATAGAAGCTCTCGCGTATGTAGAACGCGTAGAGGCGCCCGATCTCCTTGAGGTAGTTCAGGAAGGAGAAGGGGGAGGTGGGGTCGGCCAGGGTGACCAGGTCCGACATGAACGGCGTCTGCAGGGTGCTGTCTTCGAGCAGCATGCCCGAGTGCCAGTCGAACTCCGGCTTGTCGTCCAGGAACAGGCCGTCGAGTTCGTCGATCGGCTCCGTGAGGCAGGCCAGCCCGAGGTTGAAGGGGCCGAGCCCGATGGCGACGAAGTCGTGTACAGGGAGGGGGTCTTGAGTGGACACGTCAGTCGGTCTCCGGATCTGCGGGTGCGGGGCGGGTGATCAGCCGGCGCGGCGGCTCAGTTCGGGGCCGCTCTGCGTGCAGCGCAGGGTAGCGCCGCCGCCCCGTGCGGTGGTCCGTGCGGCTGACGGGCCGATCCCGCTCGACAGGCCGTGGTGTTCGGTCAGGTGGCGGCCGGCGTGCTCGGCGATGAGGTCGAGGACCGTGGCGATGTCGGAGAGGGAGGTCTCCGGGTTGAGCAGAGTGAACTTCAGGTAGTGGCTTCCGTCGACGACGGTCGATGCCACGACGGCCTCACCGGAGGCGAACAAGGCTTCGCGGGCCTTCAGGTTGACCTCGTCGACGAGTGCCCGCCCCTCGGCGGAGTGCGGGATGTAGCGGAAGACGAGCGTGCTGAGCTGGGGGCGCGTGACGACCTCGAAGCGCGGATCGTCGCTGAGGAGCCGCCAGGCTTCGGCCGTCCGGTCCACGACCTCGTCGAAGAGCTCTCCGATGCCGTCGGCGCCCATGATGCGCAGCGTCATCCACAGTTTGAGCGCGTCGAAGCGGCGGGTGGTCTGGATGGACTTGTCGACCTGGTTGGGGATGCTGTTCTCCGCGGCGCGCGCCGGGTTCAAGTAGTCGGCGTGGTAGGTGACGTGACGGAGCGTGGTCTCGTCCCGGACGAGTACCGCGCTCGAACTCACCGGCTGGAAGAAGGACTTGTGGTAATCGACCGTGACCGAGTCGGCCCGCTCGATGCCGTCGAGGAGGTGGCGCCGCCGGGAGACGAGGAGTCCGCAGCCGTAGGCGGCGTCCACGTGCATCCAGGTGCCCGCGCTCTCGCACAGGTCGGCGATCTCGGGCAGCGGGTCGATGCTGCCGAAGTCCGTCGTCCCGGCCGTGGCGACGACGGCCATCACGACCAGGTCCTCGCGCTCGCACTGTTCGAGCTCGGCGGCGAGGGCGGACGTACGCATCCTGCGGTTGTCGTCGCACGGCACCGTGATGACGGCGTCTTGGCCGAGGCCCAGCAGCGTGGCGGCCTTCTCGACGCTGAAGTGGCTGCACTCGGAGGTGAGGATGCGCAGCCTGGGCAGGATCTCGGGCTTGCGCAGGGAGGTCGTGGAGTTCTTCTCCACGAGCCGGCACGCTTCGTCGCGGGCGAGCAGCAGGGCCTGCAGGTTGGACTGGGTGCCGCCGCTGGTGAAGATGCCGTCGGAGGCGCGTCCGAAACCTATGCGGCCGGCCGTCCACTCGATGAGGCGCCGTTCGATGAGGGTGCCGCCCGCGCTCTGATCCCAGGTGTCCAGCGAGGAGTTGACGGCGGAGAGCACGGCCTCGCCGAGCACCGCCGGGATGACCACCGGGCAGTTGAGGTGGGCGAGGTAGCGCGGGTGGTGGAAGTAGACGGCGTCGCGCAGATAGACCGTCTCCAGTTCGTCCAGTGCAGCTGCCGGGTCGCCCAGGGGCTCGTCGAGGTTCACATCCGATACGGCCGGGGCGAGTTGAGCCGGTTCGATACCCGTGAACGGGCGGTCGGCTCGGGCGATCCGCTGCGCCACTCTCTCGACACCGGCCGTGAGGGAAAGCCGGTAGTCCTCCGCCGTCCTGTCGTTGAGCAGGTGTGACCTGCTGCTCATGAACTGTCCTTCCTGACGCGGACGTAAGACTGCACCGCACGGACACGCGCGATCAGGTAAGGCTAGCCTAACTCGACCCTGATCAGGGCGGCACGGGGGTGGGTGCGTGAGTGATGAATATGACGTTTGAGCAGCAGCGCAGGGCTCTCGGGCAGACGGGGAACCGGCGGTGCGCACTGGAGTGCTGTGCGCGGATCGGCGGACGCGATATCAGGTCCGCGGACCCGCGAAGAGGAGACGGACGGGTGGTCCGGTGTCAGGTGCCGGGAGACCGCCGGCGCGCGATGCGCTCGGACTCAGCCGGGAGCGGGCCGCGGACGGGCGGCAGGCTCAGTGCGTCCCTTCGTTCAGGACGCGCAGCACCAGCCCCGTCGCCGGTTTGGGGCCGAACGACGTGGACTTGCGGGGCATCGTGACGCCCTGCTCCGCGAGCCGGCGTACGGTCTCCTCGCGCACCGGCCGCATCAGCACCGCGGTGCCGCCGAGTTGGGCGGCCTTGCCGACGGCGGCGGACGCGTCGTGGATGTAGGCGATGTCCTGCGGGCGGTCGGGGACGCGCCACACGGATTCGAGCAGCGCGGAGTGCAGCACGGCCGCGTCGAGCTGCCGCCACTCCTCGGAATGCCGCGCGTCCAGGGCCCGTTCCAGCAGAGCAGGTGCGGGACGGTCCAGGAGGTGGAAGGTGCCGCTGCCGTCCGTGAGCAGGAAGGCGTTGCCGGGCGTGGAGCCGAGGGCTTCGAGCGCCTGCGGCAGCGGGAGCGCCAGCGGAGTCACGCGGAAGGCCTGTTGTGCTTCGACGGCGTCCAGGGCGCTCTTGAGCGGCAGCCGGGGCAGTACGCGGTGGATCGCCTGTACGCGCAGGGGGTAGCGGGCGGTGTCCACGAGCAGCACCAGGCCGTGGTTCCACGGGGAGTCCTCGCCCGTGGCGGCGCTCTTCGCGTGCTCGCCGCGCAGGCGCAGATACGTCGCCCAGCGGTGGTGGCCGTCCGCGATCAGAGCGCGGTGCTGTGACAAGTCGGCGTGGATCGCGTCGAGTTCGCCCGGATCCGTCACGGACCACAGGCGGTGCGAGAAGCCGTCCTCGGTCGTGGTGGCGAGCAACGGAGTGCGGAGCACGGCCTGTTCGATCACGGCTGTGGCGCCGGAGGCGGTGCCGTCCCCGCGGTACGAGAGCAGCAGCGGCTCCAGATTCGCCCCCGTACCGCGCATCAGGGCGGCGCGGTCCTCGACCACCTCGTCTATGACGCCCTCGTGCGGCAGCACCTTGCCGTCCTCGGGCGGGGACAGCTCCAGCGCGCCGATCAGGCCGCGCTGCAGCACGTCGCCGCGCCGCTGCTCGTAGACGTACAGGGCGGGCTGCGGGTCGAACGCCATCACGCCCTCGGCCAGCCACTGGCGGAGCGTCCGGGCGGCCTTGGTCTGACGGGCGGACTCGTCGTCGGCCTCCGGCAGGATCAGCCGGACGATGTTACAGGGGTCGGCGGTCTCCAGATCGCGCACTTCGTCGGGCCTGACCACGACGTCGTACGGCGGGGAGGTCACCGCGGCGAGACCGCTGACCTTCTCCGGGGCGTAGCGCAGCCCGCGGAAGGGGGAGAGCCGGAGGCCGTCACTGGTCATCCCTGCATGCTAAGCCGGGGCGACGGCGGGGGTGGGGGAGGGTGCGGCCGGGCAGGACGGGATGATCGGGGAAGTACCGCGTGCCCGTGGCGTCCTGGACGGCCGGGCCGGTGCGGCCGGGGGACCGGCCTGGCAGAAGGACCGTCGCGAGGAGAGAGACCATGCAGGGCACTGCGCGCACGCGCCCCTCCGGTTGCAGCCGTGCGCTGCGGGAGGCATACGACACGGCGCTGCTCGACCTGGACGGGGTCGTGTACGTCGCCGGGGAGGCCGTGCCGCACGCCGTGCCGTCCCTGGAAGGCGCCCGCGAGGCCGGGATGCGGCTGGCGTACGTGACCAACAACGCGGCCCGGACGCCCGGTTCGGTGGCGGACCACCTCAGCCGCCTGGGCGTGCCCGCGGAAGCATCCGACGTGATCACCTCGGCCCAGGCCGTTGCGAGGCTGATCGCCGAGCAGCATCCCGCGGGCGCCCGCGTCCTGGCGGTCGGCGGTGACGGGCTGAGGCAGGCGCTGCGTGAACGGAGCCTGACCGTCGTGGAGTCGGCGGACGACGATCCGGCGGCGGTGGTCCAGGGCTACGGCGGCCCGGAGCTGCCCTGGGGCCGGCTGGGCGAGGCGGCGCTCGCGGTCGGACGGGGCGCGGCCTGGTACGCGTCCAACGGCGACATGACGATCCCCGGCGACCGGGGCATCATGCCCGGCAACGGAGCCGCGGTGGGAGTGGTACGGGCGGCGACGCGGTGGATGCGGGAGGCCCCCGAGCCGCAGATCGCGGGGAAGCCGCTGCCGCCGATGCACAAGGAGACGATCCTGCGGACGGGGGCGCGGCGTCCGCTGGTCGTCGGCGACCGGCTGGACACCGACATCGAGGGCGCCCACGCGGGGGAGGTCGACTCGCTGCTCGTCCTGACGGGTGTGACGGACGGCGCCCAGCTCCTGGCCGCGCCGCCCGAGCACCGGCCCACCTATGTCGCGCGCGACCTGCGCGGACTGGCCGAGCCGCAGCCGCAGCCGGAGTCGCAGCCGGAGCCGGCGGAGGCGCCGGCGGAGGCGGGCACGGGCGGGAGCGGAGCCCGGCCGCCCCGCGAAGGGCGGGGACCGGTCGTCGGCTGCGGTGGCTGGCGCGCGTGGGCGGGCCCGGACGGGCTCGGGCTCGACGGGGAGGGCGAAGCGCTCGACGGGCTGCGGGCGTTGTGCGGTGCCGCATGGGGCGCGGCCGGGGACGGCACGTGCCGGCTCGACGCGGGGGCGGCGCTGGCGCGCCTCGGGCTGTGAGGCCCGGCGGGCGCCCCTCCCCGTCCGCCGGGCCGCTCTGCCCGGTCAGTCGCTGCCGACTGCCGCCGCGCTCGTGACTGCTTCCTCGATGAGCTGCTCCTCCGTGGTGTCCGCACGCCAGTAGCCCGTGAACTTCACGGCGCGGCGGTCGAATCCGCGTTCGCGCACCAGGTGCCGTCGCAGGGCCTTGACCGTCCCGGCCTCGCCCGCGATCCACGCGTACGGAGTGCCCTCGGGGAGATCCGCGGCCCTGAGGGAGCCGAGGACGAAGTCCGTGCGGGCACGGGCGGTGTTCTCCCTGACGAGCCAGGTGATGTCGGCGTCCGCCACTGTGGGCAGGTCCTGGATGTCGCCGGCCTGGGGCACCTCGATCCACACCTTCGCGGGGGTGCCGGGCGGCAGCCACTCCAGTATTCCGGCGACGGCGGGCAGAGCCGTCTCGTCACCGCTGACGAGCACCCAGTCGGTGCCGGGCGGCGGCCTGAAGTCGACGCCCCCGTTGTCGTCGACCACGGGGCCGAGGAGCGTGACGCGGTCGCCCGGGCGGGCGGTCGCCGCCCACCGCGACGCGGGGCCCGAGACGATGAAGCCCGACCCGGTCGCGTCGGCCGGGTCGCCCACGCCGTGCAGCGCGAAGTCGACGTCCAGCTCGTCGCGGGGGAAACGCCGCTGCTCGCGCACGGTGTAGGTGCGCATGATGCCGCGCACGTCCGGGTCCATGGCCCGCCAGACGGTGAACCAGGCGTCGCCGGCGTCGCACGGCACGACGGGCGCGTCCTGGCCGGGGTGCGGCAGGAAGAGTTTGATCCGCTGGTCGCGCCCGCCCGAGGCGAACCTCCGCAGGGCTTCACCGCCGAAGGTGACGCGCACCATCGAGGGGCTCAGGCGCCGGGCCGCCACCACGTGCACGTCGAAGAACTCGAACGGAACGGCGAGGGCGGGGGCTTCGGGGGCTGCGGTACTCATGCTGGCTCTCCTCCCGGAGTGCTCTGCGGACGGGGAGACCGTCCGTGCGTTCTGTGCGGTCCGAGTGCTTCACGCCGGGCCGGGGGCAGGGCTTCTGGTCCGGCGGACCGCCGGGGCCGGGGCCGACCGGACGGTCCGCCCGCCGGCTCCCGGCCGGGTCAGCGGACCTTCTTCGCTTCCTCGATCGCCTTCGCGAGCCCTTCGAGGAGGGGTGCGGCACCGGCGTAGGAGAAGCGCGGCTCGGCGTCCCACGTCGTCACCTGTCCGGACTTGACCGCGGGCAGGTCGGACCAGGACGGCTTGGACTTGAGGGCCTCCGGCTGGAGAGCCTGCGTCCGGTTGTCGAGCATGATCACGTCTGCCTCGTACTTGTCGGCGTTCTCCCAGCTCAGCTCCTCGAAGAAGCCCTGCTTGCTGAGCTTCTCGGGTACGACGATGTCGACGCCGAGCTCCTTGAAGTACTTCAGGTCCGCGTTGGCCTTCGGGTCGGACACGTACATCAGGTCCGGCGAGCCGGAGGCGGCCATCACCTTCAGGCCGCTCGACTTGGCGGTCTTGCGCAGCTTCTCGGCCGCCTTCTCGAACCGCGCCTTGTCGTCGGCGACCTTCTTCGCCTTCAGGTCGGCGCCGAGTGCCTCCGCGAGTTCGGCGAAGCGCTTGATCGACTCCAGCATCGACGTCTCGGCGGTCTTGAGGGCCAGTGCCGGCGCGAGCTTGAGGATCTTCGACTTGCTCTCGTCCGGCACGTACCAGAGGGCGTCCTTCACGTACATGTTCGTGACGAGGAGTTCGGGCCGGGTCTTGGCGTACTTCTCGATGTCGAACTCGCCGTAGGCGTTGCCGATGATCTTGAGCTTGCCGACGTCCAGGTCCCCGGCCAGCACGTCCGGCTCGCCGTTCTTCTTCTTCGTCGGCCCGAAGACGCCGACGATCGCGTCCCCGGCGCCGAAGTCGTGCAGCGCCGCGGCGGTGCCGACGTAGGCGACGATGCGCTTGGGCTCCGAGTCCAGGCTGATCTTCTTCTTGCGGTCGTCCGTGAAGGTCCAGGCGCCGCCCTTGCCGGACCCGGACCCCTGTCCGCCGTCGCTTCCGCAGGCGGTGAGCAGAGCGCCCAGACCGAAGGCGCCGCCGGCGGCCAGCAGGCCGCGGCGGGAGAGGGCGGTGTGCGCGGACGAGTTGGGCATGACTGGCCTTCTCTTCTCAAGGTCGTACGGTCGGCTGTGTGCCGGGATGCTGGTTAGGTTAACCTAACCAAAGTCCTAGTTGTCCAGTGGCCGAGGGTCCGCCCCTTCTGGCCCCGACCGGAGCCGGTACGTGACTCTCATCAAGTCCCGCCATACGCACCGGGGTTCGGCCGACCATCGGCCCGTGCCTCCCGCAACGCCCCCCGAACCGGGCCGGTCCGGTTCCCCCGGGGGACCGGCCGGCGGCAACCGCCCCGGCGGCGGCGCAAGTTCGCACACCGAGGGCCGCGGCACGGAGCGCGCCGGCCGCGGCCGCGCGCTGCTGCGTGCCGCCGGACTCCTCGGCGCCACCGCCCTGTTGCTGCTCGTGTGCGTCCTCAGCCTCGCCGTCGGGGCGAAGCAGCTCTCCGCCGGCGAGGTCCTCAGCGGTCTCCAGGACCCCGCCTCCTCCGCGTACACGGTCGTCCACGAGATGCGGCTGCCGCGGACGTTGCTGGGCCTGCTCGCCGGTGCCGCGCTCGGCCTGGCCGGCGGCCTGATGCAGGCCCTCACCCGCAATCCGCTGGCGGATCCCGGTGTGCTGGGCATCAACGCCGGTGCGGCGGCGGCCGTCGTCACCGCGATCTCCCTCTTCGGCGTGACGGGCTACACCGGTTACATCGGCTTCGCCTTCCTCGGCGCCGCCGCGGTCTCGGTGGGCGTGTACGCCGTCGGCGGCGGCCGCGGAGCCACTCCGGCGCGTCTCGCCCTGGCCGGTACGGCCCTCAACGCGGCGCTCGTCTCCTACGTCAACGCCGTGCAGCTCCTCGACACCGCCTCGCTCGACCGGATGCGCTTCTGGACGGTCGGTTCGCTCGCCAGGGCGCAGGACGAGATCAACGCCAAGGCGCTGCCCTTCATCCTCACGGGCGTGCTGATGGCGATCCTCCTGGCGAGGCCGCTGAACGCGCTCGCCCTGGGCGAGGACGCCGCTCGCGCGCTGGGCTCACGCCCCGAGCTGACCCGCGCCGCCGTCATCGTCGCGGTGACGCTGCTGTGCGGCGCCGCGACGGCGGCATGCGGCCCGATCGTCTTCGTCGGCCTGATGGTGCCGCACATGGTGCGGTCGCTGACCGGACCCGACCTGCGCTGGATGCTGCCGTACTGCGCGCTGCTCGCCCCCGTGCTGATGCTCGGTGCGGACGTGCTGGGACGGGTGCTGGGCAGGCCGGCGGAGCTGCAGGTCGGCATCGTCACGGTCGTGCTGGGCGGGCCGTTCTTCCTCTACTTCGTCCGGCGCCGGAGGGTGGCGCAGGCATGAGCGTCATACGTACCGCGGGCGGCTGCTCCGTGGTGTTCCAGCCCCGGGCACTCGTCACGGGCACGGTGTGCGCGCTCCTCGCGTGCGCTGTGGCCGTCGTCGCCATCGGCAGCGGCGAATACCCCATGAGCCCAGTGGACGTGCTGCGTACGCTCGCCGGCCAAGGCGACCCCGCCGACGCCTTCATCGTCAACGAACTCCGGCTGCCGCGCGCCGTATCGGCCCTCGCGGTCGGCGCCGCCCTCGCGCTGGGCGGCGCGGTCTTCCAGGCGGTCGTGCGCAATCCGCTCGGCAGCCCCGACGTCCTCGGCTTCACCCACGGCGCGGCGACGGGCGCCCTCACCGCCATCGTGATCGTCGGCGGCGGCAGCGCGGCGCTGGCGGGCGGCGCGCTGCTGGGCGGCGTCCTCACGGGCCTGCTGGTGTACGGACTGGCCTGGCGCCGCGGGATGCACGGCTACCGGCTGGTGCTCGTCGGCGTGGGTGTGGCCGCGATCCTCACCGGCGTCAACGGATACCTGCTGACCCGCGCCCAGATCACCGAGGCCGGACGCGCCGTGCTCTGGATGACGGGGAGCCTCAACGGGCGCGGATGGGAGGACGTCCTGCCGCTGCTGAGCGGCATCTCCGTCCTCGTGCCACTGGTGATCCTGGGGTGCTCCCGGGGGCTGCGCATGATGGAGATGGGCGACGACACCGCGTACGCCCTCGGCGTACGGGTGGAGCGGGTCCGCCTCGTGCTGCTCGCCGCGGCCGTGCTGCTGGTGGGCCTGGCCGCCGCGGCCGCGGGCCCGGTCGCCTTCGTGGCCCTGACGGCACCGCAGCTGGCACGGCGGCTGACCAAGTCGCCCGGCCCGAACCTGCTTCCGTCGATGTGCATGGGAGCCGCGCTGCTCGCCTCCGCCGACCTCGTCGCCCAACGGGTCTTCGGCGAGAGCGAGTTGCCGGTGGGTGTGGTCACGGGCCTGCTGGGCGGCGGCTACCTGGTGTGGCTGCTGGCCACGGAGCGCAGGGCGGGACGGATATGAGCGCCGCGGCGGACGCCTCCGCGGGCCGGGACACAGCCCGGCCGTCCGAGCGGGGGGACAGGACAACGAAGGCGACAGGTGCGAGGACCAGTGCGAACAGTGCGACCGGTGCGAACAGTGCGAGGACGACCGTGATGACGGAGCAGACACCGCAGGCGGAGCCGGCGGCGGCCGTGACAGGGGCCGTGACGGAGGACGCCGCGAAGGGCGGCTTCACGAAGGGCGGCTACACGAAGGGCGCCGCGGAGGGGGGCTTCACGAAGGGGGCCGCGAAGGAGGACGTCGCGGAGGCGGACGCCGCTCGGCGCGGGCCCTCCCCGGGACCGGCCGCCGGGAGCGCCACGAGGCTTTCGGGGGAGGGGCTCACTCTCGCCTACGACCGGCGCACCATCAGCGAGCACCTGGACATCGCGGTGCCGGACAACTCCTTCACGGTCGTCGTGGGGCCCAACGCATGCGGAAAGTCAACCCTGTTGAGGGCCCTCTCCCGGATGCTCAAGCCCGCCGCGGGCTCCGTGCTGCTGGACGGCGCCGACATCGGCGGCATGCCGGCGAAGAAGCTGGCGCGCACCCTCGGCCTGCTGCCCCAGTCGTCCGTCGCCCCTGACGGGATCAGCGTCGCCGACCTCGTGGCGCGCGGCCGCTACCCGCACCAGGGGCTGCTGCGGCAGTGGTCGCGGGAGGACGAGCGCGTCGTCCGCGAGTCGATGGCCGCGACGGCGGTCGACGACCTGGCCGACCGCTTCGTCGACGAACTCTCCGGCGGGCAGCGGCAGCGGGTGTGGCTCGCGATGGCGCTCGCCCAGCAGACGCAGCTGCTGCTGCTCGACGAGCCGACGACGTACCTCGACATCGCCCACCAGATCGAGGTGCTGGACCTGTGCGCCGCACTCCACGAGGAGCAGGGCCGCACCCTCGTAGCCGTCCTCCACGACCTGAACCACGCGGCCCGCTACGCCACGCACCTCATCGCCATGCGCGGCGGCCGCGTCGTCGCCCAGGGCGCTCCAGGCGACATCGTCACGGCGCAGCTGGTGGAGGACGTCTTCGGCATGCCCTGCAGGGTGATCGACGATCCGGAGACGGGAACCCCCCTGGTGGTTCCGGCCGCCCGGAAACGTGCGCCCGCGCCGCTGAAACCGTGAGCCTCGCGATCACCTCTCGGGGGCCGGGAGGTGCGGCGGAAGCGGTAGCGTCAGAGGCATGAGTGAGCCGATGCCGGGTGCGATTCCGGCGCAGCACGACGGAGGTCCCGCCGCCTCCGAGTACCAGGCGGAGAACGGGACCCCGGAGCAGCCCCGTCCGGCGGCGCCGGCGGACGCGGGACGGCCCCCCGGAGCCGTTCACCGCCCGGACGGGAACGGGGAACTGCCCGAGGAGGCGCCGGAGGACGGGACCGGGGAGCCGGACGACGGCCCCCGCCCCCTCGGCCTGCGGGTCGAGCCCACCGGGCACTCGCCCGTCGACGCGCACCTGCGGCGTCTGGAGGACGCCGACCACCTCGCGGTCTCGGGGCACCTCGAGGTCTACGAGGACGTGCACCGGGGACTGCGCGACACCCTCACCGCCCTCGACCGCCCCGCTCCCGGCCCCGCGCCCCGCGCGGCCGGCCATCCGCACCCGGGGAGCTGATCCGTGCCGCGACGCCGACTCGACGCGGAACTGGTGCGCCGCAAGCTGGCGCGCTCCCGTGAACACGCCGGCCGGCTCATCGCCGAGGGACGGGTCACCGTCGGCGGCAACGTCGCCGCCAAGAGCGCCACGCAGGTGGAGACGAGCGCCGCGGTCGTCGTCCGCGAGGACGAGCACGATCCCGGCTACGTCTCCCGCGGCGGGCACAAACTCGCGGGCGCCTTCGAGGAGTTCGTGCCGCTCGGCCTTGCCGTGCGGGACCGCCGCGCCCTGGACGCCGGAGCGTCGACCGGCGGATTCACCGACGTGCTGCTGCGCGCCGGGGCCCGCCAGGTCGTCGCCGTCGACGTCGGCTACGGCCAACTCGCCTGGTCGCTGCGGAGCGACGAGCGCGTCATCGTCAAGGACCGCACCAACGTACGGGAGTTGACGCTCGAGGACGTCGACGGCGAACCGGCGGACCTCGTCGTGGGCGACCTCTCCTTCATCCCCCTCGGGCTCGTGCTCCCGGCCCTCGTGCGGTGCGCCACGGCGGACGCGGACGTCGTGCTCATGGTCAAGCCGCAGTTCGAGGTCGGCAGGGAACGGCTCGGCAGCGGCGGCGTGGTGCGCAGCGCCGAACTGCGGGCCGCGGCGGTCAGCGCCGTCGCCGGGCAGGCGTCCGCGCTCGGTCTCGGGACGATGGGAGTGACGGCGAGTCCCCTGCCGGGGCCGTCCGGCAACGTCGAGTACTTTCTGTGGCTGCGCGCCGGTGCACCGGAGATCGACCCGGCCGCTGTCGACCGAGCTGTCGCGGAGGGCCCGAAATGACGACATCCACCGGCGGACGCAGCGGCACGCGGGACGGTGGGGCGGAGAACGGCGAACGCACCGTCTTCCTGCTCGCCCACACGGGCCGTCCCGCTGCCGTGCGCAGCGCCGAACTCGTCGTACAGGGCCTGCTCCGCAACGGGATCGGCGTGCGGGTCCTGGAGGCTGAGGCCACCGATCTGCCGATGCCGGAGTCCGTGCGCAGGGTGCCCTCCACCTCCGAGGCCGTCGAGGGCTGCGAGCTGATCGTGGTGCTGGGCGGCGACGGGACGCTGCTGCGCGGAGCCGAGTTCGCGCGGGCCTCGGGCGTCCCGATGCTGGGCGTCAACCTCGGCCGCGTGGGCTTCCTCGCGGAGGCCGAGCGGGACGACCTGGACAAGGTGGTGCACCGTGTGGTGACCCGGGGCTACGAGGTCGAGGAGCGCATGACCCTCGACGTGCTCGTACGCACAGACGGGAGCACCGTGCACCACGACTGGGCCATCAACGAGGCGTCGGTGGAGAAGGCGGCCCGCGAGCGGATGCTGGAGGTCGTCACCGAGGTGGACAACCGGCCGGTGTCCCGCTTCGGCGGCGACGGTGTGGTCTGTGCCACACCGACGGGTTCCACGGCGTACGCCTTCTCGGCGGGCGGCCCGGTCGTATGGCCGGAGGTGGAGGCGCTGCTCATGGTGCCGATCAGCGCGCACGCGCTGTTCGCCAGGCCCCTCGTGACCGCCCCGGACTCGGTACTCGCCGTCGAGGTGCAGCCGCAGACTCCCAACGGCGTGATGTGGTGCGACGGACGGCGCAGCGTCGAACTGCCCGCCGGCGCACGGGTGGAGGTGCGGCGGGGAGCCGTGCCGGTACGCCTCGCACGGCTGCACCACGCCTCGTTCACCGACCGCCTCGTCGCCAAGTTCGCGTTGCCCGTGGCCGGTTGGCGCGGAGCGCCGCACTGAGGGACCGATCCGCGAGCGGTGCCGTCGCGGCCCTCCGGCCGTGTTCCGCGCGGCGGACCGGCCGGACGCGCGGCCCGCGCCGCTCCCGCCGGGACGGACCAGGGGTGGGGGTACCTCCGCGGACTGCGTATGGTCGTACCCGTGTTGGAGGAGATGCGGATCCGGTCCCTGGGCGTGATCGACGACGCCGTCGTCGAACTGTCCCCTGGTTTCACCGCGGTGACCGGTGAGACGGGTGCGGGCAAGACCATGGTCGTCACCAGCCTCGGGCTGCTGCTCGGCGGACGCGCCGACGCGGCGCTCGTGCGGGCCGGAGCGAAGGCGGCGTCCGTCGAGGGGCGGATAGTCGTGGCCCCCGACTCGGCCCCGGCGGCGCGTGCGGTCGAGGCGGGCGCCGAGGTGGAGGACGGGGAGCTGCTGGTCAGCCGCACCGTCTCGGCCGAGGGCCGCTCCCGCGCCCACGTGGGCGGCCGTTCCGTCCCCGTCGGCCTCCTCGCCGAGCTCAGCGACGACCTCGTCGCCGTGCACGGCCAGACCGACCAGCAGGGGCTGCTGCGCCCCGCACGGCAGCGGCAGGCGCTGGACCGCTTCGCCGGCGAGGCCGTGTCCGAGCCGCTCGCCGCGTGGACCAAGGCGTACCAGCGGCTGCGCAAGGTCAGCGGCGAACTCGACGAGATCACCACCCTCGCCCGCGAGCGCGCGCAGGAGGCGGACATGCTCCGCTTCGGCCTGGAGGAGATCGCGGCGGCCGAGCCCCAGGCGGGCGAGGACGCGGAACTCGCCGCCGAAGCAGAGCGTCTCGGCCACGCCGAAGCCCTCGCCTCGGCCGCCACCACCGCTCACGGTGCCCTGGCCGGGGACCCCGCCGACCCGGAGACCGTGGACGCCGGCGCGCTCGTCTCCGCGGCGCACCGCGCGCTGGAAGCCGTACGCGCCCACGACCCGGCGCTCGCCGCCCTCGCGGACCGGCTGGGTGAGGTCTCCATCCTCATGGGCGACGTGGCGGGGGAGCTGGCCGGATACGCCGACAACCTCGACGCCGACCCGCTGCGGCTCGCCGCGGTCGAGGAGCGCAGGGCCGCGCTGACGCAGCTCACCCGCAAGTACGGGGAGGACATCTCGGCGGTGCTCAGCTGGGCGGAGGAGAGCGCCGCCCGCCTCACCGAACTCGAGGGCGACGACGAGCGCATCGGCGAACTCACCGCGGAGCGGGACGGACTGCTCACCGAACTGACGGCGCTCGCCCAGCAGTTGACGGACGCCCGCACGGACGCGGCCAAGCGCTTCGCCGACGCCGTCACCGAGGAGCTCGCCGAACTCGCCATGCCGCACGCCCGCGTGACGTTCGCCCTCAAGCGCAGCGACGCGGCAGAAGGCGCCGAGAGCCTCCAACTCGACGGCCGTGACGTCGCGTTCGGGCCGCACGGGACGGACGAGGTCGAGCTGCTGCTCGCACCGCACCCCGGTTCGCAGCCCCGGCCGATCGCCAAGGGCGCCTCCGGCGGTGAACTCTCCCGCGTGATGCTCGCCGTCGAGGTGGTCTTCGCCGGTTCCGACCCCGTACCGACGTACCTCTTCGACGAGGTCGACGCGGGCGTCGGCGGAAAGGCGGCGGTCGAGGTCGGCCGGCGTCTCGCCCGGCTGGCCCGTTCCGCCCAGGTCGTGGTGGTCACGCACCTTCCGCAGGTCGCCGCGTTCGCCGACAGGCACCTCGTGGTGGAGAAGACGGACGACGGCTCCGTCACGCACAGCGGCGTCAAGGCGATGGAGGGGGAGGAGCGAGTCCGCGAGCTGTCCCGGATGCTGGCAGGCCAGGAGGACTCCCAACTCGCCCGCGCACACGCCGAGGAGCTGCTGGAGGCCGCCCGTACGGGGAGCTGAACGCCCGCACTCGCCGGCCCTGCTGTCCGGCCCGTGCGAGCGCGCCGGCGTGAGTGGAGAACCGCGTGCCGTCCCGCTCGCGAGAGCCCGTGGTGGAGGGGCCTCACCAGTGCCGTGATCCGGCCGTGCGCAACGTCCTCCGTGTGGGTGATAGCCGTGACTGGTCTTCGCGTGGAGCCGCGCCTGCGGCGCCGGTATGGTCCGAAGTCGCCGCCGCAGGCTGGCATGCTGGTCGGACCGGTCGTACGGGCGAGTCCCCGCCGCCCACCGCAGGGCACCCGGCAGAAGCCGCCGTCGTGCCGTCCCCCGCAAGTCGCTTTGGAGATCGACCAGTTGTGACCCGTCCCGCCGCTCCGCCCCCGCCGTCCCTCGGTCCGGCACCACCCCATGCCGTACAGGTCGTCGACGGCGCCAGCGCGGGCACCGGCGCCCATGTGCGGTCCCTGGCCGAGGGGCTCGTGGCGCGCGGGCTGCGGGTCACCGTCTGCGCGCCGCCCGCCGCCGAGGCGGCGTACGGGTTCGAGAGCGTCGGCGCCCGCTTCGTGCCGCTTCCCGGACGGATCGAGGCGGAGGCGGCCGCGGCACTGCGCCATGTCTGCGCCGACGCCGACCTGGTCCACGCGCACGGCGTCAGGGCCTCGCTTCCGGCACTGACCGCTCTGGCGCTCTCCGGGCGCGGCCGGGTGCCCTTCGTCGTCTCCTGGCACCGCAGGGGCCACGCCTCGGGCGCCCGCGCCCACTGGAGACGTTTCGTGGAGCGCCGCGTGGCCCGTGGCGCGACCGTCGTCCTGGCCGCGACGACGGACCTCGTCGACCGGGCACGGCGGGCGGGGGCGCGCGACGCGCGGCTTGCACCCGTCGTGCTGCCGGGCCGCGTCCGCCGTCCCGGTGCGGGTGCCGGTGCGGGTGTGGGTGCCGAGGCGGATCAGCGGCCGGCGGAGGAAGAGGAGCGCCGGCACCACGAGTCGCGTGCCGCGGTCGGCGCGGCCGACCGCCCGCTGGTCTTCTCCGTGGGCCGTCTCGACGTCCACCACGGCTACGGCACGCTGCTCACGGCCGCACGTGCCTGGCGCGGCCTGGACCCGCAGCCGCTGCTCGCCATCGCGGGGGAGGGGCCGCAGCGCGGGGAGCTCCAGCGGCGCGTCGACCACGAGGAGCTCCCGGTACGCCTGCTGGGCCGCCGCGAGGACGCCTTCGAGCTCCTTGCCGGAGCGGATGTCGCGGTGCTCACCGCCCGCTGGGAAGGCCGCTCCCTCCTCGCGGAGGAGGCGCTGCACAGCGGCGTGCCACTGGTCGCGACCTCCGTCGGCGGGGTTCCCGAACTCGTGGGCGACGGCGCCGTCCTGGTGCCGTACGGGGACGCGGACGCCCTCGCGTCCGGAGTGACGGGACTGCTCGCCGACCCGGTGAAGCGGGAGCGGCTGGCGGCCGAGGGCCGCGCGCGGGCCTCCGAGTGGCCGACGGAGGAGGCCACCGTGGCCCAGGTGCTGAGCGTCTACGACGAGCTGACCGCCTGACCCTCCACGGCCCCTTGGACGGGGCTCCCGGGGCGCCCGGGACGGCGGAACCCCGCCGCACCCCCCTGCCGCAACCCCCGCTCACCCCCTTCAGCTGGAGTCGCGGACGACCAGCGAGGCAGGTGTCACGACCGGCGCCGGCGTCGCCGCGCCGGGTTTGAGGCCGATCCGCCCGAGCAGCAGCTCGGCCATGATGCGGCCCATCCCCTCGACGTCCTGCCGCACGGTGGTGAGGGCGGGCTCCGACCATGCGGCCGGTTCCAGGTCGTCGTAGCCGACGACGGCCACGTCCTGCGGCACCCGGCGTCCCCGCGCCCTGAGGGTGCGGAGCGCGCCGGACGCCATCAGGTCGTTCGCGGCGAACACCGCGTCCAAGTCGGGTGCGCTGCGGAGCAGTTCGGCCATGGCGCGCTCGCCGCCCCCGGCGGTGAAGTCGCCCTGCGCCACGAGGGCCGGGTCCTTCTCGTGGACGGTGATGCCCAGGGCGTCGCAGTAGCCGTAGAGACGGTCGAGTGCGGAGGTCTGGTCGAGAGGGCCGTTGATGAGCGCGATCCTGCTGCGGCCTCGCTCCTGCAAATGTGCAACGGCCTGGCGTGCCCCGCCCCGGTTGTCGGTGTCGACGTAGAGCAGACCGGGGTCGTCCTCGGCGCCGGGCCAGCCGGGGCGGCCGCCGAAGACGGCGGGGAGCCCCGTGCGGGAGGCGATGCCGGGGAGGGGGTCGTCGCCGTGCAGCGAGAACATCAGGGCGCCGTCGACGTGCCCGGCCGACAGGTAGCGCCCGATCCGCTCGTAGTCCTTCTGCTGTTCGAGCAGGATCAGCAGCAACTGCATGTCGCTGTCGGAGAGTTCGCGGCTGATACCGCGCAACTGCTGTGCGAAGAACGGGTCCGCGAAGACGCGCCTCTCCGGTTCGGCGATGATCACGGCGATGGCTCCGGTGCGGCGGGTGACGAGGGTGCGGGCCGCGTTGTTGGGCACGTAGCCCAGCTCTTCCACGGACTGCCGCACCTTCTCGCGGACCTCTGCCCGTACGTTCGCACCGCCGTTGACCACCCGCGACACCGTCGCACGCGAGACCCCGGCGTGGGCCGCCACGGCCTCCAGGGTCGGACGGGAATCGCGGAATGTGTGCACCGTCAACTCCTTTTCTTTGCCTAGGTCTTGACCAATCCTCGAACTATGGGCACCGTACAGGCCATGACGTGAGAGCGCTCTCACCCCCCACGAGCGAGGAGCGTAAATCATGCTCTTGAAGAGCGACAGACGGCGTTGGGCACTCGCGGGCATCGCGGCCCTCGCCCTCTTCGGCGCCTGCATGGCGCCCAGCGCGCAGGCCGACGACGCCGGCCGGGACGGGAAGAAGGCAGCCGCTCTCGAAGAGGTCTGGCGAACGGACTTCGACGGCGCGGCCGGTTCACTTCCCTCCGGCGACGACTGGATCATCGACAAGGGGCACAGCTACCCCGGCGGCCCGTCCAACTGGGGCACCGGCGAGATCCAGGAGTACACCGACAGCCCCGACAACCTCCAACTCGACGGCGACGGGCATCTGAAGATCACCGCCCTCAAGAACGGCGACACCTGGACCTCGGCCCGTATCGAGACCCAGCGGACCGACTTCGCGGCCCCCGAGGGCGGCGTCATGCGGATCGAAGCGGGCATCAAGCTGCCCGAGCAGTCCGGGGAGGCGGCGCTCGGCTACTGGCCGGCGTTCTGGACCCTGGGCGAGGAGTACCGCGGCAACTACCACAACTGGCCGGGCGTCGGCGAGTTCGACATCATGGAGAACGTCAACGGGCAGACCACCACACACGGTGTGCTGCACTGCGGCGTCAACCCCGGCGGTCCGTGCAACGAGACCACGGGCATCGGCAAGGCCCACGAGTGCGCGGGCGCCTGCAAGACGGAGTTCAGCGAGTACGCGCTGGAGCTCGACCGCAGCGGTGAGACCGAGGAGCTGCGCTGGTACGCCGACGGCCAGCACTTCCACACCGTCAAGGAGACCGACGTGGACGCCCAGACCTGGGCGGACGCCACGCACCACGGTCATTTCATCCTGCTGAACCTCGCCATGGGCGGGGCGTTCCCCGACGGGGTCGCCGGCCAGCAGACCCCCACCGCCGCCACGCAGCCCGGCGGATCCATGTCCGTGGACTACGTGTCCGTGGAAACCACCGGAGGTGCCGTCAAGTGATCAGCCGCAGGTCTCTCATCCGCGGTGCAGCCGCCGCGGCCCTCGTAGCCCCGGCCACGGGCCTGCTCGTGACCGAAGCGGGGGGCGTCACCCGGAGGAAGGCGGGCGCGAAGGCCGCCGCCATGCCCCTGAAGATCGTCAACAACAGCGGCGAGTACGACAACGGCTCGATCCACGTCTACATCGTGGGCAACGACGGCACCAACCAGGTGCGCGTCACCCCCGAGGGCGAGCTGAAGCCGGTGGCCCTCGGCGACAACGGGTCCGACGGGTTCACCGACTACGCCATCCCGCTCGCCGGCAGCGGGGAGACGGTCATCCAGCTGCCGGAGATGTCGGGGCGGATCTACTTCGCGCTCGGCGAGAAGCTGAAGTTCAAGGCGGTCGAGGGAGGCGACGGCAAGGCCGCGCTCGCCTACCCGGCGGCCTGGGTGGAGTCCGACCCCAACTACGGGGTCCTGCACGACTGTGCGGAGTTCACCTACAAGAACGGGGCCATGTACTGCAACACCACCATGGTCGACATGTTCAGCGTGCCGCTGTCCATCCAGCTCAAGGGCGACAAGGACCAGACGACCGGCACGCTCAAGGACGGCGCGCGGGCCAAGGTCTTCCAGGACCTCAAGGGCGCGGAGGCGTTCTCGAAGCTCGTCGTCGACGACAAGCGGGTCATCGCCCCCGGGCACGGCATGGGTTCGGGCCTCTTCGCCGAGGACTACTTCGACGCCTACATCGACGAGGTGTGGAACACGTACTCCGGCAAGGACCTCACCGTCACCACCAACGCCGGGAAGTTCACCGGGCGTGTCAGCGGCGGCAAGTTCTCCTTCACGGGCCCGGCCGAGGTGTCCTTCGACAAGCCCAGCACGAAGGACGTCCTCTTCTGCGACGGTGCGCTCGCAGCGCCGAACGACGGGACCACCGGTCCCGTCGCCGCGATCCTGGGTGCCGCGTTCAACCGGACCACGCTCGCCTCGATCGCCGACCAGCCCACGACGGACCCCGCGGAGTTCTACAAGGGAGACACGGCCCACCTGTACGTCAAGGCCATGCACGAGGCCACGGTCGACGGCAAGGCATACGGCTTCGCCTTCGACGACGTCGCCGGGTTCGCGTCCTACATCGAGGACGGTGCCGCAAGCGAGATCACTCTCACGCTGACACCGTTCTGAGGGCACCGGCCGGGCGCACCGCCCCGGCCGGACTTCCCCCGCGCCCTCCCCGCCGGCCCGGGGGAAGCCGTCCCTCAACGCCACGCCCGCTGCCGGTTGGTCCCCGGCAGCGGGCGTGGGTCCGTCATCGGAGGGCGGGTGCGCGGACCGGGCGGCGGGCCCGGCGGGCGTCAGCCCCCGTACGCCCCTGACGCCGTGAGGCGCAGGGCAGTGTCGATCAGCGGCACGTGGCTGAAGGCCTGCGGGAAGTTGCCCACCTGGCGCTGCAGCTTGGAGTCCCACTCCTCGGCCAGCAGGCCGAGGTCGTTGCGGAGCGAGAGCAGCTTCTCGAAGAGTTTCCGCGCCTCCTCGACCCGCCCGATCATCGCCAGGTCGTCGGCGAGCCAGAACGAGCAGGCGAGGAACGCGCCTTCCTCACCCTGGAGGCCGTCGACGTTGTCGCCGTCGAGCTGCGAGGTCGGGTAGCGCAGCACGAAACCGTCCTCCGTGGACAGCTCCCGCTGGATCGCCTCGACGGTCCCGATGACGCGCTTGTCGTCGGGCGGCAGGAAGCCCATCTGCGGGATGAGCAGCAGCGAGGCGTCCAGCTCACGCGAACCGTAGGACTGCGTGAAGGTGTTGCGCTCCTTGTCGTACCCCTTCTCGCACACGTCCCGATGGATCTCGTCACGCAGGTCGCGCCACCGCTCGAGCGGCCCGTCGACGTCGCCGGACTCGATGAGCTTGACCGTACGGTCGACCGCCACCCAGGCCATCACCTTCGAGTGCACGAAGTGCCGCCTCGGGCCGCGGACCTCCCAGATGCCCTCGTCCGGCTCGTCCCAGTGGTCCTCCAGGTAGCCGATGAGCTTCAGCTGCAGCAGGGAGGCGTAGTCGTTGCGCGCCAGGCCCGTCATGTGGGCGAGGTGCAGCGCCTCGGTCACCTCGCCGTAGACGTCCAGCTGGAGCTGGCCCGCCGCGCCGTTGCCGATGCGGACGGGAGTGGAGTCCTCGTACCCGGGAAGCCAGTTGAGCTCCGCCTCGCCCAACTCCCGCTCTCCCGCGATGCCGTACATGATCTGCAGGTTCTCCGGGTCGCCCGCGACGGCGCGCAGCAGCCACTCCCGCCAGGCCAGCGCCTCCTGGTGGTAGCCGGTGCGCAGCAGGGAGGAGAGGGTGATCGCCGCGTCACGCAGCCACGTGAAGCGGTAGTCCCAGTTGCGCATGCCGCCGATGCACTCCGGGAGCGACGTCGTCGGCGCGGCGACGATGCCGCCCGTCGGCGCGTACGTCAGCGCCTTCAGGGTGATCAGCGACCGTACGACCGCCTCGCGGTAGGGCCCGTGGTAAGTGCAGTGGTCGACCCACTCACGCCAGAAGGCCGCGGTCGCCTCCAGCGCCGACTCGGGGTCGGGCTCGGCGGGCGGGCTCTTGTGCGAGGCCTGCCAGCTGATGGTGAACGCGACGCGTTCGCCCGGGGCGATCGTGAAGTCCGAGTAGGTCGTCAGATCCTTGCCGTAGGTGTCGGCTTCGGTGTCCAGCCACACCGAGTCGGGGCCGGCGACCGCGACCGTACGGCCCTCGATCTGCTGCACCCACGGCACGACCCAGCCGTAGGAGAAGCGCATGCGCAGCGCCGAACGCATCGGAACGCGGCCGCTCACCCCTTCGACGATGCGCACCAGTTGCGGTGCGTGCTGCTCGCGGGGCGGCATGAAGTCGATGACGCGGACCGTGCCGCGTGGCGTGTCCCACTCGGACTCCAGGATCAGTGAGTCGCCCCTGTAGCGCCTGCGGGCCGCCTTCGGCGGCTCGTCCCCGTTGGACTGCGGGCCCACCCGCCAGAAGCCGTGCTCCTCAGTGCCGAGAAGACTCGCGAAGACGGCATGGGAATCGAAGCGCGGAAGGCAGTGCCAGTCCACCGACCCGTCCCTGCCGATCAGGGCGGCGGTCTGCATGTCCCCGATGAGTGCGTAATCTTCGATGCGCCCAGCCACGTGCATCTCCAGTCGAACTGTGGCTCGCCCCCGTGGGACGTGCGATGACCTGCGAATATCAGTACCGCTCAATCACATGTCCGATCGAGCGTCCGAGCAGGATACGACCTGCCGGAGCCTTGTGCGTCGCGCTCGCCACAGTATGGATAAGCCGAAGAGGTGAGCTTGCGAAACGGTCACTCACAAGGCGCGACCACACCCTCACGGTAGGGGACGGAACCCAGCTCCGGACGGCCCCCTGTGAGGCCGGACGCACTCCCGTACTGGCGAGGCACAGCCCTCCGGCGTCGCTGATACCCTGGTGGCCCGTGGACCGGTGGGCGCGAGTTCCCGGATCCGACTTCGGATTCCCGGCACGGAAAGCCCCCCGAACCGCAGCGACGGTACCCCTGAGCATCTGCTGCGCACCGACTGCGTGAACGGAGTCAGGGCTCCGGTGCGCAGCCCACCTCGCGACCACGGGAGCACCTCTTGGCATTGCCGCCCACATCCATGACGACCAAGCACCTCTTCGTCACGGGGGGTGTGGCTTCCTCGCTCGGCAAGGGGCTCACCGCCTCCAGCCTGGGGGCGCTTCTGAAGGCGCGGGGCCTGCGCGTCACGATGCAGAAGCTCGACCCGTACCTGAACGTCGACCCCGGCACCATGAACCCCTTCCAGCACGGTGAGGTGTTCGTCACCAACGACGGTGCCGAGACCGACCTGGACATCGGCCACTACGAGCGCTTCCTCGACGTGGACCTCGACGGCACGGCCAACGTCACCACCGGTCAGATCTACTCCTCCGTCATCGCCAAGGAGCGCCGCGGCGACTACCTGGGCGACACCGTGCAGGTCATCCCGCACATCACGAACGAGATCAAGCACCGCATCCGGCGGATGGCCACGGACGACGTCGACG
Organism: Streptomyces sp. WMMB 714; assembly: GCF_900090125.1. Classification (NCBI taxonomy): domain Bacteria; kingdom Bacillati; phylum Actinomycetota; class Actinomycetes; order Kitasatosporales; family Streptomycetaceae; genus Streptomyces; species Streptomyces sp. WMMB 714. Next base: position 27,830 of record NZ_FMHJ01000023.1, read on the forward strand.
TCGTCATCACGGAGGTCGGCGGCACCGTCGGCGACATCGAGTCGCTGCCGTTCCTCGAAGCCGTCCGGCAGGTCCGCCACGAGGTCGGCAGGGACAACGTCTTCGTGGTGCACATCTCGCTGCTGCCCTACATCGGTCCCTCCGGCGAGCTGAAGACCAAGCCCACCCAGCACTCCGTCGCCGCGCTGCGCAGCATCGGCATCCAGCCCGACGCGATCGTGCTCCGCGCCGACCGCGAGGTGCCGCGCTCCATCAAGCGCAAGATCTCCCTCATGTGCGACGTGGACGACGCGGCCGTCATCGCGTGCAGGGACGCACCCTCGATCTACGACATCCCGAAGGTGGTCCACGCCGAGGGCCTCGACGCCTACGTCGTGCGCAAACTCGACCTCCCCTTCCGCGACGTCGACTGGACGCAGTGGGACGACCTGCTGCGCCGCGTGCACCAGCCCGACCACGAGGTGACGGTCGCCCTCGTCGGCAAGTACATCGACCTGCCCGACGCCTACCTGTCCGTCACGGAGGCCATCCGCGCTGGCGGCTTCGCCAACAACGCGCGCGTGAAGGTCAAATGGGTCACGTCCGACGACTGCCGCACGGCGGAGGGCGCCCGCCGCCAGCTCGAGGACTGCGACGCGATCTGCATCCCCGGGGGCTTCGGCGAGCGCGGCGTCGAGGGCAAGGTCTCGACCATCACCTACGCCCGTGAGAACGGCGTGCCGCTGCTCGGGCTCTGCCTCGGCCTGCAGTGCATCGTCATCGAGGCGGCCCGGCACCTGGCGGGCATCGAGGGCGCCAACTCCACCGAGTTCGAGCAGGGCGCGGCGAACCCCGTGGTCTCCACCATGGCCGAGCAGCTCGACATCGTCGCGGGCGACGGCGACATGGGCGGAACGATGCGGCTGGGGCTCTACCCGGCGAAGCTCGCCGAGGGGTCGATCGTGCGCGAGGTGTACGGCGGCGAGCCGTACGTCGAGGAACGCCACCGGCACCGCTACGAGGTCAACAACGCCTACCGGGGCGAACTCGAGAAGAAGGCCGGGCTGGTCTTCTCAGGCACCTCGCCCGACAACAAGCTCGTCGAGTACCTGGAGTACCCGCGGGAGGTGCACCCGTACCTGGTGGCCACCCAGGCCCATCCCGAGCTCCGCTCCCGGCCGACGCGGCCGCACCCCCTCTTCGCGGGCCTGGTCAAGGCAGCCGTGGACCGTCAGCAGAGTGAGGGCAGGGCATGACACAGCACAATCCGCGGTCGCGTCCCGGCGGCAGCCGCATCGCCGACTCCCCGGAGGAGTGGGAAGTCACCGCCACCGAGGTGCCGTTCGAAGGCAAGAAGACCAGCGTCCGCACCGACGACGTGGTCATGCCCGACGGTTCGGTCGTCCGCCGCGACTACCAGGTCCATCCCGGTTCCGTGGCGGTGCTCGCGCTGGACGAGGAGGACCGGGTGCTGGTGCTCAGCCAGTACCGCCACCCCGTGCGGCAGAAGCTGTGGGAGATCCCCGCCGGACTTCTCGACGTCCCCGGCGAGAACCCGCTCCACGCGGCGCAGCGCGAACTGTACGAGGAGGCCCACGTCAAGGCCGGCGACTGGCGGGTCCTGGCCGACGTGTACACCACTCCGGGCGGCTGCGACGAGGCCGTGCGCATCTTCCTCGCCCGGGACGTGTCCGTCGCCGAGGGCGAGCGCTTCGAAGTCTCCGAGGAGGAGGCCGACATGGAGCACGCCAGGGTCCCGCTCGCCGAACTCGTACAGGGGGTTCTCGCGGGGGAGTTGCACAACAACTGCCTGGTGGTGGGCGCGCTCGCGCTGAGCGCCGCCCTGGCGTCGCCGGACGGCCCGGACGGGCTGCGCCCGGCCGACGCCCCCTGGCCCGCCCGGCCGTTCCAGCCCTAGGTGTTCTGTCCATGGAGGTTGGTGACGGTGATCACCGGTAGGTGATCTTGAAATGGGTGAGGGCCTTCTGGCCTGGTGTGTAGCGACGAAACCGCACACCTGGCGACCAGGAAGGCCCTCATGCCGCACCGTAACGCACCGTTGACCGAGACCGGACGGCTGCGTCTGGCCCGCTGTGTGGTCGAGGAGGGCTGGCCTCTGCGGCGGGCGGCCGAACGGTTCCAGGTCTCACCGACTACAGCACGGCGGTGGGCAGGCCGCTACCGGGAGTTGGGCGAGGCCGGGATGGCCGACCACTCCTGCCGCCCCCGACGCAGCC
>NZ_FMHJ01000022.1:0-34359 GCF_900090125.1 Streptomyces sp. WMMB 714
CCCCCGGCCTACGGCCGGACGACGCTACTTTGAGACACGCCCTAGGCCCTGACGCTCCCGGGAGCGCCCCGCCGGCCGCCCGCCCGCCGACGGCGCCCCCCGGGAGCGGCCCGCGGGGCCCTCGCACCCCTGCCGTAGGCTGGACGTCCGGTTCACCGAGGAGGCCGACAGCCATGGAGTACGTCGCGGCACTGACCCCGCCCTTCGTGATGGCGGTGGCGTTCACCGCCCTCATCGTCACGATCGTCAAGAGCCAGGGCGGCGCCAACAAGGCCAAGGAAGACGCCGCCGTCGACGCCGCCTTCGCCCGCGCCGAGAGCGTCCGGCAGAAGAACGACGACTGACCGGCGGCCGGGGCCTGCGGTATTCGGACAACTCCGACTATTATTCACCGCGTGCCTCGGCCATTGGGAGAGTTGGAAGACACCGTCATGACGCGCGTATGGCGGTGGAACCGTCCGGTCACCGTCAGGGAAGTCCTCGAGGATCTGCGGGGCGACCGTGCCATCGCCTACACCACGGTGATGACGGTAATGGACAACCTCCATCAGAAGGGCTGGCTCCGGCGGCGCCAGGAAGGGCGCGCTTATCGCTACGAGGCTGTCTCGACGCGGGCCGCGTACTCGGCCGCGTTGATGAACGAGGCCTGGGCTTCCAGTGACAACGCCGCCGCCGCTCTCGTCGAGTTCTTCTCACGTATGACCCCGGAACAGCTCGACGCGCTGCGGGACGCGTTGCGCGTCGTACAACTGGACGAGGTGCGCGTTCAGGCCCCCGAGAAGGCACCCGGGAACGCGCCCGGAGAGGGCCGCTGAAGGCGGCTTCCCGCCGTCCTCCGGAAGTCTCCGGCCGGGAAGACCTCTCGGCGAACACCTCGGCGAACACTTCGGAGAACCTCTCGGAGAGTCACCCGAAGGGCAACGAGAACAGTCACGGGAACGCCGGCGTGAACCTCCGCGGGAAGAGTCGCGGGAACGTTCGCGGGAAGCGCTTCGCGGGAAGTGGGGAAGGCCGCGGAAGGCGCGGCGGAACCCTGCGCAGAAGCTCCGGTGAAGCCCCCCGGCCCCCGAAGGCGTTCCCCTTCGCCGCGGGCGATAGCGTCCGTTCATGGCGTCAGCACCCCCTTCCGCATCAGAAGTAACCGTTCGCCGGGCCCGGACCTCGGATGTCCGCGCCGTGCGCCGCCTCATCGACATCTACTCGCGCGACAGCATCCTGCTCGACAAAGCAACGGTCACCCTTTACGAGGACATTCAGGAGTTCTGGGTCGCGGAACGGGACCACGACGCGGAGGTCGTCGCCTGCGGTGCGCTGCACGTCATGTGGGAGGACCTGGCCGAGGTCAGGACGCTCGCGGTGGACCCGGCCCTGAAGGGCAGCGGAGTCGGGCATCTCCTCCTGGAGAAGCTCTTGAACACCGCACGGTGGCTGGGCGTGCGGCGAATTTTCTGCCTCACCTTCGAAGTCGACTTCTTCATCAAGCACGGCTTCACGGAGATCGGTGACACACCGGTCGACGGCGACGTCTACAGCGAACTCCTGCGCTCCTTTGACGAAGGCGTGGCGGAGTTCCTGGGTCTCGAACGGGTGAAGCCGAACACCTTGGGCAACAGCCGCATGCTTCTGCATCTCTGAGTGACGGCCCGGTGACGCCTCTCGGGCACGGATCACCGCGGCGCTTTGTCCGAAAGATCCCGCCAATCCCGCCGGTGAGGCGGACAAACTCAACAGAGGGTTTGTGTTTCTCCCCGAAAAGCGGTTTGCTTTCGTCGTCAGTATCAGTAATCGAAGTTATCGATGACGAATGGGAGTAAGCGGTGGCGCAGAAGGTTCAGGTTCTTCTGGTCGACGACCTCGACGGCGGCGAGGCAGACGAGACTGTCACGTTCGCACTGGACGGTAAGAGCTACGAGATCGACCTCACCACCTCGAATGCGGACAAGCTCCGTTCCGTCCTGGAGCCCTATGTGAAGGGCGGCCGTCGTACCGGTGGCCGTTCTGCGCGTGGAAAGGGCCGCGCTTCCGCTTCGGGCGGCGGCAGCAGCCAGGACACCGCGAAGATCCGCGCCTGGGCCAAGGACCAGGGTTACGACGTCAACGACCGCGGTCGTGTTCCCGCCAATATCCGCGAGGCCTACGAGAAGGCCAACGGCTGAACCCGGAAGTCGCGTGCGGCACGCAGTACGGGTGCGCCGAGGGATTCCGTTCCCCGGGCACCGGCAGGCCGCACGAGATGAATGCGATACGCCCCACGCCCCGCCTCGGGGGGCCGCACCCACGCGGCGGCCTCCCGCGGGCCGGGAAGCATCCCGCGGTCGCAGGGCGGAGGCCCGCGGCCGCGCAGAGCCCGCTCACCGCGGCCGTACCGCCGCAGCCGGACGGTCCGACGCCCCGTAGCGGCGGGCCCTGTCCCGGCGCCGCGCGGTCCGCGACCTTCCGCCGTCGCCGCCGCCGCTGACCGCCGCTGCTGCTCCGGGTGCAGCGCCCCGGCCTGACGCCCACGGCCCGCGCCACCCGCTCCGCCGGCGCCTCGGCCCGCGCCTCGCCTCCGCCCCGTACTCGGTACGTGCCGATTCGCGCGCACCGCGCCCGGCACGGCTGTTCGCCCTGAGCGGATGCGGCCTGCCGGGTCGGCCCGCCCCGGCATGGACTGTCAGTACGTGCGGGTAAGAAGGCTCCAAGGCCGGTCCTGCCCCTTCCCGGCGCAGGGGCCCGGCCGGAGCGTGAAGACCGGACAATGCCTGGTGGCACGGGGGTGGGAACGGTGACGAGGGCCGGCGGACGCCGCTTCGATCAAGGGCCGTTCGCCATGGGCGTAGTGAATCAGGGTGGATACGCCTGGCCTGCGGGAACATCGTCTCGCACCATCGGGTTGGAACTGTTGTCGACTGTTCGGGGTAGGAGGCTCTGCTGTGCTATCCACGGATGCAGGGTCGGCCGGAGGTTCAGCCGGACCGGTGTCGGCAGTTGGAATGAGCGGTCCCCGCTCGCGGGACTAAGCTGCGGAAGGACAGAGAGGGGAGCGTCCCCTTCCTGCCTGACCGCTCTGAGGAGCGATTAACGATGTTCGAGAGGTTCACCGACCGCGCGCGGCGGGTTGTCGTCCTGGCTCAGGAAGAAGCCCGGATGCTCAACCACAACTACATCGGCACCGAACACATTCTCCTGGGCCTGATCCACGAGGGTGAGGGTGTCGCCGCTAAGGCACTGGAGAGCCTCGGGATTTCGCTCGAGGCGGTCCGTCAGCAGGTGGAGGAGATCATCGGCCAGGGCCAGCAGGCCCCGTCCGGCCACATCCCCTTCACACCCCGTGCGAAGAAGGTCCTGGAGCTGTCGCTCCGCGAGGCCCTTCAGCTCGGCCACAACTACATCGGCACCGAGCACATCCTGCTCGGCCTGATCCGCGAGGGCGAGGGCGTCGCCGCCCAGGTCCTCGTGAAGCTGGGCGCCGACCTGAACCGGGTGCGGCAGCAGGTCATCCAGCTGCTGTCCGGCTACTCCGGCGGCAAGGAGGCGGCCACCGCAGGCGGCCCCGCCGAGGGCACGCCCTCGACCTCCCTCGTCCTGGACCAGTTCGGCCGCAACCTCACGCAGGCCGCCCGCGAATCCAAGCTCGACCCGGTCATCGGGCGCGAGAAGGAGATCGAGCGGGTCATGCAGGTGCTCTCGCGCCGTACGAAGAACAACCCGGTGCTCATCGGCGAGCCCGGCGTCGGCAAGACGGCCGTCGTCGAGGGCCTGGCCCAGGCGATCGTCAAGGGCGAGGTGCCCGAGACCCTCAAGGACAAGCACCTCTACACCCTGGACCTGGGCGCCCTGGTCGCCGGCTCGCGCTACCGCGGTGACTTCGAGGAGCGCCTGAAGAAGGTGCTCAAGGAGATCCGCACCCGCGGCGACATCATCCTGTTCATCGACGAGCTGCACACGCTGGTCGGTGCGGGCGCCGCCGAGGGCGCTATCGACGCCGCCAGCATCCTCAAGCCGATGCTGGCCCGCGGTGAGCTCCAGACCATCGGTGCCACGACGCTCGACGAGTACCGCAAGCACCTGGAGAAGGACGCCGCGCTGGAGCGCCGCTTCCAGCCCATCCAGGTCGCGGAGCCGTCGCTGCCGCACACCATCGAGATCCTCAAGGGCCTGCGCGACCGGTACGAGGCGCACCACCGCGTCTCCATCACGGACGCCGCCCTCGTCGGCGCGGCCACGCTCGCCGACCGGTACATCTCCGACCGCTTCCTGCCGGACAAGGCGATCGACCTGATCGACGAGGCGGGCTCCCGGATGCGCATCCGCCGGATGACCGCACCGCCGGACCTGCGCGAGTTCGACGAGAAGATCGCGAACGTCCGCCGGGACAAGGAGTCCGCGATCGACTCGCAGGACTTCGAGAAGGCCGCCTCGCTCCGTGACACGGAGAAGCAGCTGCTGGCGCAGAAGGCCAAGCGGGAGAAGGAGTGGAAGGCCGGCGACATGGACGTCGTCGCCGAGGTCGACGAGGAGCTGATCGCCGAGGTCCTCGCCACGGCGACGGGCATCCCGGTCTTCAAGCTCACCGAGGAGGAGTCCTCGCGCCTGCTGCGCATGGAGGACGAGCTGCACAAGCGCGTCATCGGCCAGGAGGACGCCATCAAGGCGCTCTCCCAGGCGATCCGGCGTACGCGCGCGGGCCTGAAGGACCCGAAGCGCCCCGGCGGTTCGTTCATCTTCGCCGGCCCGTCCGGTGTCGGTAAGACGGAGCTGTCCAAGACGCTCGCCGAGTTCCTCTTCGGCGACGAGGAGGCGCTGATCTCCCTCGACATGTCGGAGTTCAGCGAGAAGCACACCGTCTCGCGGCTGTTCGGTTCGCCTCCCGGCTACGTGGGCTACGAGGAGGGCGGTCAGCTGACCGAGAAGGTCCGCCGGAAGCCGTTCTCGGTGGTCCTCTTCGACGAGGTCGAGAAGGCGCACCCGGACATCTTCAACTCGCTGCTGCAGATCCTGGAGGACGGTCGTCTGACCGACTCCCAGGGCCGGGTCGTGGACTTCAAGAACACGGTCATCATCATGACGACCAACCTCGGCACCCGGGACATCTCCAAGGGCTTCAACCTGGGCTTCGCCGGCCAGGGAGACGTCAGCGCCGGGTACGACCGGATGAAGGCCAAGGTCAACGACGAGCTGAAGCAGCACTTCCGCCCGGAGTTCCTCAACCGTGTCGACGACACGGTGGTCTTCCACCAGCTCACCCGCGACGACATCATCCGCATCGTCGACCTGATGCTCGCGCAGGTGGACGAGCGGCTGAAGGACCGGGACATGGGCCTGGAGCTCAGCACCGACGCCAAGGAGCTGCTCGCGAAGCGGGGTTACGACCCCGTGATGGGCGCCCGGCCGCTGCGCCGGACGATCCAGCGCGAGATCGAGGACCTCCTGTCCGAGAAGATCCTCTTCGGTGATCTGCGTCCCGGTCACATCGTGGTCGTGGACACCGAGGGCGAGACCGACGAGGACAAGAAGTTCACGTTCCGCGGCGAGGAGAAGTCCGCCCTGCCGGACGCTCCTCCGGTGGAGTCCGCGGCGGGCGGTGGCCCGAACCTCTCCAAGGAGGCGTGAGCCGCCGGCCGAGGCCGAGCAGTATCCGTAAGGCCGAGCAGTAACCGGAAGCCCCCGTCACGCAGTGGCGGGGGCTTCCGGCGTCCGGGTCCGGCCCGGAGCGCCGGGTGCGGACCCGCATTCGGGCCCGCACCCGGCTTCGGCTTCGGCTTCGGCTTCGGGGCGAGCGTGTCGCACGCGGCGGCGCTCAGGCGATGATGCGTACCCCCTCCGGGACGCCGCTGACCCGCGGCAGCCGGGGGTTGACGCGCAGAGTGGTCAGTGCGGGGAACGCGCTCAGCCACTCCATCTTCATGCCCGCGCCGAGGTCGTAGGCGAGCCACAGGTGCGTCAGACGTTCGGCCTCCAGCCCGTCCACGAGCTCCCCGGGGGTGAAGTGGCCGACGATCTGCACCCGGTCGCGGCCGCCCATCTCGCGCAGCGCCGCGAGCTCCACCCGGTCGGACACGGGGAAGTAGAGCCCTTCCTCGTCCAGGTGCCGGATGATCTCCGAGGCGTACCGCTCCGTCTCGAAGTTCCGCCATCCGCGGGCGAGTTCCGCGCGCAGCGTCAGCGACCTGCGGTGCCGCAGCCGGGCGAGGTAGTCCACTGCGGCGTCGTCGTCGATGCGGGTGACGGTGACGGCCAGGCGGTGCGCCTCGTCGTCGGAGACCGTAATGGGGTCGGGGAGCATCTCCAGCACGATCGGGCCGACCCAGCCCAGTCCGCGTGCCGCGGCGACGGTGCCGGGACGCACCATGTGCCGTGTCTCGCGGCGCACCCGCTCGTGGGTCTCGGGGTCGAGTTCGGTGACGTGCTCCAGGCACGCCGCGGCCAGCAGCCGCCGGCGGTTGCGCTTCATCCCGGTCCTGCCGGGAGCGAGCAGGCCGTTCAGCAGGATCGCGCACTCGGCGGGTCGGGCGTGGGCCACCGACATGCGGATGACCTCTTCCCACTCCGCTTCGTGGGCGTGTTCCAGCAGCAGGTCGAAGTCGCCCTGTTCGACGGCCTCCTTCGCCGCGAGGTAGTCCTGCACCGTGCGGTGGACGAACTCGACGGAGCCGTCGGCCTGTTCGCACAGCAGTCCGGTCCGCAGCAGCAGATGGTCGAAGATCTTCTGCGGGTCGCCCTGGCTCGCGACGGCGGGGATGGCGGTGACGCTCCTGCCGATCGCCTCGAGTGCGCTGTCGCGGTCGAGCACGGCCCGCTCCTCGACGAGCATCCGGTACGCGAGCTTGCGCAGCAGCCTCTCGCGGGGTGCGCGCTGCAGGTCGACGGTGTCCGCATAGAGGACCCGGCGTTCCGGGTCGCGCCGCTGGAGGAGCATCTCCATCGCCGCCTCGTACAGCTCCCGCCGGCCCTGGGGGAGCATCCCCGACCTGTCCCGGTTGAGGGCGCAGATCAGCCCGCACATCAGCGGGTTGGTGGCCAGCACCCGCAGTTCGCGGAAGAGCGGGATGGACCGGAGCAGGATCTCCTTGTACTCGTCCAGCCGGGAGTGGTCCTTGCCCTCGTCGGAGCGGGCGGCGTTGTGCCAGGCGGTGACGGAGGCAGCGACCTGGTCGCGGTTCATGGGTGCGAGGTTGAGTTCGGTGAAGCCCTCTTCGGCGAGCCAGTCCGCGTCCACGGCGGGCGGACGCGACGTGACGAGGCAGAGCGTGCCGGAGTAGATGCGCAGCAGCCTGCGCAACTGCCCGCGCACGGCGTCCCGTTGGGCTTCCGGCGCCTCGTCGATGCCGTCGACGAGCAGGACGGCGCGCTCCGCCGCCAGGACGCGGACGACCCAGCCCTCCGGTGCCTCGTCGGCGAGGGGGTGGCGGAGGGCCGACAGGAAGTCGTCCGGCGCGGGAAGACCCTCGCGGGCGAAGCGGCGCACGGGCAGGACGAACGGGATGCGGCCCTGCAGGGTCCGCAGCTCCTCGGGGAGCGCGGAGCGCGCGGTGGCCACGGCGAGCCACTGGATGAGAGTGGTCTTGCCGGAGCCGGCGACGCCGCGCAGCAGCACCCGTTCGTGCCCGGCCAGCGCGCGGTCGGCCGTCATGACGGGCTCCCCTGGGGCTGCCGGGCCGGTGCCGGCCGGAGGCGCCGCGTCGGAGGGGAGGTCCGGTTCGTCAGGCCCGTCGTGGCCGGTGCCGGGGCTGAACTCGGCGGCGAGGCTCAGGTAGGTGGCGTCGAGGGACCAGTTGTCCGGCGTGTTGGGGTTGGGCAGGTCGATGCCGTAGATCGTGACGCGGTTGTACTGCTCGGCGACGTGCCGCAGGTACCGCGCCTCGAACTCGGCGTCCTGCGCCGCGGGCCGCGGCCTGCTGCCGCGGAGCGCTTCGACGTCGTTGAGGTCGACGAGCTGGCCGATTCTGTGGCTCCGTTCCGGCTGTCCCTCGGCGAGGCCGGGGAAGCGCTGGATCAGCAGGTGCAGGAAGTGCAGGCAGACCGTGACGAGCAGGCTGTCGTGGAACCAGGCGGCGGCGGAGGAGAGTTCGCGGTCCGCGCCCGGCACGGCGGAACGCAGCCGTCGCGCGAAGTCCTGGGGGCCGAGACGTACTGCCTGGGTGTCCGTGGTGTCCAGCTCGCCGATGACCCACAGGGTGCGGGCGAGGACGCCGGCGACGCCTTCCTCCTCCCCTTCGGGAAGCCCCTGCCCGGTGGTCTCCAGCCCCAGGCGTACCAACTCGGCCGCTACGTCGAAGAGTTGCTGCCATCCCATCTCCGGGTCCTCGCCGCGGAAGGAGACGAGGCGGGCCATGAGACGGCCCTCGGGAACGCCGGAATGCCGCGTGCCCGTCCCGGGCGCCGGCTCGGCCGGCTCCTGCGGTGCGTGGGCGAGGAGCCGGCTGATGAGCGGGTCCACGGCGGAGGACGCGAGGCGTACGGCGGGTTCCATGGGCTGCGGGGCTCCCGGCAGGGCTGCTGGCTCTCGGCTGGTGTCGGCTGCGGCTCGGTCTGCGGCGCCCGCCTCCGGGACGGGGACCGGACGACGCGGTCCCGGGGAGGGAGCGTCGCACCGATCCTGTCCGTCGTGGCTGACTCTCCGTCAGGCCGCGGACACACCCTCCAGCCTATGCGGGCGCCCGGTCCCGCGGCCACAGACCTCACGTCCCGCCCTCGCCCTCAAGTGGACCGCGCCGCGCCGGAGTTGTCCTGAGGGGCACCGGACGTCCCTGGCCCCTCAGACCAGTTCGCCCTCCATCACGACGGAGAGACCCGCGGGAAGGACCTGCCGCACGTACCCGGGCGTCGTCCCCGGCAGGACGAGAGTCCGCAGGCGGGGGAAGGCCGCGAGCCAGTCCTCGCCGCCGTGACGCGCGTAACCGTCCCGGAGCCACAGGTGCGTCAGGCGCTCGGGACCGATGTGCTCGACGAGCTGCCGGGGATGGTATTTCCCCACGATCTGGATGCGTTCCCGGCCGCCCATCGCGGCCAGCGCCCGGAGGTGGCTCACGCCGTGCGCCGAGAAGTACAGCTCGGACTCGTCCAGGTGGGCGATGACCTCGCGCGCGTACTCGTCGGTGTCGAACCGGTGCCAGGCCCACACGAGTTGGCGCCTGAGACCGAGCGACGCGCTGTCGCGGAAACGGGCGAGCACGGGCAGCGCGGCGTCCGTCCCCGTCCTCGATGCGGCCACGACGGTGCGGACGGCCTCCTCGTCCGTCAGCCCCTCGGGGCCCGGCAGCAGGCTCAGCAGCACGGGACCGCCGATGTCGGCCACGTGGCGCGCCGCGGACGTCGTCCGGGGAGGGAGGAGCCGCGCCGTGCGCTCCGTGATCTCGGCCCGCACCTGCGGAGGCACGTCGGTGGCCTGTTCGAGGCAGGCCGCGGCCAGCAGCAGACCGCGCACGCTGTCCCGGGACGGCCCCTGCCGGGCCGTCAGCCGCGGGTCCCCGACGTGGCCGCCGCTTTCCGGGCCGCCTTCCGCGGGCACCTGGGCGACCAGGCCGCGCAGGAGGCGTACCCGGTCCGCGGGCCGGGCATGGGCCACCGCCATGCGGATGACGTCCTGCCACTGGTCCTTGTGCGCGTTGTCGAGCAGCAGCGGGAAGTCGCCCTCCTCCACGGCCGCCTTGGCACCCAGGGCGTCCTGGAAGGTGCGGTGGACGAAGTCGACGCGCCCCCGGGCCGGTTCGCGCAGCAGCCCCGAACGGTCGAGAAGGTGCCGGAAGAGCTCGTACGGCGTCGCCCCGACGTACCCCATCCGCGAGACGCAGCGCTCGAGTTGGGCCACGACGTCCCGCTCCTCCATCTCGGCGCGGTCGTTGCGGATCATCCAGTACGCGAGCCGCTGAAGCAGCTGGATCTGCACGTCCTTCGTCAGCCGCAGCCCTTCGGGGACGGCCACGGCCCGCTCCCGGTCGCGACGCTCCAGCAGCAGCGACAGGGCGGCGTCGTAGAGGTCCCTGCGGCCGTAGGGGAGGGACCCGTGCCGGTCCCGGTGGAGCGTGCACAGCAGGCCGCACATCAGGGGGTTGACGGCGAGCCTGCCGAGGTCGGGGTTGGTGCGCACGGCTGCGACGAGGGCGTCGGCCAGGCCGGGTTCCGCGTCGGCGGCGCTGTGCCACCGCCTGATGAAGGCGGCGACGTCGTGGCGTGACATGGGCGCCAGGGACACCTCGGCGAACCCCTCGTCCGCGAGCCAGTCCTCCCGTACGGCCGACGGGCGGGACGTGACGAGCCAGAGGTTCCCCGGGAAGTCGCCCATCGACTCCCTCAGCCAGCGCCGGATCTCCTCACGGTGCGCCTGGGGCACCTCGTCGATCCCGTCGACGAGCAGCAGCCCGCGCCCCGCGCTGAGGACCCGCTCGGCCCATCCCGCGGGCTGCGCCCCGGCGAGGCCGCTGCGCACGGCGTGCAGGAAGCGGTCCGGCGTGGGCGGCAGGCCGTCCCGGACGACGCGGCGCAGCGGCAGCACGAAGGGGACGCGGCCCAGCAGGTGCGCGAGATGCTCGTCGTACGTCTGGCGCGCGGCGGTCACCGCCAGCCACTGCAGGAGCGTCGTCTTGCCGCATCCGGCGGCGCCGCGCAGCAGGACGCGGTCGTGGACGGCCAGCACGCGGTCGGCGGTGAGGGAGGTCGCCGTACGCAGGGAGCCGCCGGCGTCCTGGGTGGCCTCCAGGGATATGTAGGCGGAGTCCAGACGCCACTCCCGGGCACGGCCCGGATCCAGTCCGTAGATGGTCAGTTCGCCGTGCTTGCGGGCGATGTGCTCGGCGTACCGCTGCTCGAAGCGCGCGTCCTCGGCGGACCGCGCGGGGACGCGCTCCATCAGCAGGTCGGTGATGCTGACGAGCCGGTCGAGCTGCTGGGTCTGCTCCATCAGCGTGCGGGGGATGAACGTCGAGCGCCGGCTGAAGAAGTTCAGGATGTGCAGGCAGGCGGTGTGCAGCAGCGGACGGAAGCGCGCTTCCGCGGCCTCCGACAGCGAGGCCGGGGCCGCGAGTTGGCGGGCGAGCCCTTCCGGGCCGAGGCGCACGGCCTGCACGTCGTCCATGTCGAGGTCGCCGATGCTGTGCAGGGCCGTGGCGAGGGCGTCGGCCAGCTCGCGTCGCGTCGGCGGATCGGGTGCCTCGAGCGGCCCGGCCGCCTTGACGGCCCTGTCGGTCAACTCTCCGGCCAGCTTGCGCAGATCCCTCTCCGTGAGGGTGCGCTGCTCGCCACGGAAGGAGACGAGAGCGGAGATCCGGACCGGCCTGTCGACCAGGTCCGCGCCGGCACCTTCGTGCACGAAGAGCTTCCTGACGATGGGTGCGACCGCGCTGGAGGCGAGTCGCGTGGCCATGGTGGCGGGCTCCATGGGCGGATCGTAGGTGACGAAGCGGTCACGGGCGCGGGAGTTGGGGAGTTGCGGACCCGCCGCGCACGCACGCTCGCCGCACGGCGGTGCGCGCACGGTGATGCGACCTGGACCACACACGGGCCGCTGACGAGCGGAGTTCGGCGCCTTCCGGGGGCGTCTCCGGGTGAGGTGAGGCACAGCCCTTCCGCCGCCTACGAGCGCTCTTAGGAGGGGCCGGACCGTCCTGTGCCGCGGAGGACGCGACCCCTGACGGGCAACGCACAGAGCGCCGGGCGCAGCGCGACGGCCGCTTGGATGCTGTCCAAATAATCCTTAAGGGTGCTTCCTGTCCGGTCTGTTCTCACCGTCCTCATTAGTAATAAGGCTCTTTGGTATGCCGGATGGGACGGGTTACCAATGTTTTGTCCCCCCGAGGTCCCACGGCTCGGGGTCCCCCCAGCCATTCGGAGGTAGTACCCGTATGTCGAAGACCCCCAAGAACGCGCGCAAGCCCTTCGGTCGTGCCCGTACCAGGTCCGCGGTGATAGCGGCCGGTCTCGGTGCGTCGCTGGTGCTCGGCGCGGGCTCGGCGGTTGCCGCCCACTCCTCCGAGCAAGGCGACGTCTTCGCGTCACAGACCGCGTCCCTGCTCGCGGACTCCGCGCGGGCCCAGGCCGACCAGCAGACCAAGGCAGCGGAGGCCCAGAAGAAGGCGGCCGAGCGTGCCGGGGACGGCAAGGCGTCACGGAGCGCCGAGCGCCCCGCCGCTTCGAAGAAGGCCAACTCCTGGACCAAGCCCGTGTCCGGCAAGTACGAGCTGAGCGCCGGCTACGGCAACAGCGGCGGACGCTGGGCGCAGAAGCACTCGGGTCAGGACTTCGCCGTGCCGACCGGCACCCCCGTCAAGGCGGTGCACAGCGGCACCGTCGTCAAGGCCGGCCCGAACGGCGCGGGCGACGGCGCCTCGTACGGCAACGCGATCGTGATCAAGCACGACGACAACACGTACTCGCAGTACGCCCACCTCTCGAAGGTGAACGTCAAGCCTGGTCAGAAGGTGCAGACCGGCCAGAAGATCGGCCTGTCGGGCTCCACCGGCAACTCCTCGGGCCCGCACCTGCACTTCGAGATCCGCAACACCGCCGAGTACGGCTCCGGCATGGACCCGGTCGACGCGATGCGCTCCCACGGCGTCAAGGTCTGACGTTTCGGCCCCGCTCCGCGGGTCCGGCCCCGTCGGCCCCGCCACGCGGGGGCCAACCGTCAGCCGCGATCGCGGTGCGCCGTGGTCACCAGCTCCTGGGCGACCTCGAGGACGGCTTTCCGCTTGTCCTCGGGGTCGCCTTCGGTCTCCCGCAGGCTGAACATCCCCGTGTGGATGGTGAACACGGCAGCGGAGCAGCGCACTTGGTCCGTCAGCGGTGCGTCCGGGATCTGCAGCACGTCCACCAGGGTGCGCACCCTCTCCTTGAAGGTCTCGCCGATGCTGAGCTCGCGCATCGTCGCCTGGTTCTCCTGTATGAAACGGAAGAGCGGGGCCGCCTTGAACAGGACCTCGCTGTAGCGCCGCAGCACCTCCAGCTTCACCTCCAGGGTGGCCGGGCGCTGCTGCTCGGCCCAGGCCGCGAGCTCGTCGCAGGGCTCCGCCAGGTCCTGGAAGAGGCTGACGACGATGTCCTCCTTGCTCTTGAAGTGGTAGTAGAGGGCCGCTTTCGTGACGTCGAGGTGCTCGGCGATCTCACGGAGCGAGGTCTTCTCGTAACCGCGTTGCGCGAACAGTTCCAGGGCGACGTCCTGGATGCGCTGCCGCGTGTTGCCCCTGCTCATCAGCCTCGGCCTCTCGTCCCAGAAACTTACTTGACGCCCGGCTAGCGACCGTCCTACCGTGCCCATCGTATGCAACTAGCCGGGCGGCAAGTAAACGAAACGGGGGGTCTCATGGTGACGGACGGGGAGCCGCGCGCCTCAGAACGGGGCGAGCACGGCCGCACGGGCGGCAGCGAGAGCGGTGCGGCACCGCTCAAGGGCAAGACCGCCGGACAGGAGCAGAGCTCCCGCAGCACGGGGCTGGCTGTCTTCGCGCTGATGATCGCCGTCATGCTGGCCATGCTCGACAACATGATCGTCGGCACGGCCATGCCGACCATCGTCGGAGAGCTCGGCGGACTGGAGCACCTCTCCTGGGTCGTGACGGCCTACACCCTCACGACCGCGGCCTCCACCCCGCTCTGGGGAAAGATCGGCGACATGTACGGGCGCAAGGGCGTCTTTCTCACCTCGATCCTGATCTTCCTCGCCGGCTCCGTCACCTCCGGGGCCGCGCAGACCATGTCCCAGCTCATCGGCTTCCGCGCGCTGCAGGGGCTCGGCGCGGGCGGCCTCATGGTCGGCGCGATGGCGATCATGGGCGAACTCGTACCGCCCCGCGAGCGCGGCAAGTACATGGGCATGATGGCCGGGGTGATGTCGTTCGCCATGATCGGCGGGCCGCTCGTCGGCGGAACCCTCACCGACCACCTCGGCTGGCGCTGGGCCTTCTACATCAACATCCCGCTCGGAGCGATCGCCCTCACGCTGGTCACCACGCTGCTGCACCTGCCCCGGCACCGCTCCCAGGGGCGGATCGACTACGCGGGCGCCGCCCTGCTGACCGTGGGGATCACCGCGGCCGTCCTGGTCACCAGCTGGGGAGGGACGGAGTACGACTGGTCGTCGGGGACGATCCTCGGGCTCGGCGGGCTGGCGGCGGCGTCAGTCGCCGGATTCCTGCTGGTGGAGCGCCGTGCGTCCGAACCCGTGCTGCCGCTGGGCGTCTTCCGCAGCCGCAACTTCTCGCTCGTCACCCTCATCGGGTTCCTGCTCGGCTTCGTCATGTTCGGCGCCATGACCTTCCTGCCCCTCTACCAGCAGAGCGTGCAGGGCGCCTCCGCCACCAACTCGGGGCTGCTGCTCCTGCCCGTGCTGCTGCCGATGATGGTCGTCTCCGTCGTCACCGGACGTGCCACCACCCGCACGGGCAGGTACCGCGCGTACCCGATCATCGGCTCCGCGCTCATCCCCGCAGGGCTCTACTTGCTGGCGCAGATGGACGTCGGCACCAGCCGCACCACGTCAGCGCTCTACATGGTCGTCCTCGGCGCCGGCATGGGCTTCCTGATGCAGCTGACGATGCTCATCGCGCAGAACAGCGTCGAGCTGAAGGACATGGGCGTCGCGTCGTCCACCACCACGCTCTTCCGCACGATCGGCGGCTCGTTCGGCGTCGCCCTGATGGGCACCCTCTTCGCGGACCGCGTGCAGGAGACGATGACGGAGAAGGCCGCTGTCGCCGGCGCTCCCGCCGGCCCGCCGGCGAGGTGCCCGCCCAGCTGGACGCCGCCTCGCTGGAGCGGCTGCCCGCGCCCGTACGGGAGATCTACGAGCACGCTGTCGCCGACGGCACGCACACCGTCTTCCTCATCGGAGCCGCCACCGCCCTGATCTGCTTCGCCGCCTCCTGGTGGATCAAGGAGGTGCCGCTCAAGGGCGGCGAAACGGAGCCGGAGCAGGCCGAGCCCTCGTCCGAACCCTCGGGGAGTGTCACCCCCGTGTGACAGCCTTGCGGGCATGAACAGCCCCGGCATGGCCCGGCTGCGTGCGATGCGCCTCGCCAAGGACGCCATGGACCGCGACTGGGCGGATCCCGCCCTCGACCTGGACGCGGTCGCGGCGCACGCCGGGTATTCGCGCTACCACTTCGTGCGCGCGTTCAAGGAGACGTACGGGGAGTCGCCGGGGCAGTACCTCAGCCGCCGCCGCATCGAGCGTGCCGAGGAGCTGCTGCGGTGCGCGAATCTCACGGTGACCGAGATCTGCATGGCGGTGGGCTTCACGAGCCTCGGCACCTTCTCGGCGCGCTTCAAGAAGCAGACGGGCACGAGCCCCAGCGCGTACCGGCAGCGCCACGGGCACCGGGCCGCCGCCATGATCCCCGGGTGTTACGCGATGCTCTTCACGGGCGGCTTCAGGACGGCCGCGGCGCCCGGTGGGGCGGGCGCCGAAGAGCGCAACAACGGAGAAGCCGGCCGCGAGCGGGCCTGACATGGTGATTCACAAGCGGCGGAGCGCGGCGTCCGCGCCGCCCGCTCCGCCTTCACCGCCACAGATCCGGAGTCCGCAATGATCAAGAGTCTGGCGATCGCCACCGTCTGGTCGACCGACCAGGAGCGGGACAAGAAGTTCTTCGTGGAGACGCTCGGCTTCACGGAGCGCACCGACATGAACATGGGCGACATGCGGTGGGTCACCGTCAGCCCGCCCGGCCAGCCGGACGTCCAGCTCACGCTGATGCGCCCCGACGGCCCGGGCCTCGACCCGGAGTCGCGGGAGGCCGTCCTGGCCCTGGTCAACAAGGGCGCCCTGGGCGCCGGCGTGTTCGCCACCGACGACTGCCGGGGCACGTACGCCGAACTCAAGGCGAAGGGCGTCGAGTTCGTCCAGGAACCCCAGGAACGCCCGTACGGCATCGAAGCGCTCTTCCGCGACCCCTCAGGCAACTGGTATTCGCTCACCCAGCAGTGGGACCGGGACGACCTCGACATGAACAAGCCCTGGAGCGGCTGCGTCGACGACGGGGCGGACGGTGCCGCCGCGCCCGGCGGCACCGGCGGCACCGGCGGGGTCAGCTGAGCGGCAGCCGGTAGACCCCGCCCGGCAGGGGTTCGACGAGCCCGTCCGCTACCAGCCCGTCCAGTGCCCGGGCGCGCTGCACGGAGTCGTTCCAGACCCGGTCGAGGACGGCCTGCGGTACGGGATTGACCGCCTCGCGGAGTACCGCCAGCAGCTTTCCGCGCACCTGACGGTCCGTCCCCGCGTAGGTCTGCGTGCGACGGGCGGGCCCCACGTGCTCCGGTGCGCCCGCGAGCTGCCAGGCGCACTGCTGGACGATGGGGCACTGCCCGCACGCCGGGGTGCGCGCCGTGCACACCAGCGCTCCGAGCTCCATCGTCGCGGCGGCCCAGCGCGCGGCCGTCGCCTCGTCCTCTGGGAGCAGGGCGCGGGCGAGCTTGCGCTCGGCGGCGGTGGTGGCGTTCGGCGGGTACTGCTTGCCGTTCACCGCGCGCGCGAAGACCCGGCGCACGTTGGTGTCGAGGACGGCGTGCCGCTGCCCGTAGGCGAACGAGGCGACGGCGGCGGCCGTGTACTCGCCGACGCCGGGCAGGGCGAGCAGCTGCGCGTGCTCACGCGGTACGTCGCCGCCGTGCCGTTCCGCTATGGCGGCCGCGGCGCCGTGCAGGCGAAGGGCCCGCCGCGGGTAGCCGAGCCGGCCCCATGCGCGTACCGCCTCGCCCGGGGGCTCGGTGGCGAGGTCGGCGGGGCGCGGCCAGCGGCTCAGCCACTGCTCGTACACGGGCAGGACCCGGTTCACGGGTGTCTGCTGGAGCATGAACTCGCTGACCATCACTCCCCATGCGCCGGCCTCGGGGCGGCGCCAGGGAAGATCACGGGCGTGTGCGGTGAACCAGTCGACGACGGGGGAGTGGAGGGCGCGAGCGGTCCGCGCGACGGAGTCGTCGGCGGTCGCCGACTCGCGCTCAGGCTCGGGGGTGTGTGCAGTCTCGGTGGTCGCAGTCATGGCAGGACGATCCTGACATGTGGGCACGCGCCCGGGAAACGCGACGCACAGGCGGCGACCGGTCGGTTGAGACTCTTCGCGCCGTGTGCCCTTCCCCCTTGCGCCTGTTGGGGGCGGCGGGGTGCCAAGTGGGGCGTCCCGGGCGCCAGATCGCGGAACGCGGCCGGAACTCTTCCGGGGCCGGGCGTGTCCCCGGGGCGGGCGGGCCACGGCTTCCCCGGTGCGGGCCGTGTGTGAGGGGCCTGCCCTTCCGGCCTCCGGCGCGGGCCATCGGCCCGCTGAGCGCGGGGATTTCAACAGCGGCGTTCCGCGGTGCGGTCGTTCATCATAAAAGTTGCCTCATCGTGCACTGGGCAAGGTCTGCAGGGTCCGCGTTGTCTCGTAAGGTTTGCGCGTGGGATCTCTGCGTAATCCGATCGGACCGCTTCCTTCCTCCATCTACTGGCGGCGAAGGGCAGTTGCTGTTGTCATCCTCGCGCTGCTGGTTCTGCTCGTCGTCTGGGCCCTCGGGCTGGGCGGACGCGACTCCCACGACGAAGGCAAGGGCGGCGGCGGCGAGGGACCGGCCAGCAGCATCGGGCCGGGCCCGACCGATCCGGGGCCCACGGTCGGCGAACGTCCGGGCGGCCGCGACGAGTCGGACGAGGGCGCGGAATCCGACGGCGGCTCAGGAGAGGACGGCGGAGGCGGGGCCGGAGACGGCGCCTCCGGCGGTGGCGCGGACGGCGGCGGCTCCGGCTGGGAGCCCGGAGGAAGCGGCTCCGGCGGCTCGGACAGCGGCGACAGCGCGGGCGGTGGCTCCACCGGCTCGGGCGGCGGCGCCGCGGTGCCCCCCGGCTCCGAACTGCCCGACTGCAAGGGCTCCGACGTGACGGTGTCCTTGCGCACCGTGCACAAGGACTACGCCGAAGGGGAGAAGCCCCGATTCGAACTGACCGTCAAGAACAAGCGGGGCACGGCCTGCAAGCTCGACCTCGGCCGTGAGGCCGCGGTGGTGACGGTCAAGGACGCCGACGACAAGAAGGTCTGGGCGTCGGACGACTGCGTGCGGAAGGCGAAGCCGGCGCTCTTCCAGCTGCCCGGCAGCGGCAGCGCGACGCACACCTTCACCTGGTACCGGAAGCCCAGCTCGGCCGGGTGCGGGACGCCGCCCGCCGGCTCGGTGAAGCCGGGGAAGTACGAGATCGAGGTCGATCTCGAAGGCGTCGAGAAGGTGGACGCGTCCTTCGAACTGAAGACCTGACCGGCTGCGGAAGCCGGCAGAGAGACGTCCGGATCACGCGGCCTTCGGGGCCGGGGCCGGGGCCGTAGCCGCCCGCCCGTACGGCACGCGGCTGCACGGGCGTGGTGAGCCCCTGTCGACGCCTCAGACGTACCGTTCCAGGATGCTGGACTCCGCCAGCCGGGAGAGCCCCTCGCGCACGGACCGGGCACGGGCCTCGCCCACGCCGTCCACCGTCTGGAGATCGTCGACGCTCGCGGCGAGAAGCTTCTGCAGACCGCCGAAGTGCTCGACCAGCCGCTCGATGACCGTGCCCGGCAGCCTCGGCACCTTCGCCAGCAGCCGGTAGCCACGGGGCGAGACCGCGGAGTCCAGTGTCTCCGGGGCGCCGCTGTAGCCCAACGCCCGTGCCACCGTGGGAAGTTCGAGCAGCTCGCTGTGGCTGAGCCGGTCCAGCTCGTTGAGGGCCTCGCCGACCGTACGGGAGCGGCGTCCGCTCGGCTCCGGCACGTAGTCCCGCGCGACGAGGTCGCGCTCCGGCTCGACGCCCGCGATCAACTCGTCGAGCTGGAGCGAGAGAAGGCGCCCGTCCGTGCCCAGCTCCACGACGTACTCGGCGATCTCGGTGGCGATGCGGCGCACCATCTCCAGCCGCTGCGCGACCGCCGAGACGTCGCGCACCGTCACGAGGTCCTCGATCTCCAGCGCCGAGAGCGTGCCTGCGACCTCGTCGAGCCGGAGCTTGTACCGCTCCAGCGTGGCCAGGGCCTGGTTCGCACGGGAGAGGATCGCCGCCGAATCCTCCAGGACGCGACGCTGGCCGTCGACGTAGAGCGCGATCAGCCGCATCGACTGGCTGACGGAGACCACCGGGTATCCGGTCTGGATCGACACCCGCTGCGCGGTGCGGTGCCGGGTGCCCGTCTCCTCGGTGGGGATCGAGGCGTCAGGCACCAACTGCACACCGGCGCGGACGATCTTGGTGATGTCGCGGTCGATGATGAGCGCGCCGTCGAGCTTGCACAGCTCGCGCAGGCGCGTGGCCGTGAAGTCGACGTCGAGGACGAATCCGCCGGTGCACAGCGGTTCGACGTTCTTGTCCATGCCGAGGAGGATCAGTCCGCCGGTGTTGCCCCGCAGGACCCGCTCAAGGCCGTCGCGCAGGGCAGTGCCGGGCGCGACCGCGCTCAGTGTGGCGCGCATCAGGCCCTCGGCACCGGATCCCCCACCGGTTTTGCCGGGAGGTGCTGCCCGGTCGTTGGCTGCCACAGCACTCCTTCGGTCGTGCGTACGTACGGGCGAGACCGGGGCAAAGTCTACCGGCGGCGTGCGCGGCGCCCTACTGCGCCGGTTCGGCGGCTCCGGACTCGATCTTGCCAGGTCTCGCGGCGCGAGCCGGCAGTACGGCGAGTGCCTCCCCTATGTCGGCGACCTCCCGGACGCGCATTCCCGGGGGAATCCTCCCGGGATCGGCGGGCACGAGAGCGTGCGTGAATCCGAGGCGGGCGGCCTCGGCGAGCCGGCGCTGCACCCCGGTGACGCGGCGCACCTCGCCGGCGAGGCCCACCTCGCCGACGGCCACCAGGTTCTTCGGGAGCGGGGTGTCGCTGGCGGCGCTGGCGAGCGCCAGTGCGACAGCGAGGTCCGCGGCCGGTTCCGACAGCTTCACGCCGCCCACCGTCGCGCTGTAGATGTCCCGCTTGCCCAGCGCGCTGATACGTCCGCGCTGTTCGAGAACGGCCAGCATCATCGAGACCCGCGACGTCTCGAGGCCCGACGTGGTGCGCCGGGGCGAGGGGATCTGGCTGTCGACGGTGAGGGCCTGCACCTCCGCGACCAGCGGCCGGCGCCCCTCCAGCGTCACGGTGAGGCAGGTGCCCGGGACGGGCTCCGCCCGGCGGGTGAGGAAGAGACCGGACGGATCGGCGAGCCCGGTGATTCCTTCGTCGTGCAGTTCGAAGCAGCCGACCTCGTCCGTCGCGCCGTACCGGTTCTTCACGCCCCGCACGAGGCGCAGGCGCGCGTGCCTGTCCCCCTCGAAGTGCAGCACGACGTCGACGAGGTGCTCCAGCAGCCGGGGCCCGGCGATGGAGCCGTCCTTGGTGACGTGCCCGACGAGGAGCGTGGACATCCCCCGCTCCTTCGAGGCGCGGATGAGGGCGCCCGCCACCTCCCGCACCTGTGCGACGCCGCCCGGCGCTCCGTCCAGCTCGGGCGAGGCGACGGTCTGGACGGAGTCCATGACGAGCAGGCTGGGCTTCACCTCGTCCAGATGCCCGAGGACGGCCGACAGGTCCGTCTCGGCGGCGAGGAAGAGATGGTCGCCGAGGGCGCCGATGCGGTCCGCCCGCAGCCGCACCTGGCCCGCGGACTCCTCCCCGGTGACGTAGAGCGTCCTGTGCTCGGGGCCGGACGCCTTCGCCGCCACGTCCAGCAGCAGCGTCGACTTGCCCACTCCGGGCTCGCCCGCGACCAGGACCACCGCGCCGGGCACGAGGCCGCCGCCGAGTACACGGTCCAGCTCGTCGACACCGGTGCTGCGCGCCGTCGCCTGCGTGCCGTCGACCTGGCCGATGGGGAGCGCGGGGGCCGACACGCGGCCGGGCGCCGTGGTGCGGACGGCCGGGGACCCGCCCACCTCCTCGACCGTGCCCCACGCATGGCACTCGGGGCAGCGGCCGAGCCACTTGGCCGTCTGCCAGCCGCACTCGGCGCAGCGGTAGGCGGGTCGGTCCTTGCCGGAGGATTTGCGGGCAGCCATGCATGCACCGTAGCCGCCGGCGCCGACAGGCCGGTTCCGGCCGGGCGCCGACGGCCGGCACGGGGCGCGGCGCGGAGCTGTCGTCCGTGCGCGGCCGGTGGCGGAGGTGCGTCCGAGACACCGAAGAGTGGTGCCGGGTACGGGACTTGACGTGCGTCTCGTCCCCTTTCGAGGGAGATGGTCACCCGTAAGGATTAAAGGTGGGCTACTGGGTCCTCATGGGGCATGCCGCCCGCCTACCGTCACCGGATGAGCAGCAGGCGCGACCACTCCACGCACGCCACCGGTGCCCACCGTGCGCACTGGAGGCGGCGGCCGAAGCAGCACCAGAGCTCCGGTCAGCCAAGGGTCTTCAGCAGGACCGGAGCCTCGGCGAAGTCCGTGACGGCGGGCACCGAAGGC
The DNA here is from genome assembly GCF_900090125.1 of Streptomyces sp. WMMB 714. NCBI lineage: Bacteria > Bacillati > Actinomycetota > Actinomycetes > Kitasatosporales > Streptomycetaceae > Streptomyces > Streptomyces sp. WMMB 714. The sequence goes on from NZ_FMHJ01000022.1 coordinate 21,338, forward strand.
GTCAACTCCGCGAACGGCTCGCCGACGCCGGCAAGTTCGACATCAGCCGCACCCGGACGCTCCCTCGCGGCGGCCGGCCGCGGCACCGCCGGCGCCGCCCCCGCGTTCGCCGGCGGACGCACCGCGTCCGGCGCCTCGGCGGCCCTGGACGTCCGGGCGGCGACCGGCGTTCCCGATACGGCGGGCGGCGCCGGGGGCGCGCCGCCCGCGCCGTCCGTGACGGCCTCCGGTCCGGCGACCGCCGTCGAGGAGTGCGGCATGAGCCGCTACGAGCCGTACCTGGACGGCCTGTTCACGTACTGCCTGTCCGTCATGTGCGAGCACGACGCGGCGACGAGCGCCCTCGGCGAGGCGCTCGTCCTCGCCGAGCGGCAGCACGAGAAGGAACGCGGCCCCTCCCGTCCCGCCCTGCACCGCCCCTGGCTGTACGCGCTGGCGCGCTGGGTCTGCCTGCGGCGCCTCGCCGAACAGGCCGGGAAGGAGTCCGCCGGGAGCCGGAACGGCCGCGGCCCGGGCGTCCCCGCCACCGCGCCACACCTCTCCGAGGCCGCCCGCACCCAGCGCCGGCGTGAACTCGCCGCGCTGGCCTGGCCGGAGGCCGCGGGCACCACTCCCGAGCAGCGTGAGGCGCTCGAACTCGCCGTACGGCACGGTCTGCCCGCACCGGAGGTCGCGGCCGTCCTCTCGCAGACCACGGAGGCCGCGAGCGTGCTGCTCTCGCAGGCGGCCTGCGAGGTGGAGCGGACACGCGCGGCGCTGGCCGTCGTGAAGTCGGGCGGCTGCGCCGCCGTCGCCGGCCTCGCCGGAGAGGACCAGCTGCTGCTCGGCCCGGCCTTCCGGCGCGAACTCGTCCGGCACGTCGACGAATGCACGCACTGCAGGCGGGCCGCCGAGCGTGCGATGGCAGGGGTGTCGTGGCCGGGTACGGCGCCGGCCGGGACCGCCGTGCTCGCCGTGCTCGAAGCGCCGAGGCCGGCGATCGAGGCCGCCGTGCTCGCGGTCCGCCGTGCACGCGCCCGCCACACGCCGCGCTTCGACAAGACGGGCTTCCCCGTGGAGGTGAAGGACCGCGGTGCGCGCCGCGACCGGCTGCGCAGCCGGGCCGTGACGACCACCGTCGTCGCCACGGTCGTCGCCGCGCCCGTGCTCGCCCTGTGGGCGGCCTACCGCGGTGCGCCCATGACCGGGGAGTCGGACGGCTCGGGCATCTCCGCCTCCGAGCGGGACGAGGACTCCTCGCTCAGGGCCCAGCCGTACGAGAACGCGGCTCAGGACCGTAAGGCGCACGACGGGCACAGGCGCGGCCACTCCGGAGCCGACTCCCGTAAGGACGACGACGGTTCGCGCGGCAAGAAGGACGGCGGCAAGGACGGGCCGGACGGCGACCGGGCGGGCGCCCTCCGTGTAGACGCCCGGTCGGTGAACGGAGCGACGCTCATCCGGCTGACGGCGGGCGGCAGTTCGCCGGTGCGCTGGTCGCTGTCGGGCGGCGCCTCGTGGCTCGCGTTCAGCGATACGAGCGGTGTGCTGCGCCCCGGGCAGAGCACGACGGTCCGAGTCTCGGTCATCCGCGGCCGGGAACCGTCCCGTGCCTGGTCGGCGAACATCCGGGTGGCGCCTTCGGGCGCGGTCGTCACGATCCAGGGGCGCGGTTCGAGCCCGACGCCGCCGAGCGACCCTCCGTCCGAGGATCCGACGACTCCGCCGCCTTCCGAACCGCCGCCGTCCGAGGATCCGACGACTCCGCCGCCCACGGAGCCGCCGCCGTCCGAGGATCCGACGACTCCGCCGCAGTGAACTCGCGGCGCCGGCCGGTCAGTTGGGGGCGGGGTCGGCCGGATGCGGGGCGAGCAGCGGCAGGGCGGGGTATCCCGAGGGCGCGGCAGCGGTAGCGATCCGCTGCTCGCACAGTTCGGCCAGCCGTTCGTACCCCTGCTCACCCATCAGCTCGGTCAACTCGGGCCTGTACGACTCGTACACCGGTTTCCCCGCCCCGTGGGCGGACGGCGCCGACGTGCACCACCAGTGCAGGTCGTGCCCGCCGGAGCCCCAGCCCCGCCTGTCGTACTCGCCGATCGAGACGACCAGCACCTGTTCGCCGTCGGGGCGTTCCACCCATTCGAACGTGCGGCGGATCGGCAGCTGCCAGCACACGTCCGGCTTGGTCTCCAGCGGCTCCCTGCCCTCGCGGAGGGCGAGCATGTGCAGCGCGCAGCCCTGACCACCCGCGAATCCGGGGCGGTTGTGGAAGATGCAGGCGCCGTCGATGCGTCGGGTCTGCCGCTCGGGGCCCTCGTCATCGTCCTCTTCGTCGTCCGCGTCCCCGTCCCCGTCTTCGTCCCCGCCTTCGTTCCTGCCTTCTCCGAGGCCGTCGCCCACCTCGTCGGTGCCGCCTTCGACGCGCTCCGACTCCCCCTCGTGGCCGGCGGCTTCACCGTCGGCTGCGTCCTCGCCGTCCTCGCCGGCTGCGTCCTCGCCGTCCTCGTCGTCGTCCTCAGCGTCCGCCGCCTCCTGCACCCACCCCGTGGCCATACCGACGTCGTGGTACTGCCAGGTCTCCGGGGTGAGCCGGGCCACGTGCGAGGCGACGCGCTTCTCGTCGTCCTCGTCGGAGAAGTGGGCGCCGAGCGTGCAGCAGCCGTCGGTCGCCCGGCCGGGCCGGATGCCCTGGCAGCCCTGTCCGAAGACGCAGTTCCAGCGCGAGGTGAGCCAGGTCAGGTCGCAGCGGAAGACCTGCTCCGCGTCGGCGGGGTCGGTGAACTCGACCCAGGCACGCGGGAAGTCGAGGGAGACCTCTTCGGCCCGTGGCCCGGCGGGGTGCTGCCCAGCGCCCGCCGGCGCGGCCCCTTCCGGCGCGCGGGCCTGGTGATCCGCTGCCTGCGCGGCCGATGGTGCCGGTGAGGGTGCCCGCACCTCGTGCCCCACCTGGTCCGCCTCGTCCTGCTTCTGGTGCTTCGCCGCTTTCGTCTTTCCCACGTGCCCCAGCGTAACCGCGCCCTCGGCGTATACGGCTAGCGTGCTCCGCATGAGACTCGGTGTCCTCGACGTGGGCTCGAACACGGTCCACCTCCTCGTCGTCGACGCGCACTCCGGCGCGCGTCCGCTGCCCGCCTACTCGCACAAGGCAGAGCTCCGGCTGGCCGAACTCCTCGACGCGGACGGCGCGATCAGCACCGAGGGCGTCGACCGGCTCGCCGCGACCGTCGCCGAGGCCGTCCAGGTCTCCGAGGACCAGGGCGTGGAGGACCTGCTGCCCTTCGCCACGTCCGCGGTCCGTGAGGCGCCCAACGCCGAACACGTGCTCACCCGCGTCGCCGACGAGACCGGCGTCAAGCTCGACGTCCTCTCCGGCGAGGACGAGGCCCGTCTCACCTTCCTGGCGGCCCGCAGGTGGTTCGGCTGGTCCAGCGGCCAGTTGCTGCTCCTCGACATCGGCGGCGGCTCGCTGGAGATCGCGTACGGGCAGGACGAGGAGCCCGACGCGGCCGTCTCGCTCCCGCTGGGCGCGGGGCGCCTCACCGGCGCGTGGCTCCCCGGTGATCCGCCCGGGCCGGACGACGTACGTGCGCTGCGCCGCCACGTCCGTGCCGAAATCGCCCGCGTCGCAGGGGAGTTCAACCGGTTCAACCCTCCGGACCACGTCGTGGCCACGTCGAAGACGTTCAGGCAGCTGGCCCGTATCGGCGGGGCGGCGCGGTCCGCCGAAGGCCCGTACGTGAAGCGGCAGTTGAGCCGCAGCTCGCTGGAGGAGTGGGTGCCGCGGCTGGCCGCCATGCCCGCGGCGGAGCGTGCGGAGCTGCCCGGGGTCTCCGAGGGGCGGGCCCGCCAGCTGCTGGCCGGCGCGCTCGTCGCCGAAGGAGCGCTCGACCTGTTCCGCGTGCGGGAAGTGGACATCTGCCCCTGGGCACTCCGCGAGGGTGTGATCCTCCGTCGGCTCGACCACCTCCGGAGGGCGTGAGATCGCTCACGGGCGCAGGGGCGCGTCCCGGCGCCCCAGGGGCGTGGGGCGGCCGCGGCGAGCCTGGTGACCGGCGGTGTGACCAGGTCGGGTCCGGAGGAGCCGGGCCGTACCGAGGCCCGGTTGATCACTCGGCGGGAGCCTTAGGCTGTCTGCTGTGGCTCAACCTGCGGTGCGCGTACCCGATGCGAAGGTCGCCCTGTCCACGGCCTCCGTCTATCCGGAGTCCACGGCGACGGCCTTCGAGATCGCTGCGCGCCTGGGTTACGACGGCGTCGAGGTCATGGTGTGGACCGACCCGGTCAGCCAGGACATCGAAGCGCTGCGGCGGCTCTCGGACTTCCACGAGGTCCCCGTGCTCGCGGTGCACGCGCCCTGCCTCCTGATCACGCAGCGGGTCTGGTCCACCGACCCCTGGATGAAGCTTCAGCGGGCCCGGCACGCGGCGGAGCGCCTCGGAGCGTCGACGGTCGTCGTGCACCCTCCCTTCCGCTGGCAGCGCAACTACGCACGGGAGTTCGTCGACGGCGTCTGGCGCATGGCCGGTGAGACGGACGTCCGCTTCGCCGTCGAGAACATGTTCCCGTGGCGGTACCGCGACCGCGAGATGATGGCCTACGCCCCGGACTGGGACCCCACCCAGGACGACTACCGCCACTTCACGATCGACCTCTCGCACACGGCGACGTCGCGCGCGGACACGCTCGCCATGCTCGACCGCATGGGAGACCGTCTCGGGCACGTGCACATCGCCGACGGCAACGGCTCCAACAAGGACGAGCACCTCGTCCCGGGCCGTGGCACGCAGCCCTGCGCCGAGGTCCTCGAGCGGCTGGGGGCGAGCGGTTTCGACGGTCACGTCGTCGTCGAGGTCAACACCCGCCGCGCCATGTCGGCGGCCGAACGGGAGACAGACCTGGCCGAGGCGCTGGCCTACACGCGTCTCCATCTGGCCTCCGCCGCGGTGCGCGGCACCGGCACGCCTCCGCAGAGGCACCGGTGAGCTCCGCGGCGCCGGGCCGCAGACGCGGCCGCCCCGCCTCGGCCGAGAAGGCCGCCGGCGAGCCCGGCACCCGCGACCGGATCCTCAGCTCCGCGCGCGCCGAGTTCGCGGAGAGCGGCTACGACAAGGCGTCGGTCCGGGCGATCGCGCGGGGAGCCGGGGTGGACTCGGCCCTCGTCCACCACTACTTCGGGACCAAGGAGCAGGTCTTCGTCGCCGCGGTCGAGGGGGCCTTCGCCCCCGCCATGGACATCCCCGACCTGCTGTCCGGTGCCCGCGAGCAGTGGGGCGAGCAGCTCGCCGGCTACGTCCTGGGCATCTGGGAGGACACGGTCACGAGGGACCCGCTGCTGGCGATCATGCGTTCCGCCGTCGCCAACGAGACGGCCGCGGCGATCTTCCGCGGGCTCATCGGGCGCAACCTGCTGCAGCGCGTCGCGGGCGGTCTTGGCGCTCCGGACGCGGAACTACGCGTGGAGCTGGCCGTCGCGCAGCTCGTGGGGACGGCGCTGCTGCGCTACGTCATCAAGCTGGAGCCCATCGCCTCGGTGCCGGCCGAGGAGCTGGCCGGACGGCTGGGGCCCGTAGTGCAGAGGCATCTGACCGGCTGAGGCTCCGGGAGGCGCTCCGGACGCAGTGCCCACCGACCGGTCGTACGGTCTCAAGATGTGGTCCGAAGGTCCAGATTCCGGTCGCCGGGGCGTACTCTCGGGAACCTACGAACCGTGTGAGCTGCCCTCGCCGCTCCACACCGCGGCCCGCGCACTGTGCGCGACGCCGCGTCCGCTGTGAGACCGAGCCCGGCAGCGCGCACTGGACGACACCCGTGTGCGTCGCAAGAGGCGCACGCACCGTACGAGTGGAGTGCCATCATGCCCGAGCTGAGGTCCCGCACCGTCACCCACGGCCGCAACATGGCGGGCGCCCGTGCCCTCATGCAGGCATCGGGCGTAGCGCGTGAGGACTTCGGCAAGCCGGTCATCGCGGTGGCCAACAGCTTCACGGAGTTCGTGCCCGGCCACACGCACCTGCAGCCCGTGGGGCGGATCGTCAGCGACGCCGTCAAGGCGGCGGGCGGCATCCCGCGCGAGTTCAACACCATCGCGGTCGACGACGGCATCGCCATGGGCCACGGCGGCATGCTCTACTCCCTGCCGTCCCGCGACCTGATCGCGGACTCCGTCGAGTACATGACGGAGGCGCACTGCGCGGACGCCCTGATCTGCATCTCCAACTGCGACAAGATCACGCCGGGCATGCTGATGGCCGCGATGCGGCTCGACATCCCCACCGTCTTCGTCTCCGGCGGGCCCATGGAGTCGGGTACGGCGACACTCGTCAACGGCACCGTCCGCAAGCTCGACCTGATCAGCGCCATCGCGGAGTCCGCCAACGACAGCGTCTCGGACGAGGACATGCGCCGCATCGAGGACAGCGCCTGTCCCACCTGCGGATCGTGTTCCGGCATGTTCACCGCGAACTCGATGAACTGCCTGACCGAAGCGATGGGCCTGGCCCTGCCGGGCAACGGCTCCGTGCTGGCGACGCACACGGCACGCAAGGCGCTGTACGAGGACGCGGGCCGGACCGTCGTCGAACTGGCCACGCGCTACTACGACCAGGACGACGACACCGTCCTGCCGCGCAACATCGGCGGCCGCGCCGCCTTCGAGAACGCCATGGCGCTCGACATCGCCATGGGCGGCTCGACCAACACCATCCTCCACCTGCTCGCCGCCGCGCAGGAGGCCGAGCTGGACTTCACCATGGCGGACATCGACGCGCTCTCCCGGTCGCTGCCCTGCCTGACCAAGGTCGCGCCCAACGGCACGTACTACATGGAGGACGTGCACCGCGCGGGCGGCATCCCCGCCATCCTCGGCGAGCTCTACCGAGCCGGTCTGCTCAACGAGGACGTGCAGAGCGTGCACTCCCCGTCCCTGGCCGACTGGCTCAAGAACTGGGACATCCGCGGCGGCTCGCCGTCCGCGACGGCGCTCGAACTGTTCCACGCGGCGCCGGGGTGCGTGCGGTCGGCGTCGGCCTTCTCGCAGTCCGAACGCTGGGACTCCCTCGACACCGACGCCGCGGGCGGCTGCATCCGCGACATCGAGCACGCCTACTCCACCGAGGGCGGCCTGGCCGTCCTCCACGGCAACCTCGCCGAGAACGGCTGCGTCGTGAAGACGGCGGGCGTCGACGAGTCCATCCTCACCTTCTCCGGGCCGGCGGTGGTCGTCGAGTCGCAGGAGCAGGCCGTCGACGCCATCCTCAACAAGCGGGTCAAGGAGGGCGACGTCGTCGTCATCCGCTACGAGGGCCCCAAGGGCGGCCCCGGCATGCAGGAGATGCTCTACCCGACGTCCTTCCTCAAAGGCCGCGGCCTGGGCAAGGCGTGCGCTCTCATCACCGACGGCCGCTTCTCGGGCGGAACCTCGGGCCTGTCCATCGGCCACGTCTCCCCGGAGGCGGCGGGCGGCGGCACGATCGCGCTCGTGGAGACAGACGACCGGATCGTCATCGACATCCCCAACCGCACCATCGAGCTGGCGGTCGACGACGAGGTCCTGGCGGCCCGCCGGGCGGCGCTGAACGGCACGTACGCTCCGCGAGGCCGCGAGCGCAAGGTCTCCACGGCTCTGCGTGCGTACGCGGCCATGGCGACCAGCGCGGACAAGGGCGCCGTGCGGGACCTGACCCAGCTCGGCGGCCAGTAGCCCGCGACAGCGGGGCGGGTACGCCCGTCCGGCAGGACGGCGCGGCCCTGAGGGACCCCGACCGCCGCACGCGCGGCGGCGGGGAAACCCTGAACGAGCGCGCACATCCGCCCTTTCGCTTTTCCCGCCGTGTCCGGACGCGACGGAGCGGAAGGCGCTGCACGAGGCCGGCTGACCCGGCCTTCGCCCAGCGATGCGCCGCTGAGCCTCCCGCTCCCTTTCGGGCCGCTGTCACCCCTGCGCTCGCCCCGCCCCCGCCGGATGCTCGGGCGGCTGCTGCTGCGGCGACGGCGAGGGGGCCGCCGCGCCCGCACGCGCGTTGTGCTCCTCCTCCCACGCGGACAGTGCCATTCCGCAGGCATGGTCGACGTGCCGCAGCCCCGCGAGGCTCAGCTCGACGCGGCGGTCCTGGGGGAGCGCCTCCAACTGGTCCAGCAGTTTGGGAAGCCGCAGGAAGGTGGCGTTGCCCAGCACCTGGACGCGCAGGGGCCGGCCGTGACCCGCGTCGTCCGTCTCGATCTGCACGTGCGAGATCTCCCAGGCGGACTTCACCACCGCGAGCAGCAGCCCGATCAGCACCCCCTCGAACATGTTCACGATGAAGATCGCGGCAGCGGTGACCCCCAGCACCACCGCCTCCGCACGGTGCTCCCGCCACAGCGGCACCAGCTCGCGCAGCGGGATCAGCTTCCAGCCCGCGTGCATCAGCACACCCGCCAGCGCCGCCACCGGAATCACCCCGAGCGCCGCCGGCAGTGCCGCTGCGAACAGCAGCAGCCACACCCCGTGCAGCACACGGGAGAGCTTGGTGCGTGCCCCTGCCGCGACATTCGCCGAACTGCGCACGATCACCGCCGTCATGGGCAGCGCCCCCAGAACACCGCACACGGCGTTCCCCGTTCCCTGTGCCATGAGTTCCCTGTCGTACTGCGTACGCGGACCGTCGTGCAGTCTGTCGACGGCGGCGGCGCTGAACAGCGACTCCGCGGAGGCCACCAGCGCGAACGCCACCACTGTCGCGGCCACGCCGAACGACGCGAGCGCGGCGAAGTCCTCCGGCTGCGGCGGCCGTACGGCGTCCAGCAGGCCCTGCACCTGTACGCGGGCGACGGGCAGGTCGCACAGTGCGGTCACCGCCGTCGCCAGTGCCACGGCGGCAAGCGGGGCCGGAAGCACCTTCGCGACCGGCTTCCACCGGGGCCAGACGATCAGCACCGCGATCGTTCCCACGCCCACTGCGGCGGCGGTCGCAGCCGTCGCGGAGCCGATCACCGTCCCTGCGAGAGCGGGGAGCCCCGCGAGCTTGCCGACGCCCGTGCCCGGCGCCTCCTCGTCGGCGAGCGTGTAGATCTGACCGGCGATCAGGACGAGCCCGATGCCCGCCAGCATGCCCTGCACCACCGCGACGGAGATCGCCCGGAACCACCGCCCCAGCCGCAGCGCCCCCATGGCCAGCTGCAGCACCCCGGCCAGCAGTACGAGCACGCCGAGCACTCCCGTCCCGTACGCCTGCACCGCCTCGTACACGAGTACGGTCAGCCCTGCCGCGGGCCCGCTGACCTGCAGACTGCTGCCCGGCAGGAAACCGGTGACGAGACCGCCCACGATCCCTGTGATGAGGCCCAGTTCTGCCGGCACTCCCGACGCGACGGCGACGCCGACACAGAGCGGCACCGCCACGAGGAAGACCACGAGTGACGCGGTGATGTCGGCCCGCAGAGTGCCGCGGGTTCTCGGTTCGAAACGCATGTACGCCTCCAGCCCGCCACGTCGCACGTCGTCGTGCGGGGCGGGGATCGTTCGCTGCATGGGGGACCAGGGCGCTCACCGGCGCCCTGTGTGGACGGCTTCTGCCTGTGCTGACTCACGCCTGTCGGCGCGGTGTGCAGCTCAGCAGCGCAACGCCCGGTGCATGAGCGGCAGGGCTGTGGATCTCACTGCCCGGGAGGCGTCACGCATGGTGACCGGACTCGCCGGTGCATGCGTCTGTCCCGTACGGAAATCGCAACCGCACATTTGTCCTGGCGGCACGGGAGACGCGGGGGCGTGCCCCGTGTGGCGCGCCGTCTGCCGCGGCCGGCAGTCGTCCTCTCCGGTTCCGGAGTGCGGTGCGGCGGACGGCATCTGCTGCGACAAGGACGTGGCGGGCTGGGTGATCTCCGGGGCGACCTGCGCGTATGCGGTCTCGACGATCAGGAGCGTGGCGAACAGCAGCGCGACGGCGGCGATGAGTGTCCGCCCGGCGTGCCTGCTCGGCCGCATCGCAGCTCCCTCGGCGAGCTCGCTGTACAGGAAGCCTCATTGTGTCCAGTCGGCGAGGTGGATTTGCAAGTCGGCACATGCACTGTGAGTGAAAAGCGATGCCTCGAAGGCGTATTCACGCCATGTGCGGCCGAGACCGGCAGGCCCTGCCGCCGACCCGGCTCCCGTTCTCTCTTGACGGTCCACTACTCGCGGCCCACAATTCATCACATGATGAATAACATGCGGTCCGGGCCCGCCGGCACACCCGGCTCCTCCCCTCCACCCACCGAGAAGGGCCCGGCCATCCGGGCCGACGGCCTCAACGTCGTCCGCGGCGGCCGCACAGTGATCGACGACCTGTCCTTCGAAGTCGCGCCCGCCACCGTCACCGGACTGCTCGGCCCGTCCGGCTGCGGCAAGTCCACGCTCATGCGCGCGATCGTCGGCACCCAGGCCAAGGTCGACGGCACCCTCGACGTGCTCGGCCGCCCCGCCGGCTCCAGGCAGCTGCGCTCCCGCGTCGGCTACGTCACCCAGAACCCCTCGGTCTACGGGGATCTGACAGCCCGGCAGAACCTCGACTACTACGCGGCCGTCCTCGGCATCCCCCGCCGCGAACGCACCGACCAGGTCACGCGCGCCCTCCGGGACGTCGACCTGCTCCCGCACGCCGACTCCCTCACGGGAAACCTCTCCGGCGGCCAGCACTCCCGCGTCTCCCTCGCGGTGGCGCTCCTCGGCTCACCCGAACTGCTCGTCCTCGACGAACCCACCGTCGGCCTGGATCCCGTCCTCCGCCGCGACCTGTGGAACCTCTTCCACCGCCTCGCCGGCGAACGCGGCACCACCCTCCTGATCTCGTCCCACGTCATGGACGAGGCCGACCGCTGCCAGAACCTCCTGCTCATGCGCGCCGGACGCCTCCTCGCCGCCGATTCCCCCGACGCCCTGCGCGCCCGTACGCACACCGGCTCGGTCGAGGACGCCTTCCTGCACCTCGTCGACGCGGCCCGCGAGGCCGACCGCGCCACCCCCTGACGGACAGCCCCGGCCGCCCGCGGCCACGGCCCGCCCTCCCCGATCCCTTCCGCCCGGAGCCCAGCCATGAAGCTCTCCCGCACCCTCGCCACCGCCCGACGCGTACTCCGCCAGCTCAGCCACGACCCCCGCACGGTCGCCCTGCTGCTGCTGGTCCCCGTACTGCTGCTCGTACTCCTCTACTTCGTCTTCGACGCCGACCGCCGCGCTTTCGACGGCATCGGGGCCTCCCTGCTCGGCATCTTCCCGCTGGTGACGATGTTCCTGGTCACCTCGATCGCGACCCTGCGCGAACGCACGTCCGGCACGCTGGAGCGCCTGCTGTCGATGCCGCTCGGCAAGGGCGACCTGATCGCGGGCTACGCGCTCGCCTTCGGCGTCCTCGCCGTCGTCCAGGCGTCGGTCGCTACGGCCGTCGCCGTCTGGCTGCTGGACCTCGACTTCGCGGGCTCACCCTGGCTGCTGCTCCTCGTCGCCCTGCTCGACGCGATCCTCGGCACGGCGCTCGGGCTCTTCGTCAGCGCCTTCGCGGCGTCGGAGTTCCAGGTCGTCCAGTTCATGCCCGCGGTGATCTTCCCGCAGATCCTGCTGTGCGGCCTCTTCGCGCCGCGGGAGACCATGCAGCCCGTCCTGGAGTACGTGTCCGACGTGCTGCCGATGTCCTACGCCGTCGAGGGCATGAACGAAGTCCTCCAGCACTCGGACCCCACTGGCGACTTCGTGCGCGACGCAGCCATCGTGGGCGGCTCGGCCCTCCTCGTCCTCTGCCTCGGAGCGGCCACTCTCCGCCGCCGCACGGCATGACCCCGACCGGGGCGGGGCCGGGCATCCACCAGCCGGACGCTCCGGCTGCGGCCCCCGCACCGGTGCGAGGATGAGCGGAGCACGCGTACGCACTGGACGAGGTGAACCGCTCCATGACCCAGAAAGTCGCCGTCCTCGGCACCGGAAAGATCGGTGAGGCACTGCTCTCCGGCATGCTCCGGGGCGGCTGGTCACCCTCCCGTCTCATGGTCACCGCCCGCCGCCCCGAACGCGCGGAGGAACTGCGGGAGCGGTACGGCGTCGAGGCCGTCAGCAACACCGAGGCCGCCAAGAGCGCGGACACCCTCATCCTCACGGTCAAACCGCAGGACATGCGCCCCCTGCTCGACGAGCTGGCCCCGCACACCCCTGCGGAGCGCCTGATCATCAGCGGCGCCGCCGGCATCCCCACCTCCCTCTTCGAGGAGCGCTTCCAGCACGGCACACCGGTCGTCCGGGTCATGACGAACACCCCGGCCCTGGTCGACGAGGCCATGTCGGTGGTCTCCGCGGGCACCCACGCCACGGACGCCCATCTGGCGCTCGCCGAGGAGATCTTCAACGGCGTGGGCAAGACCCTCCGCGTCCCGGAGAGCCAGCAGGACGCCGCCACCGCCCTCTCCGGATCCGGCCCGGCGTACTTCTACTTCCTGGTGGAGGCGATGACGGACGCCGGCATCCTCCTCGGACTCCCGCGGGACAAGGCCCACGACCTGATCGTGCAGGCCGCTGTCGGAGCCGCGACGATGCTGCGCGACAGCGGAGACCACCCCGTCACGCTGCGCGAGAACGTCACGTCCCCCGCGGGCACGACCATCAACGCCATCCGGGAGCTGGAGAACCACCGTGTGCGGGCCGCAGTCCTGGACGCACTCGAAGCCGCACGCGACCGGAGCAGGGAACTCGCGTCCGGGAAGGGCTGAGAGCGGGCCCGGGGCTCTGTTTTGGGGTGGCTCCGGGCGTGGTGTAAGCTCGAACAGTTGCCGCGAAGCCGTGGTGCTTGTGGTGGCGCTCTTGCCGTTCGTCGGCAGTCTCTGGGTTTGTTTGTCTCCCCGGTTCGCGGGGCTGGTTTTGTTGTGCCTTGTGTGGCTTATGGAATCGGTTCGGTGGGTGTTTCGGGTGGCTCGATTTTGAGTCGCTGGGGGATGGCGACTAATGTGGCGGCTGCGTCGGAAGGCGCCCCCCGCCGGCCGGGGAAATCGGATTTACCGGTCCACTGCTCGGAAACGAGTCGGATCAAGAGTCTGATAGAGTCGGA
>NZ_FMHJ01000024.1:0-13264 GCF_900090125.1 Streptomyces sp. WMMB 714
CGCCAGGGGAGTTCGGCGGTGATGGTGGTGGGGCCGCCGGTGGGGGAGTCGATGAGGAGGAGGCCGTCGACGGCGTCGAGTCGTTCGGTGAGTCCGGCGAGGCCGGTGCCGGTGTGGGTGTGGGCGCCGCCTTGTCCGTTGTCGGTGACTTGGAGGAGGAGGCGGTCGGGGGTGTGCCAGACGTCGATGCGTGCGGTGGTGGCGCGGGAGTGTTTGGTGATGTTCTGGAGGAGTTCGGAGACGGTGAAGTAGGTGATGCCTTCGATGGCTTGGGCGGGGCGTCGGGGGAGGTCGACGGTGACGGTGACGTCGGCGGTGCAGCGTGCGGCGAGTGCGGAGAGGGCGGGGTCGAGTCCGCGGTCGGTGAGGATGGCGGGGTGGATGCCGCGGGCGAGGTCGCGTAGTTCCTGGAGGGCGAGTTTCACTTCGCCGTGTGCTTCGTCGACCATTTTGGCGGCGGTTTCGGGGTCTTCGAGGAGTTTCTCTTTTGCGAGGCCGAGGTCCATGGCGAGGGTGACGAGGCGTGCTTGTGCGCCGTCGTGGAGGTCGCGTTCGATGCGGCGCAGGTCGGCCGCGGCGGTGTCGGCCACCGAACCACGGTCCGACTCCAGCTCCTCGATGCGCCGCTCCAGTTCGTCGGAGGGCGAGAGCAGGGTGCGTACGAGCGCCCGGTCCACGTTCGTCAGCCCCCGCGCGAGCCACGGCAGCACGGGCCAGGCGACGAAGAGGGCGGGCAGCGTCACGGTGAAGGTCAGCCACCCCCAGGGCAGCCGCAGCAGGAGGTAGAGGGCGTGCCGCCAGGCAACCGAGTCCTTCAACTGGGCCCACACCCAGGACAGGAATCCCGGCTGGCGCGGCCGCACGCTGCTCGGCTCGTCGATGCGCAGGCGCAGCAGCCACCGTGCCCGCGCCCGTTCGAACCGTCCGAGCTGACGGCAGCCGAGCAGCGTGAAGGCGAGCAGCGGCAGGCCGATCACGGTGACGGAGAGCGCCGCACTGGCGTAGATGCAGACGGAGATGTAGGTGAAGCTCACGATGCCGACGGGAAGGTCGCTCAGCAGATGCGCGATCTCCCGCCACGTCTGCCCGCCGAGCGCCACCGCGCGGGGCGGCGGCAGGCGGTCGCCGTGCTGGTCGGGGTCCCCTCCGTGCGGCTGCTCCTGGCGGCCGGGGCGGTACGCGCTCGCGGTCATGCGCCAAGACTGCACCGCGCAGGGGGGTGGCGCCATGGGGTGCGGCGGGGGAACGCGGTGGGGCTAACCCCACCTCCGTCCCGGTGCGTTCCCGGCCGTTCCCGCCGGCGGTGCCCGACCGCGGCGGACAGGCGCGGACAGGCGCGGACAGGGCGGGCCGGGGCGGAAACGGCGGAGCCCGCACGTCCACGCAGGGACGTGCGGGCTCCGCGGTGAGAACCTTCAGGCGTCAGCCGAGCTCGCCGGCAGCCTTCTTGATGTCCGCGGCGAAGTTGCTCACCTCGGTGTAGACACCGGGCTTGCCGGGACGGGCACAGCCCTCGCCCCAGCTGACGATGCCGACCTGGACGAACTCGCCGGCCTCGTCCTTGCGGAAGAGCGGGCCACCGGAGTCGCCCTGGCAGCTGTCGAGGCCGCCCTCGTCGACGCCGGCGCACAGCTCTTCGCCCTCGACGAGCTCGCCGTAGGCCTTCTTGCAGGTCGCGTCGTCGATGAACGGAACGGTGACCTTGAGCAGCTTCTGCTGCTGCTCGCCGCCCTCCTTGTCGGCGCCCCAGCCGGCGACGGTGAGGTCACCCTCGTTGAGGGCCGGGTCCTCGGCTATCGGAAGGGTGGGCTGGTCGATCGGCTTCTCGAGCTTGATCAGCGCCCAGTCCTTGCCCGTGCCGTTGTAGCCGGGGGCCTGCAGGACCTTGGTGGACTTGACCTCGACCTTGTTGGAGTCGTCGAGGTCCACGACGCCGCCGGTGGCGGTGATGCTGGTGTCGTCGCCGCTGCCGTCCACGCAGTGCGCGGCGGTCAGGACGACGTCCTTCTCGAACAGCGCGCCGCCGCAGCCCATGGACAGGCGGACCATCCAGGGGAACTCGCCCTGCTCGGCCGGGGTTCCGCCGACGATCTTCGTGCTGGGGCCGTCCTTCTTCGCCGTGGCGGAGTGCGAGGCCTTGACGTCGTCCGTGCCGGCCATGGCGTTGCCGGCGGCGGTCATGCCCAGGGCGGTGAGCCCGACGGCGGCACCGGCGATGATTCTCACGAGCACCTTGCGGTTCTTCTCCACGGTTCTTCCTCTCGGTGGGGGGTTTGCGCCTGGTCAGGGCCATGACACCCGCGAGGAGATGACATCCTGCAAGATCCCAAGTTCCGGCGGTTATCCGGGAATTGGTCAAGGTCCCGATAGACGCTTTGCGATTCTCTGCCGGTACGTGCGGTCATGGCAAGAGGCGGTTTCCGGCGGCAAGGGGCCCATAAAGGGGCACACACGGCATGCTTTCCGGTCACAGGTCCTGCCCGGTGAAAGTCCGGCGTTACGCCCTAGACTCCCCTGCGTACCGAACGGCGGCGGCGCGTCTCCCCGCGCCCCGTCCGGGACCGAGCACTTCCACCAGCGAGAGAGTGAGGACGGGCAGACGTGCCGGACTACTTCCACGGCTATTCGGTCGTCGGGCTGGTCGCGGTGGTCGGAGTGCTCTTCGTCGCCGTTGCCTTCGGCGCCGGACGGCTGCTGCGGCCCGTGGTGCCGACGCGAGAGAAACTCCTCACCTACGAATGCGGGGTCGACCCCGTCGGCGAAGGCTGGGCGCACACGCAGATCCGCTACTACGTCTACGCGTTCCTGTATGTGATCTTCGCCGTCGATTCGGTCTTCCTCTTCCCCTGGGCGACGGTCTTCGCGGAACCCGGTTTCGGCGGCGTCACGCTCGTGGAGATGTTCGTCTTCCTCGGCTTCCTCACCGTCGGCCTGCTCTACGCATGGAAGAAGGGCGTCCTGGAATGGACGTGACACGTACGACGACCGACCTCCCCGAGCCCCGCCGCCTCGGCCCGCTGGCCCGGCTCGCACCCGAGCCGATGAAGGTGATCCTCAACTGGGGCCGCCGGTACAGCCTGTGGGTCTTCAACTTCGGACTCGCCTGCTGCGCCATCGAGTTCATCGCGGCCTCGATGGCCCGGCACGACTTCATCCGCCTCGGCGTCATCCCGTTCGCGCCGGGGCCGCGGCAGGCGGACCTGATGGTCGTCTCCGGGACGGTGACGGACAAGATGGCGCCCGCGGTGAAGCGGCTGTACGAGCAGATGCCCGAGCCGAAGTACGTGATCTCCTTCGGCGCCTGCTCCAACTGCGGCGGCCCGTACTGGGATTCGTACTCGGTGACCAAGGGCGTCGACCAGATCGTCCCCGTCGACGTGTACGTGCCGGGCTGCCCACCGCGCCCGGAGGCGCTGCTGCAGGGCGTACTGAAGCTCCAGGAGAAGATCGCGCGGGAGTCGACGGCGGAGCGGTACGCAGGCGGCGGACGCGGCCGTCCGTCGGCCGCCGCGCTCACCAGCGGACTGGTCGAGCCGCCCGGGCCCGGGCGGCCACAGGAGGGCGGCCGGTGACGGATTCCGAGAAGCCCGACGAGACCGGGCCGGCCGGGCCGCCCGCCGCTTCCGGCGCGCAGCCCGCGGAGGGGCCCGCCCCCGAGCCCGCGGACGCCCCGGTCGGCTGGCTGCCGCGCGACGCGGTGACGCTCTTCGGCGAGGGCGCGCACGCCGAGGAGGCATACGGCGTGCTGACCGTCGACGTGCCCCCCGGCTCCTGGATCTCCGCTCTCGAAACGGCTCGCGACCGGCTGGGCTGCCGCTACTTCGACTGGCTGAGCGCCGTCGACGAACCCGGCACCGGCTTCCGCGTCTGCGCGCACGTGGTGCTGCTGCCCGCCGTGCACGGCCTGTACGTGCAGCGGCTGCTGCTGCGCACGGCGGTCCCGCACGAGGCGCCCGTGCTCCCGACCGCGACGCCCGTCTACGCGGGTGCCGCGTGGCACGAACGGGAGACGCACGAGATGTTCGGCGTGGAGTTCACCGGCCACCCCGGCCTCACACCGCTGCTCCTCCCCGAGGCTTTCGAAGGGCATCCCCTGCGCAAGGACTTCGTCCTCGCCGCACGCGTGGCGAAGGCATGGCCGGGCGCGAAGGAACCCGGCGAGTCCGAGCACGGCGGCCCCAAGCGCCGCCAGATGCTGCCGCCGGGAGTGCCCGACCCGAACGAATGGGGGCCGCTCAAGGGCCAGTTGCCGCCCGTGCCGTCGCGGCCGGCCCGCGGACGCGCGGGCGGCGCGGCGTCCGGCCGTGCGGCACCGGGGCGCGGCGCGGAGGACCGTCCCGTACGGCGCAGCCGCTCCGCGAGTGCCGGCTCGGCCAGCCAGCGCGGCAAGGCGGGCGGTGCACCGGAGTCTGCGGAGCAGGGTCCCGAGCAGGGCTCCCCGCGGGAGCGGGAGCCCCGGCAGCCCGGGCCGGAGGCCGGGAAGGCCGCGGAGTCGCAGGCCCGCGCCGGGGAGCAGGCGGCCGAACGGGCCGGTGAGCAGGAGCGCCAGTCGCGGGAGGGACCGCGCGCGGAGGGCCGTCCTGCTGCCGGGCCGCGGCCCGCCGGGTCCGCGTCCGAGGCGCCGTGGCACGACGCGCGTCCCGCCTTCGGCGGCGAGGAGCGCGACGGCGGAGACGAGCGGGACGCCGGAGACGCCCCGCAGCGCGGCGAGTCCGGCGAGTCCGGCGGGACGAGCGGCGAAAACGGGCCCGGGCCCGGTGAGAAGAGGCCCGGCGAGGGCACCGGCGGCCGGACGGAGGGCGGTTCCTGATGGATGCGCTCGACGTCCTGTGGCGGCTCCTCGCGGTCCTGCTCGCCTTCCTCGTCCTCCCCCTGCTCGTGGGGCAGGCGGAGCACAAGGCGATGGCCCACATGCAGGGCAGGGTGGGCCCGATGTACGCGGGAGGCTTCCACGGCTGGGCCCAACTCGTGGCCGACGGTGTGAAGTTCGCGCAGAAGGAGGACATCGTCCCCAGCGGCGCCGACCGCAGGGTCTTCCAGCTGGCGCCGGCCGTCGCGCTGCTGCCCTACCTCGTCGTACTGATCGTCATCCCGGTCGGGGACGGCGACCTGGTCGGACAGGTGGTGGACGCCGGAGTCTTCTTCGTCCTCGCCGTGATGGGCGTCGGCGTACTCGGGTCGCTCATGGGCGGCTGGGCGTCGGCCAACAAGTTCTCGCTGCTGGGCGGCCTGCGCACCGCCGCCCAGCTGATGGCCTACGAGCTGCCGATGCTGCTCGCGGCGGCCTCGGTCGCCATGGCCGCGGGCACGCTGTCCCTGCCGGGCATCCTGGACGCGTGGCAGTGGTGGTGGCTGCCCTGGCAGATCGTCGGCGGGCTGGTGTTCTTCACCGCGGGCCTCGCGGAGCTTCAGCGTCCGCCCTTCGACGCCCCCGTGGCCGACTCCGAGATCATCTTCGGTGCCTACACCGAGTACACCGGGCTGCGTTTCGCTCTCTTCCTGCTCGCCGAGTACGCGGGCATCGTCGTGCTCTCCGCGCTGACCGCGGTGCTCTTCCTGGGCGGCTGGCACGGGCCGTTCGCGGACACGCTGGGGTGGGTGTGGACGCTGCTGAAGACGGCCGTCCTCGCCTTCGTCGTCATCTGGCTGCGCGTCAGCTACCCGCGGCTGCGCGAGGACCAGATCCAGCGCGTGGCCTGGACCGTGCTCGTTCCGCTCGCCCTCCTCCAGATCGCCCTCACCGGCGTCGTCAAGGTGGTGATCCAGTAATGGCAGTGCCCGGAGCCGGACTCGCCAAGGGCCTAGCCGTCACCTTGCGCACGATGACCCGCCGCTCGGTCACCGCGCACTATCCGGACGTGCAGCCGGAGCTGCCGCCGCGCAGCCGCGGGGTGATCGGCCTCTTCGAGGAGAACTGCACGGTCTGCATGCTGTGCGCGCGCGAGTGCCCGGACTGGTGCATCTACATCGACTCCCACAAGGAGACGATGCCGGCCGCGGCCCCGGGGGGCCGCGAGCGCAGCCGCAACGTGCTGGACCGGTTCGCCATCGACTTCGCCCTCTGCATGTACTGCGGCATCTGCATCGAGGTGTGCCCCTTCGACGCGCTGTTCTGGTCGCCGGAGTTCGAGTACGCGGAGACCGACATCCGCGACCTGACGCACGAGCGCGACACGCTCCGGGAGTGGATGTGGACCGTGCCGGAGCCGCCCGCGCTCGACGCGGCCGCGGAGGAGCCCAAGGAGCTGGCCGCCGCCCGCAAGTCCGCCGAGAAGCTCGCGGCCAAGGAGGCCGGAGAGGGGCAGCGGCCCTCCGGAGGGCCCCCGTCCGCGTCCCCGCCGCCGACTTCCGACTCGCCGCCGCCACCGCCGGCTGAGCGGCCCGGCCGCGCCGAAGGAGAGGGCGACGCGTGACCCTGACCGAAGCCGGCCACGGCGCCGTGGCCGAAGCGGCCGCCCATCCCGGTTTTCTCTCTCCGACGGGGGTGGAGATCGTCTTCGTGCTGGTCGGTCTGGCGACCCTCGGCGCGGCCGTCGTCACCGTCACCACGAAGCAGCTCGTCCACGCGGCCCTGTGGCTGGTGGCCGCGCTGGGCGGTGTCGCCGTCGAATACCTGCTGCTGACGGCCGAGTTCATCGCCTGGGTACAGGTGCTGATCTACGTGGGCTCGGTCGTCGTCCTGCTGCTGTTCGGGCTGATGCTCACCAAGGCGCCGATAGGGCCGTCGCCGGACGCCGATTCCGGCAACCGCCCGGTCGCCTTCGCCGCCGCTCTCGTCTCCGCCGCCACCCTCGTCACGCTGGTCGTCGACGCCTTCCGCACCACCTGGATCGACCTCGGCACCTCCGGCAGGGGTTCGACGCGTGTCACCGGCGAGGCGCTCTTCCGCGGCTGGGTCCTTCCGTTCGAAGCGCTGTCGGTGCTGTTGCTCGCCGCGCTCGTGGGCGCGATAGTCCTCTCCCGCAAGGGGAAGGCGGCGCGCCCGGGCGAAGGGCACGGCGGCGGTACGAGCGGGCACGGCCGGACGGGCCGGGACGGGGAGGCGCAAGGCTGATGCATCTCGCCTACCCCGCCGTACTCGCGGCTCTGCTGTTCTGCGTCGGCCTGTACGGCGTACTCGCCCGGCGCAACGCGATCCTCGTGCTGATGTCCGTCGAGCTGATGCTCAACGCCGTCAACCTCAACCTCGTCGCCTTCGACGTCTGGCTGCGGGAGCGGCTGCACACCGGGCAGGCGCTCGCCCTCTTCACCATCGCCGTCGCCGCCGCCGAGATCGGCATCGGCCTGGCCATCGTGCTCCTCGTGTACCGCACGCGCGGCAGCTCCGAGATCGACCGGCTCAGAGACCTCCGCGAGACGGACACCGGCCCGGACGCGGGCACCGGCGCCGCGTCCGGTGCGGACGGACCCGAGGAGGGGGCAGGCGTGCAGGCCACCACCGACAGCGGGAGGCAGACCTCGTGAGCACCACGACCCTGGCCGCCCTCGTCCCCCTGCTGCCGTTCCTCGGCGCCGTCGCGGGCCTGCTCACCGGGCGCCGCGCCCCCGGGTTCGCCCAGCCGCTCGCCGTGCTGCCCACGCTCGTCTCCGCGGTCCTGGCCGTCCTCGTCGCCGTACGCCAGGGAGGCGGCGAGCCGCTGCGGGCCGCCGCGGAGCTCACCCCGACGGGCGACGAGTCCCTGCCGATCCAACTCGCCCTGAACGTCGACGGGTTCGCCGCCCTCGTCGCCGTACTCGTCGGCGCCGTCGCCACCTGCGTCCAGCTGTACTCCACCGGCTACCTCCGGGACGACCCGCGCTACGCGAGCTACGCCTCGTTCGTCTCCCTGTTCACCGCCGCGATGCTGCTCGTCGTCTACGCGGACGACCTGATCGTGCTGCTCGTCGGCTGGGAGGTCATGGGCATCTGCTCGTACTTCCTGGTGGGCCACTACTGGGAGACGCGGGCCGCCCGCGACGCCTCCCTCAAGGCGTTCCTCGTCACCAAGCTCGGCGACGTGCCCTTCCTGATCGGCATCCTCGCCCTCGCCACCGAGGCGGGCACCTTCCGGATCAGCGGGATCACCAGCCGTCTCGGGTCGCAGCTCGCCGAGTTCGAACTCGCGCACCCCACGGTCATCGCCCTGCTGCTGCTCGCCGGAGTCGCCGGCAAGTCCGCGCAGTTCCCGCTGCACACCTGGCTCCCGGACGCGATGGCCGGCCCCACACCCGTCTCCGCGCTGATCCACGCAGCGACGATGGTCGCCGCCGGCGTGTACTTCATCGCCCGTCTGCTGCCGGTGTTCGCCGCGTCGGCCGCCGCGATGGTCGTACTGGCCGTCCTGGCGGCGGTCACGATCGTCGGGTCGGGCCTCTCCGCGCTCGCGCAGGACGACGTCAAACGCGTGCTCGCGTACTCCACGATCGGCCAACTCGCCTACATGGCGGGCGCGCTGGCCGTCGCCGACCGCGGCGCGGCCGTCTTCCACCTGCTGGTGCACGGCGCGTTCAAGGCCCTGCTCTTCCTCGCGGCCGGCGTCCTCATCCACGCCGCCGGTACGAACTCCCTCGCCGCCATGTCCCGGATGGGCGGGCTGAGCAAGATCGCCCCGGACGCCTACTGGACGATGACGATCGGCCTGCTGGCCCTGGCGGCGATCCCGCCCTTCAGCGGCTTCTTCTCCAAGGAGGCGGTGCTCGCCGCCGCCGAGCACGCCGCCTTCGGCGACGCCGCCGCCGGCATGACACCCGCGGCGGGCTGGATCGTCCTCGCGGCCGGGATGCTCGGGGCGCTCCTCACCGCCGCCTACGCGGCCCGGCTGTGGCTGCTGGCTTTCCGCGGCGAGGGCCCGCCCGTCCCGGCGGAGGAGCACCGCCGGGAGCCGGCCGTCATGAACGTCGTGCTGTGGGTGCTCGCCCTCCCGTCCCTCGCGCTGGGACTCGCCTACGGCGTCCTGCCGGAGTGGTTCGGCGGCGGCTCCCTGGCCCCGTCCCTCGCGACCTCCGTACTGGCGACGGGTGTCGCGCTCGTCGGCGTCCTCGTGACCTACGGCGCGTGGCGGCAGACCACCGCGCACGCCGCCCCGCGCACGCCCATGGGCGCCGTCGCCGCGCACCCGCGGGGAGACGCCGCCCTCTCCGAGGCCGAGGCCATCGCCACCCACGAACCCGCCTACGGGGACATCGCCTCCGCGCCCGACCCGGCCGACCCCTCCCGGCTGCTGCTCGGGCCGCTGCACGACCCCGCCGCCCACGGCTTCCGCCTCGACGCCGCGTACGCGGCCCTGTTCGTGCGTCCCACGCGGGCGGCCGCCCGGCTCGTCCGCTTCATCGACCGCGAAGTGATCGACACCTACGTGCGCGGCGCGGGCCTCGGGCCCCGGCTCCTCGGCTCGCTCGTCCGCCGTACGCAGACGGGCAACACCCAGACCTACCTCGGCGCGCTGCTCGTGGGGTCGCTGGTGCTCGCGGTGGCCGCCGTCCTCGTCGCCGCCGGATCCCCGGGAGCCTGACCGTGATCTCCGTCAGCAACACAGTCATGCAGGTGCTCCTCGTCGGCGTGCTGCTCCTCCCGCTGGCAGGCTCGGTGGCGGCGCTGCTGCCGGCCCCGCCCGGGCTGCGGGGCCGCGACCCCGGTCAGGCCGTGCTCCGCCACGGCGTGACCGTCACCGGTGCCGTACTCGCCCTGTCCGTCGTGCTCGCTCTCGGCTTCGACACCGGCCGCGCCGGCACCGTGCAGGCGGAGTCGGACGCCGGCTGGATCCCCTCCCTGGGCATCCGCTTCCACCTCGGGGTGGACGGCATCTCCCTGCCGCTGGTCGTGCTGACGGCGCTGCTCACCTTCCTGTGCGCGCTCTACAGCTACGGGGCTCACACCTCCGCGGACCGCGTACCGGCAGCCGCCGGATCCGGCGAGGCCGCCTCCGCAGGCGCCCGGCCCGACGGAGCAACCCCGGCCGGGCCCGCGCACCAGGGCGGCAGCCCGCAGGCGTTCGTCGCGCTGCTGCTCCTCCTGGAGACGGGCATGCTCGCCACCTTCGCGACGCTCGACCTCGTGCTGTTCTTCCTGGCCTTCGAGACGGTGCTCGTCCCGATGTACTTCCTCATCGCCCGCTGGGGCGGCGGGGAAGCCCGCGAACGGGCCCGCGCGGCCTGGAAGTTCATCCTGTACACGCTGCTCGGCTCCGTCGTGATGCTGCTGGGCCTGCTCCTCGTCGGACTGAAGGCCGGCACGTTCGACATGGTCGCGCTCGCGGGCGGCGACCACGCCGGACTCAGCCGCACCACGCAGATCGTCGCCGTGCTGGCGATCGGCGCCGGGCTCGCCGTGAAGACCCCCATGTGGCCGCTGCACAGCTGGCTGCCCGACGCCCACACCGCGGCGCCCACCGTCGGCTCCGTACTGCTGGCGGGCGTCCTGCTGAAGATGGGGACCTACGGGTTCGTCCGCATCCTGCTGCCCGCCGCGCCGGAGGGGATGCAGGTCTTCGCGCCCTACCTGGCGGCCTTCGCCGTGGCCGGCATCGTCTACGGCTCGCTGGCCTGCCTCTCCCTGGCCCGCAGAGGCGCGAAGGGCGACCTCAAGCGCCTCATCGCCTACTCCTCCGTCGGCCACATGGGCTTCGTGCTGCTCGGCATCGCCTCCATGACGCCCTCGGGTGTCAACGGCGCGCTGTTCGCGAACATCGCCCACGGGCTCATCACGGGGCTGCTGTTCTTCCTCGTCGGCGCGCTCAAGGAACGCGCGGGCACCACGGACCTCGACACCCTTTCGGGTGAGAGCGGCGGCGCTCTGTACGGCAGCGCGCCCCGCTTCGGCGGACTGCTGGCGTTCGCCGCCGTGGCCTCGCTGGGACTGCCCGGACTCGCGGGCTTCTGGGGCGAGATGCTCGCCCTGCTCGGCGCGTTCGACCCCGCGGACGGACTCAGCCGCCCCGCTTTCCTCACCTTCACGGCCGTCGCCGCCTTCGGCACCCTGCTGACCGCCGCCTACATGCTCGTCGTCGTACGCCGCGTCTGCATGGGCGACCCGCAGGACGCCCCGCGGCACGCGGGCGGCGGCCGCGAGCGTGCCGAACTGGGCCACCAGGAGACCGGATCCGGCGCGGCCGGAGCGGCGGACCCGGCGACGGTGCGCCTCCCCGACGTCCACAGCTACGAGTACGCCGCGTGGGCACCCCTCGTACTGCTCACGGTCGCGGCCGGACTCTGGCCCGCCCTCCTGATCGGGCTCACCGACCCCGCCGTGCAGAACCTCCTGCCTGGAGTGACCCGATGAGCGCCACGACCGACGTCCACGTTCACGCACCGGCGGCCGACGGAGCACTCACGGCGCCCGCCGGCCCCGCCGCCCAGTCCGTCGACTGGCTCGCCATCGCACCCCCGACGGCGGTGGCCGTCGCCGGGCTGGCCGTCCTCGTCGCCGACCTCTTCCTGCCGGAGCACCGCAAGCGGATTCTCGGCCCCCTCTCCGGGGCGGCACTGCTGCTGGCCGCCGTCCCGCTGCTCTTCCTGCGCACCCGGAACACCGCGACCTTCTGCCTGCCCGACGGCCTCCAGGAGTGCAGCTACTCCGCGGACACCCTCGCGCTCGTACTCCAGTTCCTCGTCCTCGCGGCTGGCTTCGTCACCGTCCTCATCTCCATGCCGGCGGTACGGGACCTGAAGCTGCCCGCCGGGGAGTACTGGTTCCTGCTGCTGTCCGCGACCGCGGGAGCCGCGCTCGTCCCGGCGTCGCGCGACCTCGTCACCCTCGTCATCGCCCTCGAGGTCGCCTCACTGCCCTCGTTCGCGCTCGTCGGACTGCGCCTGGGCAACAGGGGGTCGGCGGAGGCCGCCCTGAAGTTCTTCCTCTCCTCGGTCACCGCCACCGCGGTGACCCTGCTCGGGGCGAGCTTCCTCTACGCCGTCACCGGCACTCTCCACTTCCAGGGGATCAGCGACGGGCTCACCAACACCGACCCGCAGCTGAACCCCCTCGGCTCCGCCGGACTGGCCCTCACGATGGTCGGGTTCGCGTTCAAGGCGTCCGTCGTCCCCTTCCACTTCTGGGTCCCGGACACGTACGTCGGGGCGCCCGTGCCGGTGGCCGCGTTCCTCTCCGTCGTCGGGAAGACCGCCGGCCTCTCGGGGCTCGTCCTGCTGGTCGTCCAGGCGTTCGCGTCCCGCGGCGAGATCTGGGGCCCCGCCCTCGCCGTGCTCGCGGCGGTGACGATGACCGCCGGCAACGCGGCCGCACTGCGCCAGCGCCCCGACCGGGCACACGGTGCGGTACGCCTCCTGGCCTGGTCCTCCGTCGGGCAGGCCGGCTACCTGCTCGTGCCGCTCGCCGCCGCCGCGCCCGAGGCCGGTACGCACCCCGAGCGGGCGCTGTCCTCCGCCGGCGCCACCGTCGCCTACCTGCTGATGTACGCGGCCGTGAACCTCGGCGCCTTCGCCGTCGTCGCCCACATCGGCCGCGCCGGCAGGGCCAACCGCCTCCAGGACTACCGCGGCCTCTACGCCTCCCACCCGCTCGCCGCGCTCGCTCTCGGCTTCTTCCTGCTCTGCCTCGCCGGGCTGCCGCCCGGCGTCATCGGCCTCTTCGCGAAGGTCGCGGTCTTCTCCACGGCCGTCGAGAACGGGCTGGGCTGGCTCGCCGTGATCATGGCCGTGAACGTCGTGATCGCGCTCTACTACTACCTGCGCTGGACCGCGCTCGCATTCCGCGGCGCGGCGCCCGTCGCCGTGGGTGCCGCCGAGCCCGCCGAGCCCGCCGAGGGCGCCGCGAAGCCCGCGGCGGCAGGAGCCGGCGGAGCCGAGCCTCAGCAGCGTCCGAGGATCGCCGCCCCGCTCTCCGCGGGCATCGCCCTGACGGCGGCCGCCGGGATCGTCCTCTCCCTCGACCCCGACCTCGTGCTCACCTTCGCGGCGGGCGGACTCCGCTAGGGCGTGTCTCAACGTCCCGTCTGGGCCGCGGTGCCTGGCACGCACGCTGGCTGCGTTGTCGGTCGTCGGCGCAGCCCGCTGCGCTCTCCTCCCTCCGCCTTGCGATCGCACGCACCAGACGCCGCGTCCCCCGGCCTACGGCCGGACGACGCTACTTTGAGACACGCCCTAGGTGTTCTGTCCATGGAGGTTGGTGACGGTGATCACCGGTAGGTGATCTTGAAATGGGTGAGGGCCTTCTGGCCTGGTGTGTAGCGACGAAACCGCACACCTGGCGACCAGGAAGGCCCTCATGCCGCACCGTAACGCACCGTTGACCGAGACCGGACGGCTGCGTCTGGCCCGCTGTGTGGTCGAG